>JBHJGR010000001.1:0-10297 GCA_050331615.1 Elainellaceae cyanobacterium
GGATGGGAGGATGGGGAGATGGGGGGGTGAGGAGGGGTTCGACGAGGGTGGCGGCGTGGTGTTCGAGGGCGGTGATGACATCGCCGAGGGTGTGGCAGCCTTCGAGCTGGGGAATGGGACGGTCGGAGGAGGGATGCCAGGGCTGGGTGGGGTCGGCGGTGAGGGGGTCGAGGTCGAGGTGCCAGTGGGCGGCGATCGCCCGAGTCAGGCCCATCTGGTGGTGGTTGGGGTGGCGGGCGATCGCCACCAGCAAATCCCGGAGCTGCCGTCCCTCGGGACATTGCCCCAGAATGTGTAGACCGTCACGGATCTGGGCCTCCTTGAGTTCACAGAGGTAGCCGTCAGTCTGGCGGAGGATGGCGTCGAAAGCGGGGGGCGAGCCTCCAGCATCGGTCAGCCCCAGGTCGTTTTGGAGGTGTTCGTCGCGGAAGAGGGTGGTGATGCGATCGCGAATCACGGGCAGTCGGGTGGGATCGAGGGACTGGGCCTCGTAGTATTCGTCAATCAGCCCTTCCAACTGCTGTAGGCCGCCGTAGAGTTCGGCCCGAGTCAGGGGCGGGGTGAGGTGGTCAACGATCACGGCCTGGGCGCGGCGCTTCGCCTGAGAGCCTTCCCCTGGGTCGTTAACGATAAAGGGATAGAGGTGGGGCATGGCTCCCAGGGCCACTTCGGGATAGCAGGTGGCAGACAGGGCCAGACTCTTACCCGGCAGCCATTCCAGATTGCCGTGCTTGCCCAGGTGGATCACGGCCTGGGCACCAAAGCGGTGCCGCAGCCACTGGTAGAAAGCCAGGTAAGCATGGGGCGGCTCCAGGTCGGGGGAGTGGTAGTTCAGCGCTGGGTCGTGGTCGTAGCCCCGCGAGGGCTGGATGCCGACGAAGACATGGCCCAACTGCAGGCCCGCAATGGGAAACTCGTCGGACTGAGGCGGGCTGTTCCAGCGATCGCCCACTGCCTGCTGAATCATCGGGGAAAGCTGACTGAACCATTCCCCATACTCTGCTCCGCTTAGGGACTGCTGGACGGGCCGCAGATCCTGCGCCTCCGAATCGTTAGTGACGCCCTGGGTAAGGCGGGCCATCAGGTCATCCCCCGTTGCGGGAATGTCTTCTACTCGATAACCTGCATCTCGCAGTGCCCGAAGCACATTGACGCAGCTAGCAGGCGTATCCAGCCCTACACCGTTGGCGAGGCGACCGTCGCGGTTGGGATAGTTGGCCAGAATCAGCGCGACGCGACGCTCGGCGGGGGGCGTCTGCCGCAGCCGCACCCAGTTGGCAGCCAGATCGGCGACAAATTCGACGCGATCGCCCACCGGTTCGTAACCTACCACGTCCACCTCTAGCTGCTCATGGCGGGACTGGACAGACTTGAAGGAGACGGCCCGGCTGATGATGCGACCGTCTACCTCGGGTAGGGCTACGTTCATGGCAATGTCGCGGGGGGACAATCCGCGCCACTGGCTCTCCCACTGGGCCTGGGTGCCGCCGCTGAGGATGACCTGAATCACTGGCACATCTAGCTGCCGCCATAGCTCCAGGTTGACCACTTCCGTATCCAGTTGGGCGATCGCAAAGCTGGTGGTATTAAGCAAAGCCTGGATGCCTTTCCCCTGGGTCAACTCAGCCAATACCTGAGCCTGAATATCGGAATCGCGCAGGGATGCGACAAACACTGGCACTGGCTGGAGCCCTCGGGTGCTCAGAGCCGCACACAGAGCATCAATGGGAGCTGTGTTGCCTGATAGGTAGTGGGCACGGTAGAACAGAATGCCCACAGCTCCAGCGGCTGGCGGCGTTGCGGACAGGGCCGGATTTTTCCAGCCGTAATGACCCATCTGGGGCACCGGACGGGGCGGGGCTGGCTGATAGGCCGTCCCCAAACCCACATCGGCGATGAACTGGAGGGCAGCTATCCCATTAGCGACGCCGCCCTCGGTGAAATAGCGCCAGAGCTGGTTGACCTTTGCCAGGGGCACCGTCGAATGGCTCATCAAATTGGGGTCGGGGCGATCGTCCCCTGGAATCACCATCAGGCTGGCCTGATTTCGCTGGGCCACTTCCCGCACCACCTCCAGCCCGTAGGGCCAGTAGGCGCGACCGCCCAGCAGCCGGACGACAATGGCTCGGGCCGAGGCTAGAACCGCATCGGCATAGGCATCGATGGTGAGGGGTTGCTGCAGCTGGAGCAGGTTGACCGCTCGAACGGCAGGAAAATCCGCCGGAAGCTGCGCGTGGGCGCTTGCCAGGGTTTGAATATCGGTGTCGGCGGCGGTGAGAACCACGATGGGAGCAGGGGTCTGCTCGACAAAAATCACCCCCTCCTGATCAGGGGTCCAGCCGCCGGGGATCGCTGCTAAACGGTGCATAACCTAGGATTCCGCCAACTATCACAACATTCTTTAGATTCGCTGGGGCGGGCGAACCCCCAAGATACTATGTTCATGCAGATTGTGTTTATGCAGATCGTCAACCTCGAACCTACCAACAGCGCGGGAATCTTGTTTTCTGCGCGATCGCCCATCCATCTGGCCCCGTTCTGGCCAGCGGTTTAACGCCCTCCGAGAAATCGCCAGAGTTTTTGCTGTCCCAAATCCCCAGAGGGTTTTCGGATGGGTTCTTGGTGCGGCTGCGTCGGGGCGATTTAACCCCTATGATTTCGCGATATGAGTCAGTCGGCCTTTCCTAGCTATCGTCACGCCGTTTCTCCGCCCGTTTTCCGTCGTCTGCGGCTATTGCTGCAGCAGACAGCTCGCCAGCTTAAAACTGAAGCGATCGCCCCCCGTACTATCATTGCTACCGAAACGACTTTGCCCCTGAGTGCCGAGGCGATCGCCACTGTCAGCCATTTTACGCTCATCCTGTCCAAGCCTTTCAGCGTGCTGCTGGTTGCGGCAGCCCCTGCCGAGCTTCCCCCAGATGCCCCTCCGGAAGACCTCCAGGCCCTGGCCACTGAGGAGCTAGAGCCGTCGCGCTGGCAAATTTCTGGGGGGAGTGAACCCAGTGCCGACCAGGCGTCACCGACGGCTTCCGCCTCCCCCGCAGGTTCCCCTGCCGTGGCCCCGCTGCCGCCGCCAGAGGCGACCCTCAACTACCTCATCGACCTCACCTTTGACCCCGACTTGATTCGCGACTTTCTGAAGCAGTTGGCCCGCCCAACCCCTGCCCAGTCATCGATTCGCAGCGTGGCAGCCCAGCTGGGCACCGTTCCCCAACCCAATCAGGCTCACCTACAGAGCCAATTCACTCTAGCTTTAGTCACGCTTCTGGCCGACCAAACCGACCGAACTGCGATCGCCCCCCTGTCTTCCAAGCCTGGTTCTGCCCAACCAGATGCGGTGATTGCTGATGATCCAGCCGTCCTCAGCGCCGAGGCGGTGAACCGGGCCAAGGACGAATTCTTAGCCGCCGTCAATCACGAGCTGCGGACGCCGCTGACCTACATCCTAGGCATGTCGGCCACCCTGCTGCGGTGGTCCGCTGAGCACACCAACGCTCACGCCAATGCCATTGAGTATGGAGAGCGGCAGCGCTACTACCTGCAGAATATTCACCGCCAGGGCGAACACCTGCTCGACATGATCAACGACATTCTCGACCTATCCCAGGCCGAGGCAGGCCATCTGATGCTCGACCTGCAGGACTTTTCTCTGTCGCTCCTGGTGCAGCAGTGCCTTAAGGAGTATCAGGGCAAAGCTCAGAGTAAGGACATTCGGCTGGAGCTAGATTTGCAGGTTTCCAGAGACTGCGATCGCTTCACCGCCGACCCTTATCGCCTCCGCCAGATAGTTGTCAACCTGCTGAGCAACGCCATCAAGTTTACCCCTCAGTTTGGCAAAGTATGCCTGCGCGTCTTTGCAGACAATACCGTGGTAGTGATTCGGGTACAGGATACGGGCATTGGCATTCCCGAGCACTTCCAGACCATCATTTTTGAGAAATTTCGGCAGCTCGATAGCTCCTACCGCCGCGAGTATGAGGGTACGGGGCTGGGCCTGGCGTTGACTAAGCAACTCGTAGAGCTGCACGGCGGCTGGATTGACTGCGACTCCACCGTGAACGTGGGCACCGTCTTCACGGTCACTTTACCTCGCACACCGTTTGGGCAGCATGCCACCACGAGAGCCTCCCGCCCCGATTCACTGCCCCAGCCGCTGGGGCGCATCGTCCTAATTGACCAGCACAGCGAAAATGCCCACCTCATCTCCGATATGCTAACGGCGGCTGGATATCAGCTCGTTTGGATTTTGGAGGGACTAGAGGCCGTCGCCCAGGTGGAAATGCTGCAGCCCGTACTGGTGATTATCGGAGCCCATGTCACTGACATCAGCGGACAGGATCTGATTCGCGACCTGCGGCAAAATCCCCTGACAAAGCGGGTGAAAGTTTTGGCTCTCATCCGTCCTGGCCTGTCGGTAGATGAGCCGGCAGCAGGGCTGGCGGCTGCCGATGTACGGCTACCCCACCCCGTCCGGCCTGAAGTACTGCTTGATACGGTGGGGCAGCTCGTCGTGGCCAGCCGGGGCGCATCGGAGATGAGCCGGTAAGCCTGCCCTGATGCCAAGCGATGCCACACCCGCGCGATACAATAGCACTCCCGATTAAGATTTCCGGAGGAAACCGATGGATGTGATTCCTGCAATCGACCTGCTCAATGGACGCTGTGTCCGCCTCTATCAGGGCGATTATGACCAGTCCCAGGTTTTTAGTGAGGACCCCGTTGCCGTGGCCCAGCAGTGGGTAGAGCAGGGTGCGGGGCGGCTACATCTGGTGGATCTGGATGGTGCGAAGGCGGGGCATCCGATCAATGGAGCGGCGATCGCCAGCATCGTCCGCGCGGTGCCGGTGCCTGTCCAGGTGGGGGGGGGGCTGCGCGATCGTCAAAGTGTCGCCCAGCTGCTGGCGTCTGGGGTTGACCGGGCCATTTTGGGCACCATCGCCGTCGAGCAGCCCGAGCTAGTGAGCCAGCTTTGCCAGGAGTTTCCAGGGCGGATCAGCGTCGGCATCGACGCTCGCAACGGCAAGGTAGCGACGCGGGGCTGGTTAGAAACCTCGGAAGTGGAGGCTGTGGCCCTGGCCCAGCAAATGGCTCAGCGGGGCGTAGCGTCGATTATCTATACCGACATTTACCGCGACGGTACCCTGAGCGGCCCCAACCGGGAAGCGCTGCGGGAGCTGGCTGAGGCCGTGTCCGTGCCGGTGATTGCTTCTGGCGGCATTCGGTCGTTAACGGATTTGCTGAGTCTGCTGGCTCTGGAGCCAGTGGGGGTAAGAGGAGCGATCATCGGGCGAGCCCTTTACGTGGGCAATATTGCTCTGGGGGAAGCCCTAAACGCCGTTGGGCCAGGTCGTCTGCAGGATATTCCCCCAGATTTTGGCTCGTCTGCCCTAGCTTAAACTGCCTCCAGGCTGCTTACCTCTAGAGCAGGCGTCAGCGTAGGCTTGTAGAGTGCGTTGCGGGTGAGCACCATAGCATCCACCAGCCGATCGATATCGTGGCGGGTGTGCAGTGCGTTGGTCGTAATCCGCAGCCGGGGCTTGGCGATGAACCAGATAGGGGAGATCCAAATGCCGTAGTCGTTCATCATCTTGCGGGCGAATACTTTTGGATTGATGTCAGACGGCAGGATTACCGGCACCACGTTGGTTTCGCCGATGGCGCTGAAATTGTGCTCAATTAGACGCGATCGCAAGTACCGCGTGTTGTCCTGTAGCCGCTGCACCAGCTCGGGATGGCGGCGCACCTGCCGAATGCTCTCCAAAGCCGCCGCAGTGGTGGGAGCGGGCAGGGAGATGGTGCCAATGGAGGTGGGTGAGACATTGAGCAGGGGCTTCAGCTCGGCGATGGGGCTACTGATGGCAGCCCCCGCCGAAGCCGCGAACTTAGAAAAGGTGGTCATGATCACGGGAACTACGCCCCGATCCATCGCATCTTGAGGTAAGAGGCCAAAATGCTCGTAGATGCCTCGTCCGGTGGCACCAATCGCGCCGCTGGCGTGGGCCTCGTCCATCACGAGTACGCTGTCCTCATAATGGGCCATGACGTCAATGATGTCGGGCAGCGGGGCCAGGTCGCCGTCCATAGAAAAGACTGCATCTGAAATCACCATGATGCGATCGTCCGGACGGGCATAGCGCTTGAGCTTTCGCGCCAGGTCATTCGTATCGCAGTGGCGATAGGGGCGGACCCGGACGCGGGGACTATGGCCAAACAGCTTACCAGAACGGGTATTGGCGTTGTTGATCGCTGAAATGATGCAGCCGTGGTTGAGCACATCGGTCAGAATCAGGGTTTCCCGCGTGTGCTGGAAATTGGGCACCGGAATGGCCAGGTGGCAAAACGCATCCATGAGAGCCTGAAGCGCCATCCAGGCATTTAGGAAAAGCTGGGTATGGGGCAGGTGCTTAAAGGCGGAAATTTCATCCTCAAGCTGCCGATGTAGGTCGATGCGACCGCTCAGCACGGAGCAGGAACTATTGGAAGTGCCGTACTGGCAAATGGCGTCAATCGCGGCTTGCTGCACGGCAGGATTTTGCACCAGCCCCAGAACGTCGTTGGTGCAAAAGGTCAGGGCAGTACGATGGATACCCGTCGCTGCCTCCTCGATCTCGACGAGATTCCCCTGACGCCGATGGCAGATGTACTCATCAGGGTCAAGCCCGCTCTCGTACCAGCGCTGAACGTATTCCTTAACAACTTGCACTGTAAACTCCCCTCACCTTATCTGTTACTGGTTTTTGAAATGCGGATTGCCTCTAGCTCAACAGCCGTGAGACAGGACGAGGGTATCCTCCTGCGTCAGCCAAGTTGCCAAACGAGGGAGGCACCTCATCGATGACGCTGCTTAACCCATCTCACAGCCCACTAGCTGCAAAACTGCTGGCAAAGCATAAACGACTGGGGTAGCGGGGATCTGACCCGGACCCTCCTCTATGACTCTGCCAAAAAGTACACAACTCGTTTGGTGATGATGTGACAGTTCCGCAGGCTTGGGATGCCTGAGGATTGTCACCGATCGCCACCAGTGAGCCGGGCGATCGCCTCCGACTCTGGTTGAACCCCCGCCGAAGTTGGGGTTAACTCTGCCTCAGCGGAGTACTGGGACAGGTCTGGCGATTGACTTGATTGTTGCATAAATTGCTCATACTGCCGGACAATCACCCGCTGCAGGGCAATAATGGCAGGATTGATTTCCACCAGTGGCCGTCTAGGCTGGGCTCCATACTGCCGCTGCTCACTTTCCATCATTTCAATGTCCTGGTTGAGGAATTTCTGCAGCATAAATCGTTGAATGACCCATTGGAGCAGCGGCTTGACGGGTTTAATCAGCCCCATGGGCAGGCCCAGCTTAAAGAAAAACAGGGCGAAGGAGTGGCTTTCCTGAGGCCCCACCGGTAGGCGCATGAGGTAGACCGACGATACCCCTTCTAGGGAACTGGCATAGTGGGGATAGCGGTAGCGAATCGTGATTGGCAGGGTCGTCACCTCGTCAGCCCGCTCGCTCAGCCCCAGGAACTTAGCTAGTCGTCCCTTGTAAGACACCTGATATTTCGCACACACGGAGCTGTCAGTGGTGGCGAGATCAAGCAGCAGCGGATCGAACCATCCCTGCAAATCCTGATGGAGAAATCCGTGGAATACGTCCATGGCATTTTCGTTGCAAACCGAGAAGTGGGCCTGGAAGTGAGCCGTAATCGGCACCATGAGCCACCGGTCAGACTGGTCGAATTCCGGCACTTCAGGGAGCGATCGCCCCTCAGCTAGCGCCGCATCCCCAGGAAAGACCCAGATCAGTCCGTATTGTTCACAAGCTGGGTAGCTGCGGGCACGGGCGCAAGGCAGCTTTTGCTGATTGGGCAGGTAGGGAATGTTGACGCAGTCCCCGCTCTCGCCATCGAACTCCCAGCCGTGGTAAGCGCAGGCTAGATTCTTGCCCAATACTTTGCCGCGATGCAGCTCAACCC
Organism: Elainellaceae cyanobacterium; assembly: GCA_050331615.1. Classification (GTDB taxonomy): domain Bacteria; phylum Cyanobacteriota; class Cyanobacteriia; order CAKZMO01; family CAKZMO01; genus JAYKGU01. The sequence continues at coordinate 7,965 of JBHJGR010000001.1, forward strand.
CCCGGTGGGGGCAGCGGTTTTCCAGGGCGTGGAGGTGCCCCTGGTGGTCGCGGTAGACGGCGATCGCCTGTTGCCACACCACAGCGGGCATCGTCTGTCCTGGTTTGAGCTGGGAGGCCCACCCCAGGGGATACCAGTAGTTGGGATTAATTCCAACTTCCCGGACGCCCCGCCGAACGGTTTCGCCCTTCAGCGTTGTGGTCAGCTCGGTTGGCTTTTCTCTTTCCATGAGTAAAGGGTGATGAGATTTTTGAAGATGATTTTACCAACGACGTAGAGGCAAATGGCCATTTGACCCTACCAACCGCCTAAGCGCACGGCCATAGATAAAAGCTAGTGGGGTGTGCCTCCTGGCGAGGGGCGCACCCCGCCACAGCTACGTTTACTATGACCGCCTACGAATCTAGCAATGCTTCCTCCTAAGCGATCGCAGCAGGCAGCCAATTTCCTCGTCAGCGATAATTAATCTACCCCCTATTTGATGCAGCTGCACGGGGAAAAGGCCAGTTCAGAAAATGGACAAATGCGGATACTGTCCTTCTAGCCCGTCTGGATGCTCAGCCAGCAGAGGGCTGGATAGCAGATGTTATAGTCGCAAGAGGACATTAAACCGCTGCAAGATGGGTAGCGTTTTTCAACCGGATCGGTAATGACCTCTGTTAATACGTCATCTAAGCCTCCCCCAATGCCCAACCCCCAGCACCAGTTTGCCAAGCTGTGCGTTCTGGTAGCTGCTGGGTGTCTTACCACCATGACTGGAGGAGTGGTGTCGCCAGTCTTGCCCGAGATCGTCCAGCAGCTCGACCTCGACCAGGGCTGGGCGGGTACGCTGGTGAGTGCCCATGCGCTGGCGATCGCCCTCTTCACCCCCGTGCTAGGCATCCTGGCCGACCGTATCGGCAAAATGCGGGTGCTGCTCCCGAGTTTGCTCCTCTATTCCCTATTTGGCGTGGCGGGCGCTTTCATGCCTAATCTGCCGACCCTGCTGATCACCCGCGTCCTGCTGGGGATTTCCAGTGCAGGGATTGCGGCAGCCAGTATCGGCCTGCTGGGCACCATGTATGAGGGGGAGGCCCGGACCCGCATCCTGGGTTATGCCACCAGCGCCATGACCACTGCCAGCATCCTCATTCCCATTGCTGGAGGCTGGGTGGGTTCCTTTGACTGGCGATTTGCCTTTTACCTATACGGTTTGGGGGTGCCAACGGCGCTGGTAGCAGCCATTATTTTAGAGGAGCGGCGATCGCGCAGAAGTAGCCTGATTGAAGCGGGCCAAGGGCGCAAGCTGAAGCGGGTCGTGCGTCAACCCCCGGTCCTCAAGCTCTATCTAACAGTAATACTGGCAGCAGCGGTGGTTTATGCGGTCGTCATCTACACGCCCCTCTACCTCAAGCAGATCATCGGTGCAGGTCCTGCCCTTAATGGTTTCGTTCTAGGGATTCGAGCCATCGGGGCGGCGGTGATGTCGGCAATGGGGGCCAGCTACCTGGCTAAGCACCTAGGCACCAACCGCACCATCGGCCTGGGTTTTGTCACCATGGGGCTGATGCTGGGCACGATTCCGTTCCTGAGTCAGCTCTGGCTCATCCTGCCCGCTGCCGTGCTGTTTGGCATGGGTTTTGGCATTGCCATTCCCAACATTTACGACGGGTTATCGACCCTGTCGCCCCCCGAGCTGCGGTCCAGCGTCCTGGCGGTGGGCACGGGCATGAATTCCCTGGGCCAGTTTATATCGCCGCTAATCCTGGGACCTGTGTGGAAGTTTATGGGCCTGCCGATGGTTTTCTATACGGCGGCAATGGTGGCCCTGCTGCTGGGGCTGTCGATTTGGGCGGAGCCTGATCGGGCTGGTGGCCATCCATACTGACATCTCCCCAGCCCTAGAAGGGCGGGGGTTCATGGAATCCACCTGACTCTGGCTGGCTCTCGGATAGACCTACATCATCCAGCCTCTTATCAGGGTTCAACCATGCTTCCCGGTCGTTCGTCTATGACGCTGGCAGAGCTGCAACGTTGACAATCTGAGGACTGGCTATCGAACATTGTCTACATGGGTTTCCCGCTTGCTGCCAAGCCGACCATAGGAGCGAGTCCACACCCAGGAAGCCGCTTCGAGCGGCTTCCGCTTGGTAGCAGCCATCTGCATCAACAAACCGAGCGAGAGATGCACTGAACAAATCTCGCTGAGATATCACCCCGCACTCACAGGCATGTACCCGTTGAGAGAGGGGCTTTTTGTTGATGCGTCCGCATATACAGCGCTGGGATAGTTTCGTCGTTTGGGTTGGAAATTCGTTGACGCTGCCGCCAGCATTTTCAGCTTTTTGCCGCAG
>JBHJGR010000002.1:0-22805 GCA_050331615.1 Elainellaceae cyanobacterium
CACCGGCTAGCTAGCGGCTCCGCCCCGCGCCCGCCCGCCCGCCCCCTTGTTGCCCCTGCCCCCCATTTGCGCGCCCGCGCGGGGCGCCCGCCCCCCCCCCCCCCCCCCCCCCACCCCACTAGCTTTACTTATGGCCGTGTACTTAGTAGGGACAAATGGCCATTCGCCCTTACATCATCGGGTAAGATCATTCTCAAAAATCTCCCAAATTCTTAGAGCGGATGTGGATGCAATGAGCCAAAATCGGGAGCCATTCGGGAATCGCGTCATGTACTGGATGCTGAAATGGGGAGCGGTTGAGCCCCTGTTTCGCATTTATTTTCGAGGGCGCTTCCACGGTAAGGACAATCTGGTCCGCAGAGGCCCCGTGCTGGTGGTGAGCAACCACGCTAGCTACTTTGATCCGCCCCTGCTGTCTACCTGTATGCGCCGCCCGGTGGCCTATATGGCCAAGCAAGAGCTGTTTGACGTCCCGCTCCTGGGGCCAGCAATTCGTGCCTATGGTGCCTATCCAGTTAGCCGAGGGACGGGCGATCGCTCGGCTATCGATGCCACCCTAAAGCGACTAGAGAAGGATTGGGCCGTGGGCATCTTTTTGCAGGGGACGCGCACCCGCGACGCCCGCATTTCCTCACCCAAGCTGGGGGCTGCCCTGATTGCGGCTAGAGCCCAGGTGCCTCTCCTACCGGTGAGCCTTTGGGGAACTCAGCATATTTTGGGAAAAGGACTACCCCGTCCCGCACCGGTGACTGTGCGGGTGGGCCAGCTGATTTTGCCGCCAGAGTCGAGCGATCGCGAGGAGCTCACGGCGGTTACCCAGCGCTGCACCGATGCAATACACGCCATGCATGACCTGGGTCGCTAGCAGTCAACCTGCCAGTGAAGTAGTTAAACAAAATTATTTTCTTGGGGGTGTGCGCCTCCGCTGGGGGCATACACCCCTTAAGTTGTAATTAACGGTGCTTGAGCCCTTAAGGTCGGTTAAGATGAGTCGGGCGCGTTACAATAACCTCGGTCTGTTCCCCTTTACGACGAGGAGACGAAACATTGCGGAACCCACAGCAAAGCCTCTCGACCATCATCGCTGCCCTAGTTGCCTTTGTCATCATCTTTATCGGTCTTAACTCATTTGTGGTGATTAACCCTGGTCAGGCCGGAGTCATCAGCATTTTGGGCAAAGCACGGGATGGCGCACTGTTGGAGGGCATCCACCTCAAGCCCCCCATCATTTCCAAAGTTGACGTATATGACGTGACCGTACAAAAGTTTGAGGTTCCTGCAGAAAGCGCTACTCGCGACCTCCAGAGCCTGCGGGCTAGCTTTGCCATCAACTTCCGCCTGGACCCGTCGCGGGTCGTAGAAATTCGCCGGACTCAGGGAACCCTGGGCAATTTGGTGTCAAAGATTATTGCCCCCCAAACCCAGGAATCCTTTAAGATTGCCGCTGCCCGCCGCACGATTGAAGAATCAATTACTAAGCGTACCGAGCTTAAGCAAGACTTTGACCTGGCGCTGAACGAGCGGCTAGAAAAATATGGCGTCATCGTGCTCGACACCAGCATTATTGACCTCAACTTCTCGAAGGAGTTTGCTCGCTCAGTAGAGGACAAACAAATTGCTGAGCAGCGGGCCCGTCGGGCAGTATTCATCGCCCAGGAAGCGGCTCAAGAAGCCCAGGCCGACATCAACCGGGCCAAGGGTAAGGCGGAAGCTCAGCGGCTGCTGGCGGAAACTTTGAAGGCGGCGGGCGGCGAACTGGTGCTGCAAAAAGAGGCGATCGAAGCCTGGCGGCAGGGCGGCTCCCAAATGCCCAACGTACTGGTTATGACCGGCAAATCCAGCGGCGTTCCGTTCCTGTTCAATCCGCGAGAGCTTCAGCAGGAGTCATGAGGAACTTAGGAGACTTTTGAAAATGAACTTTTGAAAATGGTTTTACCCGATGACCTAAGGGGGAAATGGCCATTTGCCCTACCGACCGTTTAACTAGGGGTAGAATTTTTCCCAGAAATCGCCTTAGAGCATGTTTGAAAAGTGGCTAACTGTAGTTTTAAGCACCTAACGATCCCCCCCAGCCCCCCTTTTTCAAGGGTGGACTGGAGCAAAAGTCCCCCTTTTAAGGGGGGCTAAGGGGGATTGAATGGTTCTGCTACTCAGGGCAAGACTTCTCAAACACCCTCTTAAAAGATTTCTCGATGAGAATTTGCTGCGGTAAGTAGAACTGCGTTGAAAAACGGAGGCTAGAAAACCGGGGCGCTCCCCCGGTTTTCTAACATGAATTTAATTGTGCTGACCTACTTATTTGCCCCAGATGCTGGCTGCTTGCCTGCGCGACGGGAGATTCCCTCAAGCTAAAAGCTAAAGGTGGTTCTGAACGTCAGAATCACTCGATCAGGATTGTCCCGATTCTGATCGGGGGCGGTGATCCAGATTAAGCCCGGCGTTACGGAAATGAAGTCAGACAGCCGCAGGTTGTAGAAGCCCTCAATGTGCAGCGATGTATCATCTTTAAAGTCAAGGGCGCGACTGTCGATGCCGCCGAGGTAAGGTTCCACGCCGATGAGGAATCCACCCAGGCTCTGGGGCAGCACCAGATCTAGAAAGCCGATACCGAGGCCGTAGTACCAGACCTCCCCATCGCCGCTATCCACTAGCCGAACATTCGTGTAGCCGCCAAAGCCATGCACCGAGATGGTGCGGTTGAGGGCATAGGTAGCCTCTATTCCGTAGGAGTTGGTGACGGCGGCGGTGTCCAGGCTGACGTGGGCGGCGTTGGCCGGAAAGGTGCCCACCAAAAACTCGTCTACGATGCCAGCGTCAAAGATGGCATTGTCAGCAGTGTGATAGCCGTGAACGTAGGTGAGGCCGACCTGCCAGTCGTCGTTGGGCGTTAGGGTAAGCTGCCCCAGGGCGGCATAGTCACCATTGAACAGTCCTTCTCCGAGGCTGGGGCTAGGGGCTTCATCGGCCAGATAGCCTGCGGAAAGGGCGATCGCCCCTTCTTTAAACACTGCGTCTAGCCCCAACCCCGCCCCGCCACCGATGCGATAGATGGGGCTGTATTGACCAAACACAGAAAGACTGCCGCTGCCCCCATCAAACAGGTCAAAAAACGGACTGACGGTACTGTGGACATAGTGGTTGTGGCCGCCCCCCGCTGCACTGACATAGGCTTGCAGGCGATCGCCCAGGGCAAACTCATAAGTCAGTAGGTCCAGCTCAATATCGCCATCGGTACTGCCCCGACTCGACTGGATCAGGGCACCCTCTGCCGTCCCCTCATCTCGCGCCGTTAGCGGTCCCACAGGACCAAAAAGGGGCGCATCAGCGGCCAGCAGCCGGGTGATTAGGGCATCCGTTCCCGTAAAGCTGGTGTTTAGCGTCAGCATGGCGCGATTCTGGAAGACCGATTCGTTCCGCTCGTTTTCGCCATACTGCCCCGCAATGGCAAAGATGGCCTCCCCCGAGAGCTTCGAGGTGGTGGAAAACTGGTTTTGCTCAACCCGAAGGATTCTAGCCTCCAACCCCAGTTCGTCATCCGTTCCTGAGAGGCGATCGCGCACCTCCATCAAGACGTCAGCAAACTGCTCCTGCAGTTGATTCAGCGTCGTCAGGTCGCTTTGGCTAACAAACTCGGCGCGCCCGGCCTCAACTTGTTCAGCCAACTCGTTCAGCAGGGCATTGAGTCCGGCGGCAAACTCGTAGCGGGTGAGGGCACGATCGCCCCGGTAGGTGCCATCGGGGAATCCCAGGATAATGCCGTAGCGATCGCTCAGGGACTGGAGCGCCTGGTAGGCCCAATCCGTGGGCTGTACGTCCGACAGCTCGGCCACAGAGGTTACCTGGGCAAAAGGGTCAGACTGGGGCGCTAAGCGAGAATCGGCAGTCAGTCCTGAGGATTGTTCACTGGACTGTCCTGAGGGCTGCCCTGAGGACATTGCTAAAGCCGCTACCCGTTGCGGGCAGAGCCCCCCCACCATAAGCAGGGCGATCGCCCCTACGATTCCCTCCCGTCGACGTCCTATCCGTACCATCGTCTTTCCTCACACTCATCCATCTCCCGGCTCCACCACAGCCAGGCGGTCTGTCCCTGCTGATTATTCCCGCAGGCGAGGCACCAAATCCGCAAAGTTACAGGGGCGATGGCGGGCATCGAGCTGGTCTTTGAGAATTTTCTCCCAAGCGGTGCGGCAGGCCCCTGACGACCCCGGCAGGCAGAAGATATAGGTACCGTTGGCCACCCCCGCCAGCGCCCGCGACTGAATGGTGGAGGTGGAAATCTCTTGATAGGAAATCATGCGGAACAGCTCGCCAAAGCCCTCAATTTCTTTATCCAGCAAGGGTTTAATGGCTTCGGGAGTGCCGTCTCGTCCGGTCAGCCCCGTTCCTCCTGTGGTAAGCACTACCTGCACTTGGGGATCCGCAATCCAGCGCGAGGCGATCGCCCGAATTTGATAGACATCATCAGCAACAATAGCCTTTTCCGCCAGGACGTGGCCCGCTGTTGATAGACTGTCAGCCAGGAAACGTCCGGACGTATCCGTCTCCTCGGTGCGGGTGTCGGAGACGGTGAGGACAGCAATGCGCAGGGGAAGGAATGGTTTGGAATCAGCCATGATGCCCAAGGAAAGCTGCTCCTATCTTCCCATAGCTATGGTCACACCAGAGGCATCGCCTCCGGGAGCGGTTCCGGTGGTCCTACCTGGTTGGTTAACCAGAGAGACTGATAGGGATGCAGAACGATCTCGTCGTAGATATCCGCGATGGTTTGCCCGCTGATCAAATCAAACCAGGGGTCGGTAGCGATCAAGTTCAAATCGGTGAGTCGCAGGGTTTGGGGTTCTTTGCTCAGGTTGTGGATTGAGAAGATGCTCTGGTCCCGGGGGATGCTCTGCCGCCAGAAGGCAAATAGTGCCTTGTTGAGCGGGTGGAGAGTGTACTGAGTAGCGTTGGGATGAAATGCCCCCTGCTGCCGCCGAATTTTGATTAAGCGGCACAGTTCCCGAAAGACCCTGGCGTGGCTGGATTTGGGATGGTTGAGCTGGGCCTCCAGTTCGTCGTAGTCCCACTGGTGGCGATTGATGGAGCGGTTGCGCCCCGTTTGCTTGACCGCCTCATGGTCATTATGGGTGCCTAGCAGGCTGTGGATGTAGAAGGCCGGAATGCCCTCCAGCGACATCATGATGGTTTGGGCGCAGATGAAGCGCTCGACCTGCCACTCGTCTTCCCCCTGAGCCGTGCCCTTAAGGGCATCAAAGAGGGAAATATTGATTTCGTAAGGGCTTTCCGTGCCGTCGGGCCGTCCCCTCATGCTGATTTTGCCGCCAAAGTCCTGCATTTTTTGCAGCAGGGTAGTGTACTCGTCGTCAGTGAGCAGCCCCTCCGCTGGGCGCAGGCCAATGCCGTCGTGAGAGGCAATGAAGTTAAAGTAGGCACATCCCAGGGGCGCGGGAGGCATACTCATCATCCAGGTCTTCAGGTGGTCTGATCGACCCTGCAGCAGAGCGTTGAGCAACAGCGGCGGCAGGCTGAAGTTATAGATCATGTGGGCTTCATTGCGGTTGCCGAAGTAGCTCAGGTTCTCCCGGTTGGGCACGTTGGTTTCAGTGATCAAGGCAATGCCGGGGTCGATCATCTGCAGCAGTTCCCGCAGCAGCCGAATGATGGCGTGGGTCTCCGGCAGGTGAATGCAGGGGGTGCCGATGCGCTTCCAGAGGTAGCCGATGGCGTCCAGTCGGATATACCGGGCTCCGGCGTTCACGTAAAACAGGATGATGGTGATAAAAGCCAGCAGCACATCGGGGTTGGCAAAGTTCACGTCCACCTGGTCAGGGCTGAAGGTGGTCCAGACATGCTTCTTTCCCTGAACGGTGTCCACTTCCAGCAGCAGGGGAGTATTGCGGGGGCGCACCACCTCCGACAGGTCTGTAGCAGGATCAACCGCCATAAAGTAGTCGCATCCTGGCTTCAGACCCTGGCGAAACTGCTCAAACCAGACGTGCTGGCTGGAAACGTGGTTGATCACCAAATCCGCCATTAGGTTAAATTTGCGGGCAATGCTGCGGATGTGGTCCCAGGTGCCTAGCTCGGGATTGACCGCCAGATAATCTTTGACCGCGAACCCGTCATCGGAGCTGTAGGGGGTGAAGGGCAGAATGTGAACGCCCGTGACCACGTCTTGTAGGTGGTTGGTTAGAAACGTTTCCAGGGTGGCGAGGGGGGGTTCTCCGTTGCGGTTGCGGATGCTGTCGCCGTAGGTAATGAGCAGGACGTTGTTGTGGCTCCACTTCCCTAAATCCTCATCAATGTTGGGGGAGAGGCTGTCCTGTACCAGGGCGTAGATCTGGTTGACGATGGCCTCGGCGCGATCGCCCCCATATACCCGATGCACCAGCGGTCGAATGCGCCGGACAAAGTTGTCGTGCTGAAGGCGGGGGCGATCGCCCAATTTCTGAGTTGCTTCCGTCATAGGCTGGGAGATTACTGAGACGAATAAATTGGTTACAACTTAACGCACCTGAACCGGGCCGGGGACGCTTTAAAGCACCGACAGCAGCTCCCACAGACCTGGCGGAACGGTCGAGGGATCGGCGCTTTTGATTGTCAGCCGAGTGAAAGGCGGCGTTTGTATCCTTCTTGACATAGATTTTTTTATATTTGTTTAATGATTAGGGTGACCTTGACGGAGCATTGCAGGGCGCATGGACTATAAACAAGAGTTGATTACAACCATCCACGACTTCGGCTGTGATTTAGATTCTCTAGAGGCTCGCTTAATTCAGCTCAGCGAGCAGTCCTCTACAGCGGTTTTAATTCCTGCTCTATACGAAGAGCTGGAACGCCCCGCCCTGACCCTGATCCGCGACCAGCTCGCCCAGTGTCAATTCGTCAAAACCATCATTGTCTGTCTTTACGCCCAGACCCAGGAGCAATACGTCAAGGCCGTACTGTTTTTCTCCCGGCTACCCCAGGAAACCATTGTTATTTGGGAGAATGGTCCCCGCGTTACGCAAATTCTAGAAGCGCTGCAGGAGCGGGGGCTGAACCTGTTAAACTTCCGGGGCAAAGGTCGGGCCGTTTGGCTGGGGCTAGGAGTGGCGTCCCTAAAAGCTGAGGCGATCGCCCTTCACGATGCCGACATCACCACCTACGACAAGTCCTATCCCCTCAAGCTGCTGTTCCCGCTGCTAGAAAAAGAATTTGGCATTGCCTTCAACAAAGCCTACTACGCTCGCCTGGGCAGCCTCCCCAACCGCAGCTTCCATGGACGGGTGGTGCGCCTTTTCGTCACCCCCCTGCTGGTGGCCCTGACCAAGCTCTTCGGCTACCGCGACTACTTGCGCTACCTGACGGCCTACCGCTATCCCCTGTCGGGAGAATTTGCCCTCACCAGCGACCTGGCGCTTAACATCCGCGTTCCTAGCAACTGGGGCCTGGAAATTGGCCTGCTGGCAGAGGTCTATCGCAACGTCGCCGAGAAGCGCATCGCCCAGGTAGACCTGGGCATCTTTGAGCATAAGCATCAGCCCCTCGGGGCGTCCCCCAGCGAGGGGCTGCAAAAGATGTGCCGCGACGTTTTACGCTCCGTGCTGCGCACCCTGACAGAAACAGAACCTGTCATCCTCTCGATGGACCATATCCATGCCCTGCGGGTTAAGTTCCGCCGCGAAGCCCAGGACTTTATCCGGCAGTACTTTGTCGATGCCCGCTTCAATGGCCTTTCCTACGATCGCCATCAGGAGGAGGTCACCATCGAGCGCTTTGAGCAGCTTATCGTGGAAGCCGGAGAGCAGTACTTCCTCGATCCAGCTGGTGCCCAAATCCCCGACTGGACGCGGGCGCTGTCTGTTCTACCCGACCTGCGTAATCAGCTCATCGATGCGGCATGGCAAGATGCCCAGGAAGCCGTGATGCCAATCTCACCGGAACCCCTCTATCCGGTCCCTGCTGAAACTTGGGAGCTGGCGTTGAGTGCTGCGGAAGAGCCAGCCGTCAATGCTGGCACAAACTAAACCAAAACCATTTTGGCAAGTGGGTTTTCCAGCATGAACTTAATTGTGCCGACCTACTTAGACGAGGTTCAGAGGCTTCATGAGGTTCAAACGGGAGCCAGCTTGTCATACTAAATGGGTGAACCTCTCTAAAGTTTTCCCGCTATGTTTGGCACCTTTCAACACAGTCACCTGCGCATCGAGCTGGACGCCCCCGCCGATTCGATTCAGAAAAGCCTGCTGCGCCCCGAGTATTTTCAGCAGTGGCTGTGGCCTCAGCAGTTCTCTGTGGGGCTACCCGAAGCCCTCCAACCAGGGCTGAAGTTTACGAGCTGGATTGGTCCGATCGCCATCCGTCACGAAGTTGATTTGGTCGATGAGCAGGGGCTGCGGCTCCTGCTGAGTCAGGGAATTGACGGCTTTCACGAATGGCACTGGGGAGATGGCTGGGTACAGTCCTGCCTGGAGGGCATCTCGGTACTTCCCCTTAACCTAGGGCAAACTGCTTCACTGCTGCGGCTCAAGCAGTTTTTGGGAACTTCCCAGCTTTCTTGAAATCGCCTAAGCCTGGGAATTTTGAGATCCGTCCTCTGTCACCCTGAGCCGCACGGATTCGGCATGGGACGGCAGTCCCTCCGCCTTGGCCAGTAGATCGATAGCTCCCGCTACGTTCCGCAGCGCCGCAGGGGAGTACTGAATTAAGCTGGAATGCTTCATGAAGGTTTCCACTCCCAACGCCGACGCGTAGCGGGCTGACCCCGAGGTGGGCAGCGTGTGGTTAGGGCCTGCCAGGTAATCGCCCACCGCCTCTGGGGTTGAGTATCCCATAAAGATTGCGCCTGCATGGCGGATATGTTCAACCAGTGCCCAGGGGTCGGCCACTTCTAGCTCTAGGTGTTCGGGGGCGAATTCGTTGGACAGCTTGGCGGCGATTTCTAAAGACTCTACAATCACCACCAGACCAAAATGGGCGATCGCCTTTTCTGTATCCAGACAGCGGGGATGATCGACCAACTGCTTCTGCACTTCGCTCACCACCTGACGGGCCAGGGCCGAGTCGGGGGTGAGCAGAATAGCGGCGGCCAGCGGGTCGTGTTCAGCCTGGGCTAGCAAATCTGCGGCAATGTGCACCGGATTGGAGGTAGAGTCGGCAATGATCAGCACCTCGGATGGCCCTGCCAGGGAATCGATGCCGACCGTCCCATAGACGTTTTTCTTAGCCAGGGTGACGTAGATATTGCCCGGTCCGGTGATTACGTCCACTTTAGGAATGGTGGCAGTACCGTAGGCGAGGGCGGCGATCGCCTGGGACCCTCCTACCCGATAGATCTCGTGAACCCCCGCCTCCTGGGCTGCTACCAGCACCGCCGGATTAATGGTTTTTCCAGCGCCAGGGGGGGTCGTCATCACAATCTGGGGCACCCCCGCCACCCGAGCCGGAATGGCGTTCATGATTACCGTACTAGGGTAGGCAGCTCGCCCCCCTGGTACGTAAAGACCGGCCCGATCAACCGGGGTGTAGCGCTTCCCCAGAACGATCTGGTTATCAGCAAACTGCACCCAGCTTTTGGGAACCCGCTGGCGATGGAAAGCCTCCACGTTGCGGCATGCTAGCTGAATCGCATCCAGCAGATCCCGGGGAACTTGCTGATAGGCTGCTTCCAGCTCAGAGCCGCTCACCCTTAAGTCTTCGACCGTCAGGGATTGATGATCAAACTCTTCTGTGTAGTGGAGGAGGGCCTGGTCACCCTGACGCTTCACCGCCCGAAGCACTTCTCGAACCGTTGCTTCTTTGTGAACCACCTGGTCATCATGGGTCCGTTCACAAATTCGACGCAACTCGGCTTGCGCCTCAGCTAGCTGAGTAACTATTCGCAGCATCTCTACAAAAACTCAAATCGCCAGTAGAAGGGACTAACATCCTGACCTATCGCCAGTTTTGCTGGATACAAGATGCCGGTAACAGCGGCAGTTGCCCAAGGCAGTCGCTAAAGCTGATGTCTCAGACGGATGAACGAAATCCTGGGATTAGTCGGATCTACAACAACCGGATCTATAAGACCTATAAATGGAGCTACAACAAAGGATAGACAGATGGGGCTTAACCGTGATTGACTAACCGTGATTGACTGGTTTGCAAGTATTTAAGCCTATAACAATCAGCGAAGAAGACGCTTAGGGAATGGAAGTGTTGCTAGACGAATTACTTGATCGATAACCTATCCCTTCCCTAGATTACCTCGGATTTTGCTGAGGTGCTGCCCAAACCAAGGATTCCCGGCTGTTTTTATTCACAAAGATGCTCCGGAGGATGATATCACTCTACGCTTTGGGACTGAGACGTTAATACGGGTGAATCCTCCGCGCCGTCAGGAATTCACCCACAAGCCTAAGCCCATAGAGCTATCCTTCACCCATGCCGCTGCGACAAAAACATGACAGGCATCAGTTTTAGGCTCCTGGGGACGCTAATCTTTAACAGTCTGCCCACCAGCAGGGATGTCGCAGGCGGGATGATTGCGCTATGATTGCTAATCTATGTGTCTAAAACGTTGGGATTTACAGAGGGTCCGCCGTGCCTAACATCAAGTCTGCAATTAAGCGCGTCCAAATCAACGAACGCAACCGCCTGCGCAACAAAGCATACAAATCTGCGGTTAGAACACTGATGAAGCGCTGCTTCACCGCGATTGATGCTTATGCTGCCGCCCCAAGCTCAGAGACGCTTACCGAGGTCAAGCAGAGCATGGCCGAAGCCTACAGCAAAATTGACAAATCTGTGAAGCGGGGGGTTTTACACGCCAATTCTGGAGCCCGAAAAAAGTCTCGGCTGATGCGGACCTGGCATAGCGTTGACGCTGAGGTCAATGGAGGGCCATCTGCTGACGAATCAAGTGCTCCAGAATCTGTTTCTGCCTGATTAGCATCAGCGCTAGGTCGTTTCGCCCAGCGAAGTAGGGTTTGCTCCAGCCGCACGGTGCTTTTAGCGGAGACGAGCTAGGATCTAGCTGGCACTGCCCATATGACCACTCAACGGGACAAAGCTGAGCCTATGCAACTCATTGATACCCACGTTCACCTCAACTTTGACACCTTTCGCGATGACTTCTCCGCAGTAGTGGAAAATTGGCGACGGGTGGGAGTGGTGCAGTTGGTTCATTCCTGCGTGGAGCCGGCTGAATTTGAGGGGATTCAGGCGATCGCCAACCAGTGCCCCGAGCTGTCGTTTGCGGTCGGCCTCCACCCCCTCGACGTTGAGGATAAGTGGGTCGCCACCACTGCCGACCAAATCCGCACTCTGGCCCAGTCCGACGGACGGGTCGTTGCCATTGGCGAAACCGGGCTAGATTTCTTCAAGGCCAAAAATCGGGAGCAGCAGATCACGGCCCTGGAAGCTCAACTGGCGATCGCCCACGACCTGGATCTACCGGTGATTATCCACTGCCGCGACGCTGCCGATGACATGGTTAGGGTCTTTCAAGAATTTTGGCAAAAGCAGGGAGCCGTGCGGGGCGTCATGCACTGCTGGAGCGGCACCCCGGAAGAAACCCAGTGGTTCCTCGATCTGGGGTTCTACATCAGCTTTAGCGGCATCGTCACATTTAAAAACGCGGCTCAGGTCCACGCTTCCGCCCAAATGGTGCCGGGCAATCGCCTGCTGATTGAAACCGACTGCCCTTTCCTGGCCCCAGTGCCTAAGCGGGGCGAGCGCCGTAACCAGCCCGCCTACGTGCGCCACGTGGCTGAGCGGTTAGCCCAGCTGCGGGGAGTGGCGGTCGAGGCCATTGCTAGCCAGACAACTGAAAACGCCTGTGCTCTCTTTCGATTGCCGGTACCCACCCTGGCCTGACGCGCTGGAGCCGCAGCCTTCCCCTGGGCGAAGTTAAATCCGTCATCACCGATTTAGGAATCAATACGCCATAATAGACAGGCAGTAGACGACAGCCAGCACCCCGGACGTTGCCAACCCCGCCCATCGGCCTCAAGCAAATGCAAGCTTACCCATGCATGCACGTATTTGTCCTACAAAGATTTCTATGTAAACCGATTGTTTCCACCCCTGTTGCCTGATTGTTGCGATCGCCCCCCTTCAGTCCTCAAAAATTTGGGGTCTGACTTTTTCATTGACTTGCTTGGCATACTATAGTAATATCTGGAACTCGCTTGGACTGCGAACCCAGTTGAGGAGACGCATGACTGAATTAGCCCAAACCCTACCCGCTTTTACCCTGCCAGACTTGGTCGAAATCCAGCGGTCTAGTTTCCGCTGGTTTCTAGAAGAAGGACTCATCGAGGAACTGGATAGCTTTTCCCCTATTACAGACTATACCGGGAAACTGGAGCTTCATTTCCTGGGCAAAAACTATCGGCTCAAGCAGCCCAAATATAACGTCGATGAAGCCAAGCGTCGAGACAGCACTTACGCTGTCCAGATGTATGTGCCTACTCGGCTGATTAATAAAGAGACCGGTGAGATTAAAGAACAGGAAGTCTTCATTGGTGACCTGCCCCTGATGACCGACCGGGGGACGTTTATCATCAACGGGGCTGAGCGGGTAATCGTCAACCAAATCGTCCGTAGCCCTGGGGTCTACTACAAGGCGGAAACCGATAAAAACGGTCGCCGGACCTACAACGCTAGCCTGATTCCCAACCGGGGAGCCTGGCTCAAGTTTGAAACCGACAAAAATGACCTCGTTTGGGTTCGCATCGACAAAACGCGCAAGCTCTCGGCTCAGGTTCTCCTCAAGGCGCTGGGGCTGAGCGACAGCGAAATTTTTGATGCCCTGCGTCACCCCGAGTATTTCCAGAAAACCATCGAGAAAGAGGGCCAGTTTAACGAGGAGGAAGCCCTGATGGAGCTGTATCGCAAGCTCCGTCCGGGGGAACCGCCCACCGTGTCAGGCGGACAGCAGCTGCTGGATTCTCGCTTCTTTGACCCCAAACGGTATGACCTGGGGCGCGTCGGTCGCTATAAGCTCAACCGTAAGCTGCGGCTCAGCGTCCCCGAAACCGTCCGGGTGCTGACGCCTCAAGACATCCTGGCCTCGGTGGACTACCTGATCAATCTGGAATTTGATATCGGCAGCGTCGATGACATCGACCACTTGGGCAATCGGCGGGTGCGATCGGTGGGCGAACTGCTGCAAAACCAGGTGCGGGTCGGGCTAAACCGGCTGGAGCGGATTATTCGCGAACGGATGACCGTTTCCGATGCCGATTCCCTCACCCCCGCCTCCCTGGTCAACCCGAAGCCGTTGGTGGCAGCTATTAAAGAATTCTTTGGCTCCTCCCAGCTTTCCCAGTTTATGGACCAAACCAACCCGCTGGCCGAGCTGACCCACAAGCGTCGCTTAAGCGCCCTGGGACCCGGGGGCTTGACCCGGGAGCGGGCAGGCTTTGCCGTGCGAGACATTCACCCCTCCCACTATGGCCGCATCTGTCCTATTGAGACGCCGGAAGGCCCGAACGCCGGACTGATTGGCTCCCTGGCCACCCACGCCCGCGTTAACGCCTACGGGTTTGTAGAAACCCCTTACTACCCGGTCGAGAATGGGCGCGTGCTAAAGGATGGCCCGCCAGTCTACATGACTGCTGACGAGGAAGACGATTTCCGGGTGGCTCCAGGGGACGTTTCCACCGATGAGAACGGTTATATCCTGAGCGAAGCGGTGCCGGTCCGCTACCGCCGTGACTTCACCACCACCACTCCCGACGAGCTCGACTATGTCGCCGTTTCTCCAGTTCAAATTATTTCGGTGGCCACCTCGCTGATTCCTTTTCTGGAGCACGACGACGCTAACCGGGCACTGATGGGGTCTAACATGCAGCGGCAAGCGGTACCGCTGTTGAAGCCTGAGCGACCGCTGGTGGGCACGGGGCTGGAGGCTCAAGCGGCACGGGACTCTGGGATGGTGGTCGTTAGCCGGGTTGCCGGGGAGGTGGCCTATGTCGATGCCAACCGTGTCCGCATCCGGAGCGATCGCGGTGAACTGGTTGAGTATGAGCTTCAGAAATATCAGCGCTCTAACCAGGACACCTGCCTGAACCAGCGTCCGATTGTGTTTGAGGGCGATCGCATCGAAGCCGGACAGGTGATTGCTGACGGCTCCGCTGCCGAGGGCGGCGAGGTGGCACTCGGCCAGAATGTCTTGGTCACCTACATGCCCTGGGAAGGCTACAACTACGAAGACGCCATTCTCATCAGCGAGCGGCTGGTCTACGACGACGTCTACACCTCCATTCACATCGAAAAGTATGAGATTGAGGCGCGGCAAACCAAGCTTGGCCCTGAAGAAATTACCCGAGAAATTCCCAACGTCGGGGAAGACGCCCTGCGGCAACTAGACGAGGGCGGCATCATCCGCATTGGAGCCTGGGTCGAAGCTGGAGACATTCTGGTGGGTAAGGTAACGCCCAAGGGCGAATCCGACCAGCCCCCCGAAGAAAAGCTGCTGCGGGCCATTTTCGGTGAGAAAGCTCGGGATGTGCGGGACAATTCCCTTCGCGTTCCCAACGGTGAGAAGGGCCGGGTTGTGGATGTTCGGGTCTTCACCCGAGAGCAGGGTGATGAGCTGCCGCCGGGAGCCAACATGGTGGTCCGGGTCTACGTGGCCCAGAAACGCAAGATCCAGGTGGGTGACAAGATGGCAGGTCGCCACGGCAACAAGGGCATCATCTCCCGTATCCTACCCATCGAGGACATGCCCTATCTGCCCGATGGCACCCCGATGGACATTGTGCTCAACCCCCTCGGCGTCCCCTCTCGGATGAACGTGGGCCAGGTGTTTGAATGTCTGCTGGGCTGGGCCGCAGAAGTGCTGAATGTCCGCTTCAAGATCACGCCATTTGATGAGATGTATGGCGAAGAGGCATCCCGTCTGACGACCCACGCCAAACTTCAGGAGGGCCGAGACAAGTCAGGTCGGGACTGGGTGTTTAACCCTGATAATCCTGGCAAAATCCAGGTCTATGACGGACGCACGGGTGAGCCGTTCGATCGCCCGGTAACGGTGGGTAAAGCCTACATGCTGAAGCTGGTACACCTAGTGGACGACAAGATCCATGCCCGCTCCACCGGCCCCTACTCCCTGGTTACCCAGCAGCCGCTGGGAGGTAAGGCCCAGCAGGGCGGTCAGCGATTTGGTGAGATGGAGGTGTGGGCACTGGAAGCGTTCGGTGCAGCCTATACCCTGCAGGAGCTGCTGACCGTGAAGTCAGACGATATGCAGGGCCGCAACGAGGCGCTTAACGCGATCGTTAAAGGCAAGGCCATCCCCCGTCCGGGGACACCAGAGTCGTTTAAGGTGCTGATGCGGGAGCTACAGTCTCTCTGCCTGGATATCGTGGCCCATAAGCTAGAAACCAACGAGGACGGCAGCAGCCGCGATCTAGAAGTTGATCTGATGGCCGATATCAGCTCTCGACGGACGCCCTCCCGACCCACCTATGAATCGATCTCTCGGGACGAGATGGAAGAGGTGGAAGAGTAGCGGATCGGTAGATTGGGTCGGTTTTGCTGACCAGAGTGGAGTGCTCTGGCGATCGCCTCAGCATTGGGTGCTGCTCTGGTCAACTAACCGGCTTCTCCGCCCATACCGATGGATTGAGCCAAACTCATTAGGATTTGAAATCAGCGATGCCAAAACTTGAACAGCGATTCGACTACGTCAAAATTGGTCTGGCATCTCCAGAGCGCATTCGCCAGTGGGGAGAGCGCACCCTGCCCAACGGCATGGTGGTCGGGGAGGTGACTAAACCAGAAACGATCAACTACCGTACGCTCAAGCCAGAGATGGACGGCCTATTCTGTGAGCGGATCTTTGGCCCGGCCAAGGACTGGGAATGCCACTGCGGTAAGTACAAGCGGGTCCGCCACCGGGGGATTGTCTGCGAACGCTGCGGCGTGGAGGTGACCGAGTCGCGGGTCCGCCGTCACCGCATGGGATACATTAAGCTGGCGGCTCCCGTGGCCCACGTCTGGTACCTCAAGGGGATTCCCAGCTACATGGCCATTTTGCTGGACATGCCGCTGCGGGACGTGGAGCAAATCGTCTACTTTAACGCCTATGTGGTTCTAGACGCGGGTAACGCCGAAAACCTGAGCTACAAGCAGTTGCTGACCGAAGACCAGTGGATTGAAATTGAGGATCAGCTCTACAGCGATGACTCAAAGCTCTCTGGCGTTGAGGTGGGTATCGGTGCGGAGGCGCTGCAGCGGCTGCTGCAGGATCTGGATCTGGAGTCCGAAGCGGAAAAGCTGCGGGAGGAAATCGCCTCCGCTAAAGGCCAAAAGCGGGCGAAGCTGATCAAACGACTTCGGGTCATCGACAACTTCA
Organism: Elainellaceae cyanobacterium; assembly: GCA_050331615.1. Classification (GTDB taxonomy): domain Bacteria; phylum Cyanobacteriota; class Cyanobacteriia; order CAKZMO01; family CAKZMO01; genus JAYKGU01. The sequence continues at coordinate 16,328 of JBHJGR010000002.1, forward strand.
TCGCGACCCAATCTAGCCCCGACTGGATGGTGCTGAGCGTGATTCCGGTCATTCCCCCCGATCTGCGCCCGATGGTGCAGCTAGACGGCGGTCGGTTTGCCACCTCTGACCTAAATGACCTGTACCGCCGCGTGATTAATCGCAACAATCGATTGGCGCGACTGCAGGAGATCCTTGCCCCTGAGATCATTGTGCGCAACGAGAAGCGTATGCTGCAGGAGGCAGTGGACGCCCTGATCGACAACGGTCGCCGGGGACGCACGGTGGTGGGTGCCAACAACCGCCCGCTCAAGTCGCTCTCTGACATCATCGAAGGCAAGCAGGGTCGCTTCCGGCAAAACCTGCTGGGTAAGCGGGTGGACTATTCCGGACGTTCGGTCATTGTGGTGGGGCCAAAGCTCAAAATTCACCAGTGCGGTCTACCCCGAGAAATGGCGATCGAGCTGTTCCAGCCTTTTGTGATCCATCGGCTGATTCGCCAAGGGTTGGTCAACAATATCAAAGCGGCGAAGAAGCTGATCCAGCGCAACGACCCCAGTATCTGGGACGTTCTGGAAGAGGTGATTGAGGGGCACCCCGTGCTCCTCAACCGAGCCCCTACCCTACACCGGCTGGGGATTCAGTCCTTCGAGCCCATTCTGGTGGAAGGGCGAGCGATTCAGATTCACCCGCTGGTATGTCCGGCATTTAACGCCGACTTTGATGGCGACCAGATGGCGGTACACGTTCCCCTCTCTTTGGAATCTCAGGCGGAGGCACGGCTGCTGATGCTGGCGTCTAACAACATCTTGTCGCCAGCGACCGGACGCCCGATTATCACACCGAGCCAAGATATGGTCTTGGGCTGCTACTATCTGACGGTGGAAAATCCTGATGCTAACCGCGGAGAAGGCCACTACTTTGCCAGCCTGGAGGATGCCATCATTGCCTTCGAACAGGGGCAGGTGGATCTTCATGCCTTTGTTTGGGTGCGCTTTGACGGCATCGTTGAGACCGATGAAAAGGAAACCGAGCCGCTGGAGGAACACAGGACAGATGACGGGTGGGTAACCAAGGTCTATAAGTGGCGTCGGGTCCGTGAGGATGGGGATGGTAACCTGATTTCTCAGTACATCCGCACTACGCCGGGCCGCATTATCTACAACAAAACGATTCGGGATGCTCTGGCCAGTTAGTAGGCAGCAGCTAGTGCTACTGGGGCTTTTTGAGGCAGCGATCGCACCCACTCCCAGCCGTTAAGACGACTGCTGGACGGGCCGTTTCAACCCAAGGGTCAGGATGCGATCGCCCATCTAAATTTAATCGACCAATTGACAGCGATTGATAGACACGCGCAAGTGAATAAAGGGGCGAACTATATGATCATGGCAGACCAGAATCCGAAGCAAAAACCTGAGCAGCCCTTCGTCTTCCGGAACCGAGTGACCGATAAAAAACAGCTGCGAAAGCTCATTTCATGGGCATTCACCAACTACGGTACTGCCCGCACGGCGCAGATGGCGGATGACCTGAAGGATATGGGCTTTCGCTATGCTACCCGGGCTGGGGTTTCCATCAGCGTTGATGACCTGCAGGTGCCTCCCAGCAAGCGCAAGCTGCTTAATGCTGCAGAAGAGGAGATTCGGATTACGGAAAACCGATATGCCCGTGGCGAGATTACTGAGGTAGAGCGCTTCCAGAAGGTAATCGATACCTGGAACGGCACCAGCGAAGAGCTGAAGGACGAGGTGGTGCGCAACTTCCGCTCCAGCAACCCGCTCAACTCGGTCTACATGATGGCATTTTCTGGGGCACGAGGCAATATCTCCCAGGTGCGCCAGCTGGTGGGGATGCGGGGGCTGATGGCCGATCCGCAGGGGCAGATTATTGACCAGCCGATTAAAACCAACTTCCGTGAAGGGCTGACCGTTACGGAGTACATCATCTCCTCCTACGGTGCCCGTAAAGGACTGGTAGATACGGCACTGCGCACCGCTGACTCGGGCTATCTCACCCGCCGCCTGGTGGATGTCTCCCAGGACGTGATTATCCGGGAGCTGGACTGTGGCACGGAGCGCGGCATCCCTATTCGCAGCATGACCGATGGGGAAAAGGTGCTGATTCCCCTGGAAGACCGGCTGTTTGGTCGGGTGCTGGCTCAGGACGTAATTCACCCCAAGACCAAGGAAAAGGTCGCGGAACGCAACCAGGACATTTCGGCAGATCTGGCGGAGGCGATCGCCAAGTCTGGCGTTAACGAAGTTATGGTGCGATCGCCCCTCACCTGCCAGGCCAGTCGCTCGGTCTGCCAGCACTGCTATGGCTGGAGCTTGGCCCACGCCTACATGGTAGACCTGGGCGAAGCAGTGGGCATCATCGCGGCCCAGTCCATCGGCGAACCGGGCACCCAGCTCACCATGCGCACCTTCCACACTGGGGGCGTGTTCACCGGGGAGGTGGCCCAGCAAATTCGCTCGCCCTACGACGGGGTCGTGCAGTTTCCTAAAGCCAGCCAAATGCGCACCCGCCCGTTCCGGACCCGCCACGGGGAGGATGCCCTCATCGCCGAAGCCAACGTTGAGCTGGTGGTGGAGGCTGGTGAGAAGAAGCGGTCATTTACCGTAGCCCAAGGCTCGATTCTGTTCACCCACGATGGCGCGACGGTGAAAAAAGGCCAAATCCTATCCGAGATGCAGACTACCGGTCGCTCTCGCAAGGTGACGGAGAAGGCTACTAAAGACGTGACTTCCGACCTGGCCGGGGAGGTGAAGTTTGCCGACCTGGTGGCCGAAGAGAAGAAGGACCGCCAGGGCAACATCACCAGCATCGCCCAGCGGGGCGGCCTGCTGTGGGTGTTGTCAGGTGAGGTCTACAACCTGCCGCCCGGTGCGGAGCCCGTGGTTAAAAATGGCGATCGCATCGAAGCGGGCAGCATCCTGGCGGAGACCAAGCTGGTTACCGAAAACGGGGGCATCGTCCGCATCCCCAACGAAAGCGATGGTAAAGGCGGGCGCGAGGTGGAGATTGTCACCTCTTCAGTGCTGCTCGATCAGGCGCGGGTAATTGTCGAAGCCTACCAGGGCCGGGAGCAGTACCTGATTGAAACCTCCAACGGCCAGCGCTTCTCCCTGATTGCTACTCCCAGCACCAAGGTCATGAACAACCAGGTGGTCGCCGAGCTGATCGACGATCGCTACCACACCCAAACCGGCGGCATCATCAAATACTCCGGGGTTGAGGTGGCCAAGCGGGGCAAAGCCAAGCAGGGCTACGAAGTCGTCCAGGGGGGCACCCTGCTGTGGATTCCGGAGGAAGCCCACGAAGTCAACAAGGACCTTTCTCTGCTGCTGGTGGAGGACGGTCAGTATGTAGAAGCGGGCACTGAGGTCGTTAAGGATATCTTCTGCCAGAGCAGCGGCGTGGTAGAGGTGACCCAGAAAAACGACATTCTCCGAGAAGTGGTGATCAAGCCCGGCGAGCTGCACATGGCGGATAATCCGGAAGACGTGATGTCGAAAGATGGGGCGATCGCCAACCCCGGTCAGGAGGTCATTCCTGGCCTCACCGTCGATGCCCTGCGCTATGTGGAATACGTTGAAACCCCAGAAGGACCAGCCCTGCTGCTGCGCCCCGTAACGGAGTTTACGGTGCCTGATGTGCCCTCGGTGCCTAGCCAGGACTCGGTCAGCGATGAAGAAAGCCGCTCCATTCGGCTACGAGCCGTCCAGCGCATTCCATACAAAGACGGTGAACGGGTCAAGTCCGTCAGCGGTCTAGAACTTCTGCGCACCCAACTGGTGCTGGAGATTGACGACGAAACGCCCCAGCTCGCTGCCGATATTGAGCTGGTGCCCGATGAAAGCGACCCGGAGACGCTGCGATTGCAGATGGTGATCCTGGAGACGCTGATCATTCGCCGCGATATCGTCGCTGACCAAACCCAGGGCAGCACCCAGACTCGCCTGCTGGTGGAGGATGGGGATCAGATTGCCCCCGGAGCTGTGATTGCCCGCACTGAGATCCAGTCGAAGGAGTCCGGTGAGGTCCGAGGCATCCTGGAGGGGGCGGAGGCAATCCGCCGGGTTCTGGTGGTGCGGGAGGCCGATCGCTTCACTGTCGACGTTGGCGATCAAACCCCTTCGGTTAACGTCGATGATTTGGTGGTAGCCGGCACAGAAATCGTCCCAGGCGTCACCACCGAAGAGTCTGGTCAGGTGGTGGAGATCGCCGACTCCCAAGTGGTGCTGCGCATGGCTCGCCCCTACCGCGTTTCGTCTGGTGCGGTGCTGCATATTGACGATGGCGACCTGGTACAGCGGGGAGACAACTTGGTGCTGCTGGTCTTCGAGCGGGCCAAGACCGGAGACATCATCCAGGGTCTACCAAGGATCGAGGAACTGCTGGAGGCCCGTAAGCCCAAGGAAGCCTGTATCTTGGCAGAGCGCCCAGGAACCGCTCAGGTAGTCTATAGCGATGACGAAACCGTAGAGATCAAAATCGTCGAAGACGACGGCGTCGTAACGGACTATCCCCTCGGCCCAGGACAAAACGTGATCGTTGGAGACGGCCAGCAGGTTGCGGCGGCTGAACCGCTCACCGATGGCCCCGCTAATCCCCACGAAATCCTGGAAATCTTCTTCCGCATCAACCGTGAAACCGAGGGCGTTCACAACGCTGCGCTCATTAGTCTGGAGAAGGTGCAGACCTTCCTGGTGAACGAGGTGCAGTCGGTGTATCAGTCCCAGGGAATTGATATTTCCGACAAGCACATCGAGGTTATCGTGCGGCAGATGACTTCGAAGGCGCGGGTTGACGATGGCGGCGATACTACCATGCTCCCCGGTGAGCTGATGGAGCTGTATCAGATCGAGCAGGTGAATGGCGCGATGGCGGTAACGGGGGGTGCGCCTGCGGAGTATACCCCGGTCCTGCTGGGGATTACCAAAGCCTCCCTGAACACCGACAGCTTTATCTCCGCCGCTAGCTTCCAGGAGACGACGCGCGTCTTGACGGAAGCCGCCATTGAAGGTAAATCCGACTGGCTGCGGGGTCTAAAGGAGAACGTGATTATCGGTCGTCTGATTCCAGCAGGAACCGGGTTCAATGCCTACGAAGAGCCCGCCACTTTCTCGGCAGACTCAGCCTATGAGAATGGCGTGTTTGAAGGCGATATGGATCTGAAAGACATGGTGCTGGACGATCGCACTGCTCGTACCTATGAACTGGAAGGCGGTCTGGACGTCTTCCCTGCCGATGGCGGCCTGGCGCGCCCCGAGTCTGATGCTGACGGCAATGGCGATGAGGGCCTAATTGGTGGAGATGGCTATGGCTTCAACCAGGCTTCTACATCAGACCAGTCTTCCATGATTCTGGATGATGGCAGCGATCTGGACGACATATCGATGGAGTCAGACTCCGAGGAGTCAATGGAGTCAGATTCTGAAGAGCCGATAGACTCAGATTCTGAGGAGCCGACTTTTGAAGAAAGCGACGAAGATACTGACTACTAATACCGTTTTTCTGTGAAGCTGCACCCAACAAGGGGCTTAAGCCCCTTGTCTGCCCGGACTTTTTTCAGAAATCGCCTTAGACCACGTTGATTGGGGCTTGGAACTTCCAAAGCCCCAGTTTTTTTGTACTGCAGTATTTTCATCAAACCGGGCGATTCACTTTTCCAGCAAGAAATATCACAAGGCTGATTTCCTGCACAGGTATCTGTGCTACGTTCATACCGGATGCGCGCCACTCCAGTTAATGGCAGGAGAGCGGGAGTTTGCCTCAATCGTGCCGCCTCGACTTTGAGCGATCGCAGGAGGAAAGGACCCAATGGAAATCGTTACGCTGTACTGGATTTTGGTGACCGTCATGGTCGTGGGGGCGTTCGGTGAGCTGATTCCTGGGATGCCAGGGTCTACCCTAATTCTGGGGGCCATTCTCGTTTGGGCGATCGCTACCCAGTTTGCGGGCATTGGTTGGCCCGTTATTCTGGTATTCGTGCTGCTGATCATCAGTGCCCTGGTAGAGTTCCTGGCGGCCTACTGGGGGGCAAAGCAGTTTGGAGCCAGCAAGTGGGGTCAGTTTGGGGCGATCGTGGGACTGGTGGCGGGCATTGTGGGGCTGCTGCCTGCCCTGCCGTTTGGCGGACCGCTGATTGGGATTTTGTTTGGCCCGTTCATCGGCGCGTTCATTGGCGAATTTCTCCATCGGCGCGACCTGGAGGCAGATGAGCGCATGCGCACGGCCCTAAAGGCTAGCTTGGGCACCGTAGTGGGGTCGTTGATTGGCAACCTGCTGGATGGATTATTGGCGATCGTCGCGGTAGTGGTGTTTGTGATCACGACCCTGCCGCTGATTGATACCTTGTCACTGAGTAAGTAGGTCGGCACAATTAAATTCAGGTTAGAAAACCGGGGGAGCGCCCCGCCGGGGGGGTCCCCCGGGTTTATAAACGTGGGTTTTTAACGCAGTTGTTCTTTAATTGGCATAAATAATAAATAAA
>JBHJGR010000003.1:0-67831 GCA_050331615.1 Elainellaceae cyanobacterium
AGGGGCCGGGTGGGCACCACCGGGTCCGCTGGACGGGGCACCAGGGGGGTGGGCTGCGGGGTAGGAATGATGGGGTTGGGGGACGGGGGAGCGGCATTCAGGGTTTCCAGGGGCTGGTCGTGGGTGAGGTAGTAGTGCCCCAGGGTTTGGCCATTGTAGACTCGCTTGGTCAGCCGCCAGCCAGAATTTAGCTCAATTTCCACCATCTCGCCATTGGCCAGGGTGGCTCGGCCCACCTCGATGGGCGGCGCACTGCGATCGGTGTTGGAGCTGGCCACCAGTCGCAGCGTGTTGCCGCTAGACACCACACGGAGGCTATAGCGCCAGCTCAGATCTTCGCCGCCCACCCGCAGGGAGTAGCCGTTGCTGTCGGTGCCGCGCCCGCAGATGCCGGTGAAGTCAAACTCCAGCAGCAGGGGGTCCACTGTGGGGCCGCTTTCGCGCCAGCAGGGACGGCGATCGCTCAACTGCTCCAAAATCAACAGTTGGTGAGAACTCCTCCCAACCGGTGAGGCGATCGCGATCACCCGCTCCGGGTCTAGTTCCTGTTGCCCGAAGGTGGCGGCAGCCACGCCAGACGCGCTAATTCCCTGGGTGCCTAGCCCAAAGGCGGTGAGAAGTGCGAGCTTGAGTAATGATTTCATGGTTGCCTATCTCTGCTGTTTGACTGGTATTTGCATAGGTTGGTCAGTGGTTTTGACCGGCTGGCACTGTCGGCACGATTCGGATTAATCGGGCCGGTATCCGGCAGAACCGTTCAAAGGTTTACAAAATCGGCAGCACTGAGGTCCTCGGCCTGGATGCCATCTAGCCGCATCAGCGCCGTGTTGCCCAAGCTGATAAGGGTATGGCGGCGGGTTTGCTCAATTGTCAAATCCGCGAACCGCACCTCGCTCAGGCCGATGCGGTCCTGGCCCAGGTCAAAGTCCCGGATGCGATCGCGCCCCCGCTTAGTCTGGAGCACAAACTGGTCCCGTCCCTGCCCCCCGGTGAGCAGGTCACGGCCCTTGCCGCTGTCGAGGATGTCGTCCCCGTCGCCGCCCTTCAGGGTGTCCCTGCCGTTGCCGCCCACCAGGGTATCGTCGCCATCGCCGCCCGCCAGGGTGTCTCGCCGACCGCCGCCATTGAGCCAGTCGGCCCCGGCATCGCCCAGCAGGGTATCGCTGCCCCCATTGCCGATGAGGGTGTCGTCGCCGCCTAGACCCGTGAGGCGATCGCCCTGCTTTTTGCCCTTCAGGAAGTCGTCCCCCTCGGTGCCCACCAGCTCATCTGCCAGCTTGGTGCCGATCAGGGTGATGCCGCGGGTACCCGTGGTCGAGGCGGGCATGACTGCCAGGGTGTAGCTGCCCTGACTGCCCGCCGTAGCACCGAGTCCCGTCACCGGGTCGTAGCTGCCTGCCTGCGCTCCCGCTCCGCTGATGCCAATGTAGTAGTCGCTGCCCGCATTGACCGTGACCTGGAGGCCACTGCCGCGAGTAATGGGATTTTCGTCGTCGTTTGCCGCCAGCTCGTTGCCGTTGGCGTCAAACACCCGCAGATAGGTGTCGGCGCTGAACGCCTCCGCCGCCAGGGTGCGCACCGTGATGACGCCGCTGTCGGTGGGGATGAGCCGATAGAGATCCACATCGGTGCCGTCCAGGATGAAGCCCCGGTCTTCGCCGAGGCTGCCGGTGGTGATGGAGCCAACGGCCACGGACTGGACGGCGGCGCTGCCCAGGGTGTTGTCCGTGAGGTCGGCCACCTCTCCGGAACTGCGCAGGCGACCCGCAATCCAGTAGTCGCCCGTGTCCCCTGCTGCGCCGCTGCCGGTCTGGGATGGGTCAAAGCCCCGGTTGCCGTAGCCTGCGATCGCCACGTAATAAGAGGTATTCGCCTGCATCTGGAACCGCAGTTGGGGATCGGCACCGGCCACATCGTCTGCCTGGCCCAGCAGTTGCCCCGCCCCGTCGAACAGGAAGGCGGTGGCGTCTACCCGGTCAGTAATTGCAGGATTACCGTAAGAGTCGATATCGATGTCCAGAATGCCCGCTGTAGGCGAGCTGACGCGGTATACGTCCACATCCCGATCGCCCACCGTTACCAATGCGCCTGTGCGGCTGTGGCGATCGCTGCCGATCCTTTCTAACCGTGCAATACCGTCCAGCGCCAGGGCCGGAAGCTGGTTGGCCTGGGTGAGGGTACCGTTCTGGTCGTTGCTGGCAAAGGCAATCGCCAGGTCATAGCGCCCCGACTCAGCGGCCAGGGGACGCTTGGCGAGAGAGTTGGGAGCATAGGCGCGGTTGGCCTGACCCGATACGGCGATATAGTAGGTTTCTCCCTGGACGGCGGCCAGATCCAGGAAGCTGTCGCTGGTGTGGCCTTCCCAGGTGGTGGGGTCGGCGGGGTTACGGTAAACCAGGCCGGAGACGGTGGCAAATTCCTGGCGATCGCCCACCCCGTTCACGGCCAGGCCATCGTTGTTAAAACCCAATTCCTGGCCGCTGGCGTTGAAGACCCGCAGGTAAGAGTCCACAAACTGCCCGCTGCCGTAGGGCGTGTCAACATCCAGCAGCAGCTTGCCGTCACCGGGGGCCTGCACCTGGTAGATATCCACGTCTGCGAAGGGAACGGCGGTAGTGCCGTCCTGGCCGATCATGCCGCTCAGCCGCTGCGGCTCGCTCTCCAATATGACGGCAGTGGCTCCCGTGAGTACGCCATCGGCATCGCTGCCCTGGGTGCTGAAGCGCAGGCGATAGGCTCCCATCGCTCCAGCCACGCCGCCCCCGCCACTGGGACTATAGGCGCGATTGGGATCGCCGCTCACCCCGGCGTAGTAGGTGCCTGGCGTCAGAGCAGCGGTGAGCTGGGAGAATTCTCCGGCCCCCGATGCGTCGTCTGCCGCCAGCTCCTGACCGCTGGCGTTAAACAGCCGCAGGTAGGTATCAACTTCCTGGAGCTGAGCAGGATCGGCTTCCAGCGTCACGGTGATGGGGCTGGCGGTGCTGACCTGGAACTGGTACAGATCCACGTCGCTGGCCCCCACGGAAACGGCCCCATCGCTGCCCAGGCTGGCACTAATGGGGACAGTCAGATTCGTAACCGGGATGGCACTGGTAAGGGTACCGTCGGCGTCACTGGAAAGACCGATGGGGCCAGGAAACGTCTGCCCCAGCCGTTGCTGCACCTCGGCGATCGCCCCATACACGTTCAGCCGGGGATAGCTGCGGTTGGAGTTGCGCACGTTGTCGTCTTCGTCGTCGCCGTCGTAGACCAGGTCGGCGGTGTCCCGCAGAATGTCCGTTACTTCAGCAGGGGAGAGGAGGCGATCGCCAAACTGGAGAGCCGCTTCCTGCATCAGGGCCACCGTCCCCGCCACCATGGGCGAGGCCATGCTGGTGCCCGCCATGTTGCGGGTGCGTCCTCCCGGCACCGTGCTGCGGATAAAAGCTCCAGGGGCGAATAGGGTATTGGGGGCATCGAGGCGCTGGCTGAAGCTAGCGATGCGATCGCCCCCCGTGGTGTAGTCCACCGCCCCGTCGCCAAAGTAGACGTTGCGGTTCACCCCGTCCTGCCAGACGGCTCCCACCGACAGAGTGCTGAAGATGGCGGGTTCGGCGGCATTGGGGTACTCGTTGTTCTTATAGAAATTTCCGGCGGCGGACACCACCGTCACCCCGGCAGCCTCCAGACGCTGCACGTCGTCGTAGAGAATGCTGCCGCTGGCCTGCCGGGGGGAGGAGAAGAAGCCGTTTCCCAGAGACATATTGACCGCCACGATGTTGTAGCGATCGCGATTGGCCGCCACCCACTCCAGGGCATCCTCGATGCGGCGGTTGGAGGCGTAGCCGTTTTGAAACACCTGGAGGCCAATCAGGTTCACGTCGGGGGCGACGCCAATATTCTCGTCCCGTGCGCCGATGGTGCCCGCCACGTGGGTGCCGTGCTCCCAACGGTCCACTGGATTGCTGCTGCCGGTCACAAGGTCATAGCCAGCGACATAGCCGGGACGCAGCAGGGGATGGGTCTGGTCTAGGCCGGTGTCAATCACCACCACGCTCATGCCGCTGCCGTCGATGCCGGTGAAGCGGGGGTCGTTGCGCAGATCGGTGAGGCCAATCAGGTCAAAGGCGGGATTAATGCCAGGAGTGGCCTGCTCTAGCAGGATGTCTTCCCCGTCCAGGGCCAGCACCACAGTATCGTCTTCACCCCGCAGCGGCTGGAGGGTGGGCTCGTCCAGCCTGGCTCCCTGGGCCACCCGAGAAAAAATCGCGCCCTCATCCCCAGGCGTATCGATGGGATTTAGCCGGGCATCGACACCGTGGCCGACTTCCTCCAGCAGCACCGCCGTTATTGCCTCCAGACCTGCAGTGGTATTGCCATGGCTCAGCAGGAATTCTTCTGAGAGATAGACGCGATCGCGCCCAGCGGCAAAGGCTCCGTAGGCTCCATTTAGCTCAGAGGCGGAGCGAATTTCCAGGTCGGGCAGCAGGCTAAACGTTTCGGTGCGCCAGTCCTGAGCCAGGGCGATCGCCTGTTTTGCGTCGAAGCGATCGCCAAAAGTGAAGGTCAGTTGCTCTAGAAAAGAGTCTCCTTTAGCAAAGTCTGTTAGATGCGCCTGCGCCTGTTCCAGAGCCAGGGACAATATCCCGGTAGCTCCGTGAACTGGCTGCGGCCTTAAATTTAGCTGAAATTCGGATAAAGCAGAGCTGCTCCAGTCAGGCAGATCGCCCCAAAGCTGTCGGGTCGGCATCCCGCGTTCCTCAACCGTTCGATACCGCGATTCTGTCCGAGGGAGGATTTGGGTAGCGGTACAGCCGTTTGAGTTTTCAAATTGTGACAGTCAACGGACGAAGCTGACGACAGTCAGGAATGGGCTCAATCATTGATGGAATCACTAGATCAGGCTGCGGCCAATGCGCTCATAGGGCCGATGGGTTTTAGGACGATTGTTAAGCCGTCCTGCGATCGCCTCAAATCGGTTCATCTGGTGATGGCACTGGATATAATCAAACGCTAAGGGAGTTCTGAATCCTGACTTCTGACTCCTGACTTCTGACTCCTGACTTACGCCTGATGTGAGTTATCTCAAATCCTTGCGTAGCGCGGGCTTCCAGCCTGCGGTGTGACGATGCCAGCAAGCAGGATGCTTGCGCTACGGGGCATCCGGTTCCTAATTCGCATTAGACGTGACTTCTGAATCCTGACTTCTGAATCCTGACTTCCTGAATCCAAAACCAAACCATCACCATGTCCCCCCTCCCCGACCACATTCCCCCGCAGTTGAGCTTGGGAACGCTAGAAACCGAGATCATGGAGATTCTCTGGGAACTGGGTTCGGCCACGGTTAAAGAGATCCACGATTGCATCCTCAGCGATCCCAATCGGGACCTGGCCTACGCCTCTATTACCACCGTGCTCAACCGCCTCGCCAGAAAAGGGTGGCTGACCTGCGATCGCACAGGCAAAGCCTTTCGCTGGCGACCCCTGGTTTCTCACCATGAAGCTCAGGTGCTGCGAGCCCACGACCAGCTCCAGCAGTTTCTGGCGGTGAGCAACCCCGACATTGTCGCCGCCTTCGCCGATAGCCTGGATGCGCCCACCCTGGAGCAACTGGAGGCGATCGCCCAGCGCATCAAACTGGCGCGGCAGCGGAGGGCAGAGCCATGATGCACCTGGGATTAATGCTGGTCACGGTGGCGATCGCCCTGAGTATTCGCCAGAGCTGGAGCCCGCAGGGAACCTACGCCCAGCGCTGGCAGCAGGCACAGATGGCCCTGCTGCTGCCAGGACTGCTGTTACTGATGACCGCCCTGGCCATTATTTGCATGGGCTACACCGGGCAGATGGTGGCTTACTGGGAAGGGGTGGTCACCTATGGAGCCGCCTGGGGATTTTTGGGGACGGCACTGGGCTGGCTCACGCTTCTCACGTTTCAGAGCTGGCGATCGCTTCATCGCATCCAAGCCCAGCCGCAGCAGACCATCGGCGGCTACTCCTGCCGCCTGCTGGACACCGAAGTGCCCTACAGTGCCCAGGTGGGGCTCTGGCATCCCACCGTGGTGGTGAGCCAGGGGCTGGTTGACCTGCTGGACGAGGATCATCTACAGGCAGTGCTGACCCACGAAGCCGGACACGGCTACTATCGGGACACCTTCTGGTTCTTCTGGCTGGGTTGGGTGCGGCGGCTGACGGCCTGGCTGCCCCAAACCCAACTGCTGTGGCAGGAACTGGTGCTGCTGCGGGAAATTCGGGCCGACCGCTGGGCCACCCAGGCAGTGGATCACCTCACCCTGGCAGAATCCCTGGTGCAGGTGGCCCAGGCTCCCCTGATGTCGCCCCATGCCGCTGCCTTTAGCTGCTCTGTAGTGGGCGATCGCATCACGGAGCGCATCGACGCCCTCCTGGCAGAAGCCCCACCAGAAATAGCGGGCGATCGCACCTCCTGGCTCTGGCTGCTGGTAACGGTGCTGCCGCTGCTGCTGGTGCCGTTTCACCATTAGTTTTGCCGCCGCAAGGCACCCTACTCTGAGGGCTGCTCGGCTCCCTGATCCAGATTGCTCAGGTAAGCGGCGATCGCCTCACAGGCCAGCTCGGTCATGGGCTTGCCCTGCTGCTTGGCGGCGGCCTTGAGCTGCTGGTAGACCTCGTCGTTCACCCCAATGCGGTGGGTGGAGTTGTTGCGGGGAATGCCGGAGCCCGTCTTGTAGATGGCGGTGAACTGGCGTAGGGCGTCGAAGCCCACCCGGTGGCAGAAGTTACCGAAGCTTTCATCAGGCTGGCGATCGCGCTTGAAAAACACCAGCAGCGGCTCCAGGGTCTTCTCCAAATCATCAATGGGCATCCGCTCCTGGTAGGGTTGCGCCAGCCGCGTCTGGTTGGGATCGGCCCCAATCCACAGCTGGTAGGCACCGGGAGCCTGACCCACAAAGCCCAGCTCCGCCAGGTAGGGGCGGGCACAGCCGTTGGGGCAGCCGGTCATGCGGATAACAAATTTTTCCTGGGACAGCCCCACCTGATTCAGCAAGGTGCGGATGCGTTCCGTGACGCTGGGCAGCACCCGCTCCGATTCGGTAATGGCCAGACCGCAGGTGGGCAGGGCGGGACAGGCCATGGAGTAGCGCACCAGCGGGTCAATGTCGTCCTCTTTCTGAACGCCGCAGCGCTTGAGGATGGCGTCGATGTCGCTCTGCCAGGCCGGATCGATTTCGTAGAACACCAGGTTGTGGTTGGGGGTCAGCCGCATGGGCAGCTCGAACCGCTCCACAATCTCCCGCAGAGCCGTTTTGAGCTGGAGATTGCCCTCGTCCTTAACCCGGCCATTTTCGATGGAGATGCCCAGGAACAGCTTGCCGTCCCCCTGCTCGTGCCAGCCCAGATAGTCGCGGTACTCAAACTCCGGCAGCGGCTTGAAGGGGGCAAGGGGCTTGCCGAAATACTCTTCCACCATGGCGCGGAAGCGATCAACCCCCCAGTCGTGGATCAGGTATTTCATGCGGGCGTGACGGCGATTGACGCGATCGCCATAGTCCCGCTGGGTGGCGACGATGGCCTTCAGCAGGTCGTAAACGTCATCCTTGTCCACATAGCCGATGGGGTCAGCCAGACGAGCAAAGGTTTCTTCCTTGTTGTGGGTGCGACCCAAACCGCCGCCCGCCAGCACATTGAATCCTTCTAGCTCGCCCTGGTCGTTGGTGATCACCACCAAAGCGACATCCTGGGAGTAGAGATCAACGGAGTTATCCCCCGGCACCGTGACGCAGCACTTGAACTTGCGGGGCATGTAGTAGGTGCCGTAAATGGGCTCTTCCTGGTTGTGGAACACTGTGCCCGTGCCGTTGCGCTGGCGGGCGGCCACCACGTCGGGATGCTCCTCAGCGGTAATCGCTTTCTCGCCATCCAGCCAGATCTCGTAGTAGGCTCCGGATTGGGGCGTGAGCAAATCAGCAATGCGATTGGCATAGTCGCGGGCGTATTCGTACTCAGGCCGATGTTTGTAGGGGGCGGGAGGAGCCATGACGTTGCGGTTGAGGTCGCCACAAGCTCCCAGAGTAGACCCCATGTGGCGCACGATGGTGGCAATCACCGTCTTCAGGTCTTGCTTGAGGATGCCGTGGAGCTGAAAGCCCTGGCGCGTGGTGACCCGCAGGGTGTGGCTGCCGTACTGATCAGACAGGCGATCCAGCGCCAGGTAGAGGGGGGCGGGGATGAACCCGGCGGGGTTCCGCGTCCGCAGCATGAACTGGTAGTCTTTGTCCTGGCCTTTGACCCGGTTGTCGCGGTTGTCCTGCTGGTAGGAGCCGTGAAACTTGAGGATTTGGATGCCGTCCTGGCTGAAGTGGTTGGTATCTTCCAGGATCTCGGTGGCAATGGGCTCCCGCAGAGCATTGCTGCGCTCTTTCAGCGCCTCTAATTTGGACGTGGCTTTGACGTTGGGTGACGGAGGAGTAGAAACCATGGTGCGTGGCTATGCTGGATACGGATATGGAATCCCCGGTAATCCGGTCGGGATACGGGAATTTGCCACATCTATCCTACCATCTCCTGGGGGCGATCGCCGATCATCCGGGACAAGTGAGACAATCCCGCAACATTTCGCCAACCTTCCTTTAATAACCCTTATGTTTCGCCTGACTCCCTCAGGAAGGAGCCTACAATCGGGCCTACCATCATAGACTACACTACCCCTGATGGATAGCTCCCAGCCCAGCCCAGGAGCGCCATCCACGCTTTGGCCCAGGTGGTCCTGGATGACAACATACCTTAACCAGCAGTAGGCTCTACCCCAGACAAACTATGCAACACCTTCGCATCAATGACACCACCCTGCGGGATGGCGAACAGGCCGCTGGCGTTGTTTTCAGCATCGATGAAAAGATTGCGATCGCCCGTATCCTGGACGCCATTGGTATTCAGGAAATTGAAGTGGGCATCCCCGCGATGGGGGGAGAGGAAGCGACGGCGATCGCCGTTATCCAGGCCCTCAACCTGCGGGCCGACCTGCTGGGATGGAATCGGGCGGTGCGCAGCGATCTGGAGGCTTCCATTGCCTGTGGTCTCAAGCGGGTACACATCTCCATCCCCGTTTCCACCGTGCAGATTGGGGCCAAGTTCAACGGCGACTGGCAGATGGTGCTGCGCCGACTGGAGGAGGCGATCGCCTTTGCCTGCGATCAGCACCTCTATGTCAGCATCGGCGGCGAAGACAGCTCCCGAGCCGATGAGAATTTTCTGCTGGAGGTGGCCCAGCAGGCGGCAGATTGGGGGGCCTCCCGGTTCCGCTACTGCGATACGGTGGGCATTCTCGACCCGTTTTCCATCTACGAGCGGGTGCAGCGGCTGGTGACGGCGCTGCCCATTCCGGTAGAAATCCACACCCACGATGACCTGGGAATGGCCACGGCCAATGCGATCGCCGGAGCCCGGGCCGGAGCCATTTCCATCAACACCACCGTCAACGGGTTGGGCGAGCGGGCGGGCAATGCTGCCCTGGAGGAGGTGGTAATGGCCCTCCAGCGCCTGGACCACCTGGATTTAGGCATCGATACCACCCAACTGCCCACCCTCTCCCGCTTTGTGGAGCAGGCATCCGGGGATCACCTATCCCGCTGGAAGGCGATCGTGGGGCAAAATGCCTTTACCCACGAGTCGGGTATCCATGCTGACGGCGTACTGAAACAGCCCCTTACCTATGAACCCTTTCCCCCCGAACTGGTAGGCATGGCCCATCAGCTCGTCATTGGGAAGCACTCCGGACGGCACCTGCTGCAAAGCCTCCTCCAGGCCCACGGCATCACCCTGGGAACGACGGCTTCCTCTTCCCTACTCGAACAGGTGCGGCTGCGATCGGGGCAGCTCAAGCGCAGCCTGACGGAGCATGAGCTGTTAGGACTGGTGGCAGACTTGCCAGATGATGCGGGGGAGCGACCACAAATGTCGCTGCATCCTTCGTAAGGAGTTGCAAAATCTCGAAATCATCTCAAAATAAAGAAATCTCAAAGGTTTTTGGCACCGCTGATGACAGATCGGATAATGTATCCGGATTTTGCGGCGACTTTTCCATTTGCAGATAGTTTTTTAGGTGGTTGGGCTATGGCAGACGTCAACGGCACAATGATGCAGTACTTCCACTGGTACATTCCCAGCTATGGAAGCCTGTGGAACGAGGTGAGCACCTGGGCAAAAGAACTGGCCGATGTAGGGTTTACGGCCCTATGGCTGCCGCCTGCGTACAAAGGATTTGCCGGAAGTGAGGATGTCGGCTACGGTGTCTACGACCTGTTTGACCTGGGCGAATTCGACCAGCGAGGTTCAGTGCGCACTAAGTACGGTACGTTCCAGGAGTATCTAAATGCCATTCAGGCCATCAAGGCGGCAGGGCTCCAGGTGTATGCTGATGCCGTGCTCAATCACAAAATGGGCGGCGACGCTATTGAGACCTTCGAGGCGACCCCCTTTCCCCAAGACAACCGGCTCCAGCCTAAGGGGGGGCTTCAAGAAATCAAAAGCTACACCCGGTTCTACTTTCCAGGACGACAGGGCAAGTACTCTACCTTTGAGTGGCGCTGGTGGCACTTCGACGCGGTGGACTACAACGAATATACCGGGGGCGATCGCGACACGGTTTATCTTATTAAAGACAAGGTCTTTGACGACTACGTTGCTCTGGAAAGGGGCAACTTTGCCTACCTGATGGGCTGTGACCTCGACTTTCAAAGCGAGTGGGTGCGGGGTGAAATTAACTACTGGGGTCGCTGGTATCTGGATACCACGGGCGTTGATGGCTTCCGGCTAGACGCGATTAAGCATATCTCGGCCTGGTTCTTCCCTGAGTGGATCCGCGACCTGGAGCGCCATGCGGGTAAAGAGATATTCGTAGTGGGGGAATATTGGGTTCCCAATGTCGATACCCTCCACTGGTACGTTGACTCGGTGAAGGGGGAAATGTCGGTTTTTGACGTGCCGCTCCACTACAACTTTCACTACGCCAGCCGCGCCGGGGGCTACTACGACATGCGCACCATCCTCGACAACACGATGATGCAGCAGCGCCCCACCCACGCCGTTACCTTCGTCGAAAACCACGACTCCCAACCGCTCCAGGCCCTTGAATCCGTGGTTGAACCGTGGTTTAAGCCGCTGGCCTATGCCATCATTTTGCTGCGCCGCGAGGGCTACCCCTGCGTGTTCTACGCTGACTACTACGGCACCAGCTACGAAGACTATGGCCGGGATGGCAACCGCTATCACATCCATATGCCCTCTCACCGCTGGCTGCTGGACAAGTTTCTCTATGCCCGGCGGCACTACGCCTATGGGCCGCAGTACGACTACTTTGATCACTTCAACACCATTGGCTGGACCCGGCTGGGAGATGAGGATCATCCCCAGGCTATGGCGGTCATCATGAGCGATGGGGACGCCGGCACGAAGTGGATGGAGGTGGGGAAGGCCAACGCTAAATTTGTTGATCTCACTGAGCACATTAGCGACCCCATTTACACCAACGAGTGGGGCTGGGCCGAGTTCCGCTGCCAGGGCGGGTCGGTATCGGTCTGGATTGAGGAACCCGTCCAGGTTTGAGGCAAAGGGATGCTTCCTAGGAGCCGGTCCCAAACTCTAGAAAGGGTTTGGGATCAGCGCTAGAAGGCTCTAGTCAACCGCATAGAGGTCACGGCCCCGTCCCAGCGCAAACCGCAGGGAATGGGGCACGTCTTTGCTAGACAGGGTGAGAAAGGCGGCCAGGCCGATGAGAATTAGCCCAGCGAGGCAGCCAAAAATAAAGCGAAAGCCCACCGAGTCGGCAAAGCTGCCCATAATGGGACCCGCGGTGGCAATGCCTGCATCGAAGCCCACCATGCACAGGCCGAACATGCGGCCCCGCTCGTTGGGATAGGAGCGATCGGCCATCAGGGCAGCCGTCATGGGGATGATCATGCCAGCGGCGGCTCCCTGCAGGGTAGCCCCAGCAACAAACAGGACAGCACTGTTGGCTTGGCATAGGATGAGCATGGCCGAGCTGTAGAGGATGAGGCTGAGGGTAATAAAAAGGCCCCGACCGTAGCGATCTGAGGCGCGACCAATTAGGATACGGACCGAAAAGCTGGCGATCGCCGCTGCCGTGTAAAACAGCCCGATGTTCAGATCAACCCCAACAGATTTGATGAATAGAGGCACAAAGGTGCTGATAGTACCAAAGGCGATGCCCACCATCAGCAGCACAAAGGCGGGAATGCGCACCCGTTCTGATCCCAGCAGACTCCAAAACTTTTGGTCATTGGCGGAACGGGCCGCCCCGCCTGCACTGGCCATGGGTGACTCCTGGACCCGAGCCGTACAAATCAGCCCCAATAGCCCCAGGGCGGTAGCGGCAAGAAAAGCGGGCGTGTAGCCCCCCGACTCCTGCAAAAAGCCTCCCAGGGCCGGTCCTAGGGCCAGGCCGAGGGGGTTGACCAGGCTCATGTAGCCAATCAATTCCCCCCGGTTCTGGGGCGGAGAAATATCGATGACCAGCGCGCTGTAGGCAGTGGCAAAGGCGGCAATGCTGATGCCGTGAAATCCTCGAAAGGCCATCAGCAGAGGGATTGATTGAAAGGACAGGTAGCCGAGGGGGGCGAGGGCGATCGCACTCATGCCGATGATCAGCACAATCTTCCGCCCCTGCTCGTCGGCCAGCCGCGAAAGCCAGGCTTTCGATAGCAGCAGCCCAATGGCAAAACAGGCCATCACAATCCCTACCTGCTGACTGCTGCCTCCAGCATCACGGATATAGAGCGGCAGGGTCGGCAGCATAGAAGCTAGCCCCGACCAAAATAAAAGACCTGCTGTGAATAGAACCAGCAGGTTAAGTCGCTGTTGCCCGTTCAGCGTGGCGATAATACGTCTCAACCGTCAACCCCCTTTAAATCATGGACTTCTGAGCAACGCCAGAACGGCGACACCACTACAACTATGATGCCGAATCTATGGGAGCCTGCCGAGGGCTGACCGGGTGAATTAAGCTGACCGGGTGAATTAAGTAGTTAAGCAAGATTATCTTCTTGGGGGAGCTTCCCCGCGAGGCGCTCCCCCCAAGCAAGGTAGTCAAAATTGCTCAAGCACTCATGAGTGAATAGAGCCAATAGATTAGAGCGCCTGCCGGGAGACGTATTTCTCAAAGTCAGCCTGGGTTTGCTGCAGAAGCTGCTCCCGGCTGTCGTCGGCTTTGGTGAGTCGGGGGACGAGATTGCGGGCCTGTAACGCCATATGAAGCTGGAGGTGAGCAACGTACTCACTGAAGTCTTCACGGAGTACGGAACTTTGAGCGGCAGAATTGGAGCTTGAAATCAACTTGGGTTTCCTCTCTAAACGCTGCAACACCAGGGTTTACACTGGCTTTTCAAACGTTGCCAACCGTCCTTGAAGGTAACACGCTGCCGTGAATCTACTTGGAAATTCGCAACGAAGTTTAATGCTTTGGGGTGAGAGCGTAGTGAAATGTAAACGGAAAGAACGCGCTAGCATCGCAGTAGGGAACACTGGCTTAGCGCTATCTTTAAGCTACATTGAGCTTTTCAGTCCCGTTTGCAGCTCACCCAGCTGTAGCGTTACGTTTTCGCGTTAGGACATTCAAGAGGTGTGGAACTCCCGCGACGCGCGGGTTCCATAATCAACCCTTAGCCCATAGGGCGATACAAGCGAATGGATTATGCGTGCATTGTGTTCTATCCTTATTCTCTAGCTGCTAAATATCATGGTCAGATTAACGATGCTGCCCATTGGGGCCATGGCACTCTTAGTTGTAGCGTTTTCGACTTACCAAATCTCCTCCGCGTCGTCATCGTCCTTACCAATGGAAGTTTCCGTTAGGGATGCCCCTAATCGCTTTCCACCCGACGCCCAGGCAGTCCCCAGGGGTCTCAGGGAAGCAAACGTGGTGTATCTAGGAGAAACCCATAATCAGCCCGATGACCACGCGGCGCAGTTTAACATCATCCAAAAGCTTTATCAGGAGAATCCTGATTTGGCGATCGCCATGGAGATGTTTCAGCGCCCCTTCCAGCCTGTCATTGATGATTATCTAGCAGGCCAGATTTCGGCGGCAGAGCTACGGCGACAGAGTGAGTATGACCAGCGCTGGGGCTATCCCTGGAGCTACTACGAGCCCATTTTGGAATTTGCCAAAGCGCAGGGGCTGCCGGTCCTTGCAGCCAATACCCCCGCCGAAATTACGCAGCAGGTGGCCCGTGAGGGGCTAGACAGCCTCTCCGAGGACGATCTGCAGTGGATTCCGCCGGTTTCGGAAATTCATACCAACAACGATGCCTACCGTGAGTGGATTCGCCAGATCTATCGCGGTAGCCATCGGGGGCACGGCAACAGCCAGAACTTTAACAATTTTTTCCTGGCTCAGGTGCTTTGGGATGAGACGATGGCGGAGAGCGTCGCCCAGTTTCTCATCGAAAATCCCAACCGCCAGGTGGTGGTGCTGGCTGGGCAGGGGCACATCATGTATGGCTACGGCATTCCCAGTCGGGTGGCGCGGCGGGTCGAGTCCAGTCCCCAGTGGCAGGGGCAGTTTTCCCAGACGACCGTGCTGCTGAACCCGTCTGAGGACAGCCGTGAACAGCGGGAAGCGGAGGATGGCACGGCGATCGCCGACTATTTTTGGTTCCACACAGCCCCTGAGCGGGAGTCTGGGCGGGAGCCGTAGCCGATGCCGACGCTGCACGCCATCATTTTTGATGTAGACGGTACCCTGGCCGAAACCGAGCGGGATGGCCATCGGGTGGCGTTCAATCGGGCCTTTGCCGCGGCGCATCTGCCGTGGCACTGGAACGAGGAGCTTTATGGCGAGCTGTTGACCGTCGCTGGCGGCAAGGAGCGCATTCGCCATTTCATCGACCGCTATAGGAAATCTGCTGATCTAGGCGGCCAACCGCCCCCTGATGTCCCCAATTTGGACCGCTTGATCGCCGAACTGCACGCCGCCAAAACCGTCCACTACCGGCAGTTGCTCCAGGCCGGCAAAATTCCCCTGCGGCCAGGGGTGCGGCGGCTGATGGATGAAGCCCGCCAGCGGGGGATACGGCTGGCGATCGCCACCACCAGTGCTCCAGATAACGCGATCGCCCTGCTGGAAACGGCCCTGGCCCCCGATAGTCCTGACTGGTTTGAAGTCATTGCTGCCGGAGACGTGGTGCCTGCCAAAAAGCCCGCTCCCGACATCTACCGCTATGTGCTGACCCAGATGGGGCTGACGCCTGACACCTGCCTGGCGATCGAAGACTCACAGCACGGGCTGGCGGCAGCTTCCCAAGCTGGACTTAGGACCGTGGTGACGGTGAATGACTATACCCGCCAGCAGGACTTTTCCCAGGCCCTGCTGGTGCTGGACCACTTGGGGGATGAGGGTCTGCCCGCAACGGCGATCGCCGGAGATCTGGGCACTGGCACAGCCCTGACGGTCGATCTGGCACAGCACCTCCTAACTGTCCCACTGTGATCCCGTTAGATAGAAGCACGAGTATAGCGTTACGCTTTCGCGTTAGGACATTCAAGAGGTGTGGAACCCCCGCGACGCGCGGGTTCCACACTCAAACCTTAGCCCGTAGGGCTATATACTTGGTGACAAGAGAACGAGGAGGTCTATCATGAAGCGGCTGATCACGACCCTCATCCTTGCCGGAGCGCTGGTGGCGACGCCGAAAGCTGCCCATGCCGACCGAGTGATTCGCATCATTCAACACGGTGGCGACCACCCACGACACGACGAATATCGCCGCGATCGCGACTATTATCGGGATCACCCCGTTATCCGTCCCCGCCACGGTCTGGACCTGGATCGTCGGGACGTAGTCATTGTCACGCCATTTCAGATTGGCCCCTTTCCCCAGAGGCGACCTGCTCCCCTACTGGTCTCCCCAACTCCCGTCGCTTCTCAGGCCGGCAGTCCCCGGTTACTCCACGGTCAGGAGATTTATCCTGTCTACGCCCTAGTCTACGGTCGTAATCAGCTAGAGGGCCGCGAAGGACCGGGAACGGTGTACTCCGTCTTGACTCGGTTTGCGCCTGGGCAGTGGGTCACCCTCACCCAGGTGGCAGGCGGGGCCGACGGCTATGACTGGTATCTAGCGGCTTCCCCCTCTGGCCAATATGCCTGGGTGCGGGGAGACGCGGTCGCAATCTACGTCGACGAAGATTAGGGGCGTTTAGGAAATTTCTGCAAGCGATTCTACCCGACGACGTAGGAGCCAATGGCCCTTTACCCTTGCCAGCCGTCTACCCGGAGCAACCCACTGCTCAACCCAGACGAGGTTTAGGATAAAGATAGATCGAAGCGATCGATCGACTGTTCTAAACCCTCTACAAGACTGCATGGATTGGCAAGCAATTTCGGGAAACTGGCTCCTGGTGCCCCCCCGGCCTAGGGCAATCGTTCATTTTTTGGGCGGGGCGTTTGTCGCCAGCGCGCCCCAAGTTACCTATCGACTGTTGCTGGAGCATCTGGCCCATCAGGGCTATGCGGTGGTGGCGACGCCGTTTGTGAACACGATGGATCACGTGGCGATCGCCCGTAGCGTCCTTCTCTCCTTTGAGGGGGGGCTGGACTACCTGCAGGAGCGGGTTCTGCGGCAGCGCTATCTGCCCGTTTATGGCCTGGGTCACAGCATGGGCTGTAAGCTCCACCTGCTGATTTGCAGTTTGTTTGAGCCGGAACGGGCGGGCAATATCTTCATCTCGTTCAACAACTTTCCGGCCCGCCGCTCAATTCCGTTCCTGGAGCAGGCCAGCCAGTTCTCGTCGGCGTTTGAGGGCATGCGCCAGTCCTTTCCCCTGCTGAACCAGTTTGCCCAAGTCTCTCCTATGCTGGATGCAGAATTTGTGCCCTCTCCAGACGAAACCAATCAAATCATTGCCGATCGCTATCCCGTGCGGCGCAATCTGCTCATCAAGTTTCGCCAGGACGACATTGACCAAACCCTCACCCTGAATGACGTTCTGCAGCTACGGTTTCCTGACCTGACCACGTTTCACATTTTGCCGGGTAGCCACCTCACGCCTTTAGGTCAGGACGTGACCTGGCGATCGGGGGACGCATTTTCCCCGATTGATGCCGTTGGCCAGTTCGTGCGTCAGGAGTTCTACCGGGACCTGAACCAGCTCAAGCTCCAGGTGCTGCGCTGGCTAGACCCCGTTACGTTTGACCAGAAGCGGTAATGCTTTCACTGTACCAAAAAATGTACTAAATTAATAAGGGTTCACCTTCCCTCAGATGGATTACGGGTATCTTCCTGGACAGGCTGACGATTGCGATGGAAATTCTCTCAGTTACGCTCAAAAACTTTAAGTCCCACGGCGATCGCCACTTTGCATTCCAGCCGGGCACCAACGCCATTTGCGGGGAAAACGGAGCGGGGAAAACCAGCATTTTAGAGGCGATCGCCTGGGTGCTGTTCAACTACCGGGGCAACTACCGCAAGGAAGACTTTATTCGCAATGGGGCCAGCAGCGCTCAGGCCACGGTGTCCTTTGTCTCCAGCCGGGATGCTCGCACCTATGACATCATGCGCTGCACCAGCCGGGGCTACAGCCTCTTCGATCCCCAACTGGGGCAGCGGCTGCCCTACACGCGCATTGAAGACGAGGTGCTGCCCTGGCTGCGGCAACATTTAGGAGTCTCCCCCGGCACCGACCTGGAGCGGCTGTTTGAGAATACTATTGGCGTCCCCCAGGGCACCTTTACGGCAGACTTCCTGCTATCGGCGGAGAAGCGAAAGCAGGTTTTTGACGTTGTCCTCAAGGTGGAAGAATACAAGCAGGTTTACTCCGGGCTGGCTTCGCTGAAGAAGTACGGCGACGGGCAGATCGATGCTGTCAAGCGAGACTTGGCCCACTACGAAGAAGCGCTGGCAGACTGGGAAGCCATACAAACCCGTCATCAGCAGCTCCAGCAAACTATCCGGCAGGATGAGGCCACACTCACCCAATTGGAGCGGCGGCTCACCCAGCTACAAACTCGACGGGATCAGTTCGCGGCCCAGGCCCAGCGAGCGCAGCAACTGGAGACCCAACTGCAAACCCTCGCCACCCGAATAACCGGTAAGGAACAGGAGCGATCGCTCCGTGAACAGGCCGTCATCCAGGCCCAGCAAGCGCTGGAGCGCTGTGCCCAGCATCGCGATGGCTACGAAGCCTATCAGCAGGCGGAGGCAGCCCTGCAAACCCTCGACCAGCAGGCTAAGCAGCAAAAGAAACTGCTCAAGCGACAGCAAACTCTGCGGGAAACTCTGGCGACCCACGAGGCCAGAGCAGCGGCGCTGCAGATAGAGCGGGATCGCCTCACTCAAATCGAGTCTACCCTGGCCAAGCTGGAGCCCCTCCTGGCCCAGCAAGCTGACCTGGAACAGCAGCAGCAGGCTCTAGACCAAGAACTGCAGCAGCTTCACCAGTGTCAGCTAGAGCTGGAGGCGTCGAACCAACAGCTCCAGCGGCTGCGGCGGGAGTGGAAGCAGCTGGCCCAAGAGATTGAGCGCCTCCAGTCCCTCGCCCCCGTAGTCGAGACCATCCCAGATTTAGAACAGCAGCGCGATCGCCTCCAGCTCCAGATTAGCCGGGTGGACGCAGCTCAGCAGTTTGAGGCCGAGCTACGGCAGTTGGCTCTGTCCATAGGGGAAAAGGGCGATCGCCTCCAGGCCCAAGCCCAGGCAGCTCTGAAGGCGCTGCAAGCCATCCAGCCCGCTTTCGGGAAGCAAGAGCCTGACCCCATCGCGTCTATCGCGGCGGTTCTGGAGTCGGGAGCTGCCCTCAACGCCGAAATGCTCACGGCGCTACAAACCATCCTGGCCGACCTGGCTGAGCAGGTTTCCGTGCCCAAGCTGAAGCGACAGGTCACCGACCTCAACCGGCAGCTAAAAACGGCCTATCAGCACCGGGCCGACTGGGGCCAACTGGAGGAGAAGCAGGCCCAGCAGGCCGACCGCCAGCGAGAGGGCGAGCAGATTCAAGTGCGCCTGAAGGAACTCCAGGCCCGGCTCGATACCCAGACAGAGCGGCAGCAGCAGCGATCGCAGCTTACCCTTGCTCTGGAGAAGCTAGACAATCCTAAAAGCCGCCACCAAATTTTGCAGGCTGAGCTGAAACGGCGGGATCAGGTGCTAGCCGACCAGCAGCAGCTAGGGGCTGAGGGCGATCGCCTCCGGCAGCAGCTCCAGGACCTGGAAACCCAGCTCCAGCCCTTTGCCGACTTGGACAACCAAACGGAGGCCCAGCAAACCCGTCGCCAGACCCACCAGCCCAGCTATCTCATCTACCTGCAAAACCAGCAGGAAGCCGACCAGCTCACCGTCCGTCAGACCGATCTGGAGACAGCGCAGCAACAGCTCCAGGAACTCCAGCAGGAGCGGCAGCGGGTGCAGCAGGACTACAGCGAGGCGATCGCCCAATATAGCCCGGAGGAGCATCGCCAGCTCGACGCCGATTACAATGAGGCCCGCAGCCAAACCGACCAGCTACTGGGTCGATTGCCCCAGCAGCAGCAGACCCTTGCTGAGCTGGAGGCTACCCTGGCCAAGCTAAAGTCTCTGGCGGATAAGCGCGATCGCGCCCAGGCTGACCTTAAGCATAAGGATCGCATCAAGCGCTTCATTAACTTCGCCCGCAAGGTCTACAGAGAGGCGGGGCCACGGGTGACTGAGCGCTACGTGCAAACCATCTCGCAGGAAGCGGATCGACTGTTTCGGGAGCTGCTGAATCGCCCCAATATTGCCCTGGAATGGGCGAGGGATTATGAAATCATCGTCCAAGAGGGGGCGCACCGTCGCCGCTTCATTAACCTGTCCGGCGGTGAGCAGATGTGTGCGGCTCTGGCCGTGCGGCTGGCGCTGCTGCGGGTGCTAGCCGACATCGATATCGCCTTCTTTGACGAACCCACGACCAATATGGATCGGCCCCGCCGTCAGAGTTTAGCGGAAGCGATCGCCAACATTCGCACCTTTCACCAGCTTTTCGTCATCAGCCACGACGACACCTTTGAGCAGTTCACCGAAAACGTCGTCCTGGTAGAGCGGGAAGTTTAGCCTTGCCCGGAGATCTGCCCCAGGGGAGCTACAGGGCCTCGATCCAGGCGTGAACATCCCGCTCCGATTTGGACGAAAAGGAAGTCTGCGTCACTGGGTCGTAAACGTGCCAGATGGCGCGACCATTGATGTCGTAATACTTTGAGATGCGGAGCTGCTGCCGACTGCGGGTGAAAACCTCCTTCAGAGACAGCCCAACCATCTTAAAGAATGACCAAAACTGGTGAGGGACCGACACCGAGGGCGATAGGTGATACAGTGCCTCCAGCCAGGCGCGATTCGATGCGTCGTCATACTTTGCCATAGCCAATGCCTCCCTCAAAATTTCCTCAAAATTTCCTCAAAAGTAAAAATCTAAACAGAATTATTCTCTTGGGGGTGTGCGCCCCCATAAAATACAATTAGCCATCTGAGGATGCACGGATTTGGGTCAGGGACGGACAATCGCCGCTATACCTCTACCCTAAACAGGCTCGTATGCCCATGCCATCAACAGGTTTAATTGGGGACATGAATAAACTAGATTGATTTGGTATAGCCCTACGGGCTAAGGCTTGAGTGTGGACCCCCCGCGCCGCCGTGGGGCTACATCTCTTGAATGCCCTAACGCGAAAGCGTAGCGCCATACGAGTGACAGAGCGGCAGGTAAGGACTTACCAGGTTTCAGCCTTGCAGGTCGATAAAATCCGCTCGTCGTTTGGGCTAATCGTATCCAGCGGCTGGAAGCCAACCAGGCTAACCGATGGTGCATCGCCTGCGGCAGCGGCAATTGGCGCTTCGGTGTTGAGCGGCACAGAGTAGGGGAAAACTTCCTGCTCGTAGGTCGCCTGCACCATGAGCGAGAGCTGCTCAGACTGGAACTCTCCCCGAAAGCAGTCAAACGAGGAGTGGGGCAT
The DNA here is from genome assembly GCA_050331615.1 of Elainellaceae cyanobacterium. GTDB lineage: Bacteria > Cyanobacteriota > Cyanobacteriia > CAKZMO01 > CAKZMO01 > JAYKGU01. Next base: position 20,930 of record JBHJGR010000003.1, read on the forward strand.
GTAGAACGCACCGACGGTCCGTCGGCCCGTTACCTCGAAAACCATATACACTGCGCCAATCTGATCGGGCTCAGAGGTTTGTCCGTAGAGATATACGCCGTCTGGCAGGGGTTGGCGGGGTGGGGCGATCGCCGTTTTTAATATGGAGGTTGCAGTTGAGTTTTGCGCCATCGGCAGTTGGTTGGCGCTGCCGGAGACAGCCGTGATCCCCAAGCTTCCCAAACCAATGGCCAGGGAAGTGATGCCAACGGTAAAGCGATTAGTGCGATCGCGTCGCAGACTGCGGAGAGGATGCCGCGACGTACTTTGGGTTTGTTTCTTGTGCACCGCCCGGCCTCCTTTACTTCAAAACTAAACAGCTAAACATTGATGAACCTATTTTTAACTTTAGCGAATAAGTGATAAGCCCTGAAGCATCAGTTTGAAAGACTTTACACATCTTTGAGGTTAGCCATCCAGGCTGGTCCACGTATCAACCAGTAGATAAAGATCCAGCTTCTTGTGGGAAAATTACGGATAAGGCAGGAAATAAATAAGTAGGTCGGCACAATTAAATTCAGGTTAGAAAACCGGGGCGCTCCCCCGGTTTTCTAACCTTCGTTTTTCAACGCAGTTCTACTTAAACGATTCCCTCACCGGCTCAACAAGTCGGTGAGGATCATGACGGCTGGCGATCGCCCCAATACGGGAGACGACCAGTCAAATCTCATTGCAGGGACGCAGGTCTGTCAAAACCAGTTTTTAGGGTAAATCCCGCGGAATTTACCCTAATTTTCAATCGTGACGCGGCGTTAGCTAGCTAGATAGCCTTTCACCGAAGCTTTCCGGCGGCGCAGGTGGTCGAGGGCCTGCCGCTCAAGCTGGCGCACCCGCTCCCGGCTAATGTTCATCCGCTGGCCGACCTTAGCCAGGGACAGCTCCCGACCATCGGTGAGGCCAAAGCGCAGGGTCAGCACTTCCCGCTGCTGGGGCGTTAGCTCCGCCATCAGGTCGTTCAGGTCCTGACGCAGCAGCTCCTGGGTAGCGTAGTTCTCGGGAGACGCGTCTTCGTCCTCCAGCAGATCCTGTAGCTCCGTATCCTGGTTGTCGCCCACCCGCATGTCGAGAGACACGGGCTGGCGGGCCATCAGCAGGTAGTCGCGAATCTGGGCAGGCTCCAGCTCCAGCGCCTCGGCGATCTCCACCGGGCTGGGGCTGCGGCCCAGCTTTTGGGTCAGCTCCCGCTGCACCTTCTTGATCTTGTTGAGCTTCTCGGTGATGTGGATGGGCAGGCGAATCGTGCGGGCCTGCTGGGCGATCGCCCGAGTGATGGCCTGGCGAATCCACCAGTAGGCGTAGGTAGAGAACTTGTAGCCCCGGGTCGGATCAAACTTCTCGACGCCCCGCTCCAAACCCAGGGTGCCTTCCTGAATCAGGTCGAGGAATTCCAGGTTGCGCTTTTGGTACTTCTTGGCGATCGCCACTACCAGCCGCAGGTTGGCCTCGATCATCTTTTTCTTGGCCCGCTGTCCAACACGCATGATACCGTCTAGTTCCTCAACGGTTAGCTTCGCCTTCTCGGCCCACTCCGCTTGGGTAGGTTCGCGGTCCAGCGTCTTCGCCAGCTTCTCCTTCGTTTCAAGCAGCCCCATCATTTTCTGAACCTGCTTACCGAAAACGATTTCCTGTTCGTGGGTGAGCAGCGGTACGCGACCAATTTCGTGCAGATAGGTTCTGACCATATCTGCCGTGAACATCATTTTGGAATCTTTCTTAGGAACTTTAACGTTGGCTTTCTCAGTTTTCATGGGCATCGCGAGGGTACCTCGTCAGACAACAGTGCAGGATTTGGGCTAGCAACCCGGTGAGCCAACTTGTGCAACAGCGTGGAACTTGACTCTAGCCAGTACCCATCAGACAGGAACATTCTCAACCGGGCAATTAGATCAACAGTAAGGGGACAGCGGTGGCGGGAAGTGGAAGACCAGCCTTCGGTCCAAGGTAGAGGACTTAGATATCTCGTCTAGCCGACCGACCAATCGATGGCGCGTCTGCGCGAAACGACCCGAAACAGCTTGCGGGAACCAGGCTTCTCCAGAGGAATTCAGGTCAGGTACATGAGGAGGCAAATGAATGAAGGCGCTCGGCCTCTACAAAGTCATAAAAGCTGATGTGAAGCCACCATCACATCAGTCACGTCGCCGGGCATACATCACTATCTTCTTTGTCAGCAGCAGCGTAACCGTAGCCATGAATGCCCTTTGGCCCGCTGACGCTTCAACTCGAAGTCATTACGGCTTTGTCTTATTCCCATCGTATTATAAGTTTATGAGTTAGTAAAGGGATACGATTCATCCGAAAGGGTGAACTCGGGTGATTTTTTGACGCCCTTTGGACGCGGTCAGCAGTGCTGCGTAACTGGGGCCAACTAGGCGACTGCGCATCAGGTAAACGAATGATATGAACCAGCGGACAGTTTTTCTACCTCTCTACACAAAATGTCAGATAAACCTCATCGGGGCTGGGAAGTGAAGTTTACCCACCAGGGACACTCTACTTGCCAAAGTGATTGTGGTTTAGGAGGATTCGGTTGAGAGATGGCCGCCCCGCATTCAGCAAATTGATTGCTATCGAGCTGACTAAATGGGAAACATACCTGCACTTACTATGATGAATCCTGAACTGTTCTTTTGAATGCCTAATAGGAGGGGAATAACCGAACGTTTCAAGCGTAATTTCCGCGGCTGAAAAGCGTCTGCGGTCTGCAGAGTTTGCTGTTCACGGCCACTGCGTTCCTGTTCAAGCGGCAGCTTCTGCCCTCCCTAGTCGAAGAATACAATTGGTTTGTTCCGACATCAGTAAAAAAGCATTTTGTCAGTAGGGGATTAATGTGATCTGAGATCATGATTAAGTTTTTCTTAACTTTAACTCAGGCGCGATCGCCCCGTTTAGACGCCCCTCCCAGTCAGTCCAGCACCCGTCTCAAAAATGGCCAGAGGTTTTGATTTCCAAAAACTCCGACGCGATTTCGGATAGGTATTGAAAGATCTGCTTCCGATTTTCCCCAAAAACTTTAAAAAGTCAAGTCTATCGAAACTTCTAATTTTCGAATCTGCCTCCCTGGATTAAAATCCCAAATCAGCTTTAGCTGACTCAGCGGCTTGTAGCAGGGTAGCGGTCGGCATCTCTTCCCAGTCAGTATCCCCAATTTCGGCATAAAAAGTTTCATCGTAGGGACGGGTGCGAATCACCACGGGCATGGGGACGGCATGGCCCAGGATCAGGGCCTGCTGCTTGGAGTCGAGCTTGGCCAGTACCGACCGCAGGTTCTGACCACCGGAAACGCCGGTAAAGATGGCGTCAATGTCCTTCTCATCGTTCAGTAATGCCGTAATGCGGGTGCCGATTTGGGACATCACTTCGGTATCGATCCCCGATGGCCGCTGATCCACCACCAGCAGGGTGACAAAGTACTTGCGCATCTCTCGGGCGATCGTGCCAAAGATGGTCTGGCGCACCGTGCTGGGATCAAGGAAGCGGTGGGCTTCTTCGATGGTGATGACGAGCTGGCGGGGGCGATCGCTGGGATTCTTCGTCTGCAAAAACGTCTCCGCTTTACGCACATAGCTGGCGTGGATGCGGCGGGCAATCACGTTGGTGGCCAGCATGTAGGAGAGCAGGTTGGACTGGGAGCCAAACTCAACGATCACGTGCTTGCCCGCTTCCAGCGAATCCAGAATCTGGCGGACGTAGTCGTGGGGCACCGTATTGCGGATGTATTTCAGGTCGTCCAATCGGGTCAGCTTGCGCTGCAGCGCCATGATGGAGGACTTGCTGCCCATTTTCACTTCACAAAATTCCTGAATTTCTTCATTGCTCATGGACAGCAGACGGGTAATCCAGGATTTGCCGAACTCGTTGCGCAGGATGATGGCGTTCTCCAGGCTGGCCTCTGACAGGTTCAGCTCGCCCCGCACCAGCACCAGATCCTCCACGTCAATCTGGCTGTAGCTGATGTAGAGCTCCTGGGCGTCTCGCACTCCCCGCCGCTGGGTGGATTCTGGGTCGAGGGTATAGATCTGCACCCGGTCGGGAAAGAGCTGGCGCAATCCCTTGACGGTACTAAAGTGCTTGCCCTCCTTGGCCGCCTCCCAGCCATATTCCGAATGCATGTCAAAAATCAAGTTCACTGCCGCCCGCTTACGAATCAGGCCGGAGAGCAGCAGCCGGGTCAAAAACGACTTACCCGTGCCCGATTTGCCAAAGACGCCGTTGCTGCGCTCTGCAAACCGATCCAGGTCAATGCAAATAGGCACGTCCATGTCAATCGGCTGACCGATAGAAAAGTTGCGTCGATGGGGGTCATCCTCCCAGCCAAACACCACGCGAAAGTCTCGCTCGGAGGCTTCAAACACCTGGCTAAAGTGGCTGGGCACCGTCTTCACCGGCAGCAGCTCTACGTCGGCGCTGCTCTGGGCCTGGGGTCCGGCGTTACCATTGCTTGACAGTCGCTTCCCTGGCTCTGGCGTCAGCATCAGCATGGGAGCCAGCTCCACCGTGCCGTAGGTGCCCGTCCCGGCCAGCACTTCCTGCAAAAAAGTGTTGCTTGGTTCGGGAGGATTGGCCATGATGCGGTGGCTGGCGGTGCCCAAAGACACGTCCGTCATCAGGCAGAAGAAGTGCGATCGCCGCCCCTGCACCACGAGAAACTTGCCCACCCGCATGTCTTCCACCGACACATCGGGGTGCAGCCGCACCTCCAGCCCTTGGCTCAGGGAACCTTGAATGACTGATCCCAACGGTTGTTCAGCGTTCATACCTACCTAAGTGCTCAAGCACAATTGATTACGACCGACGGGGGTGTGCGCCTCCTGTGAAGACGCACTGTTTAACGACTGACTGTTTCAGAACCTACGTTCTGCAATACCAATGTACGCGGTTCTTGAACGAAATCCCAGCCCCTAGAGCGCGCGCTACGCCAATTGACGCACCGATAAGTGGGACGGGATGCCCCATAATGGGGCAAGTGACGGGATGGAGGAAGCAATATGGCAAAACGCAAACGGGCTCGACGCCCCGATGGGTTTGGGCAACCGGCAAAGCAACCCGCCGAGGCGAGGCCGACAAAGCAACCCGCTGAAGTGAGGCCATTTATTCCCGCTGAAGTGAGGCCATTTATTCCCCCCGTGGCAGCACAGCCGTCGCCGCAGCCGCTGCAAACCTATACCTTGAACGGCTATCACATCCGGGAGAGTCGGCGGGCCAAGCGCATCACCATCAAGGTGTCCACCAAAGCCGAGGTAGAAGTGGTGGTGCCGCCCCAGTGCGATCGCCAGCGCATCCTGAACTTCCTGGAGTCCAAACAGGATTGGATTGAGAACAGCGTGCGCAAGATGCAGCTTGAGCGCCAGGAGCGATCCGACGAAGACCAGGCGGTGCTGCCCTCGACGATTTTGCTGCGATCGCTCAAAGAAGAATGGACGGTGACCTACGAACCCACCGATGACGAGCAGATCACCATTCTGGTGCCCCAGTGCTTCCAGCTAACGTTGCGGGGGGCGGTGAACGATGCTTCCTACTGCCGGTTTGCCCTCCAGCACTGGGTCCGCCAGAAGGCCAAGTACTGTCTGACCGCGTGGCTACGGGAGGTGAGCCGCCAGGTGAAGCTGCCCTGCAATGCTATCACCATTCGCCGGCAAAAGACTCGCTGGGCCAGTTGCTCGACCAAGCACAACATCAGTCTGAACGACAAGCTGCTGTTTCTGCCGCCGGAGCTGGTGCGCTACATTTTTATCCACGAGCTTTGCCACACCCAGCACATGGACCACTCGCCCGAGTTTTGGGCACTGGTGGCCAGCAAAGACCCCAACTATCAGCAGTCGGACCAGGCCATGCGGGATGCCTGGAAGTTTGTGCCGGATTGGTTGATTGCCGATTAGCACAGCATCACGGTTAAAAATTAGGGTAAACCCCTGCGGGATTTACCCTAATTTTTAGTCTTGACAGACAACTAGGATTCGACCACCAGTACGGGTAATGGACTGGTTTCCAGAACGGCCTGGGATACTGACCCCACCAGCACTTCCTCCAGCCGCCGATGGCCCCGTTTGCCCATGACGATTTCGGTGGCTCCACATTCCCGCGCCGTGCGCACAATGCCCTCCGGGATTGGCCCATTGACGGTGACAAACCGATGGTGAATATCGGCCAGATGCTGGTGAGCCAGTCGCCGGAGCTGTTTCACTCCTTTGGGATCATCCACTTGAAGGACGTGCAGCACCACCACCTCCCCATCGCTGGGTCGGGCCAGCTCGGCAGCTTTGGTGAGCACCCGGACGGCCAGGGGAGAGGTATCCACGGCAGCGAGGAGCACCGCCCGCTGGGCGATCGCCACCTTCGTTGGGTCTACCTCCCCCCGCTCCAGCAGCTTCGGGGCAAAGGTGGGAATGGCCCAGGCTCCCAGGGGCGCAGTCACCAGAATGGACAGGGCGGCGATCGCCAGAATGATCTCCCCGCCCGCCACCCCCTGGGCCAGCGGTATGGCCCCAATCGCCGCCTGCACCGTCGCCTTGGCGGAGTTCCCCGGCAGCAGAAACAGCCGCTCCCGCCAGGTCCAGTTGCTGCCCAGGGTAGAGAGGTACCAGCCGAGCGATCGCCCCACCAGCGTGCCAACGGCCAAAATCAGCAGCCCCGCCAGCAGCCTCTCCTCCAGAACGCCCAGCTGAATGCTCGCCCCCAGCAGCACAAAGAGGACGATTTCGGCGATCGCCCACAGCCCATCGAACCCCGCCCGCAGCCGTCGCGCCAGCCGCGCATCCAGCTCGATCAGAAAGAATCCAGTGGCCATTACCGCCAGGTAGCCGGAGAAAACCGGCACCGCCGCAGCCAGTACCACCAGAAACAGGGCCAAGCCTGCCGCCACCAGGGCATCCTGCACCGCCTTCTGGGTCCAGTTTTGCCGCACCAGCAGGGATACCAGCGTCTGGGCCGTGAGCCATCCCAGCAGCAGGCCCAGCCCAATTTGCAGCATAATTTGCAGCGGCAGCAGCTGCACCGCACTTAAGGTGAGACCTCCCGGTAGGGGGAGACCCGTGGCGGCGTCCTGGGAGAGAAAGGCCAGCAGCAGGCTAAACACCAGCAGCAGCAGCACGTCGGAAAGGGCACTCCCCGTTAGAATCGCGTCGGGAATTCCTTTGGCTACGCCCCAGCCCAAACTCTTCAGCCGCAGCATCCCCGGTACGATCACCGCAGGGGACTCCGCGCCGATGATGCAGCCTAGCAGCAGGCCAATGGGCCAGTCGAAATCAAACAGCCAGATGGCAGTGAGGGTAATGGCGATCGCCTCACAGGCTGCGGGCAGAAATCCCAGCCGTAGGGCTACTGTACCCTGCTGCTTCAGCTTCTCCCGATCCAGCCCCAGCCCTGCTTTCATCAAGATTACCATCACGGCAATGGTGCGCAAAGAATCCGCTGCCGCCAATACCCCCGGACTCAGCACGTTGCCCACCTGCGGCCCCAGCACGATCCCCGCCAGCACCATGCCCACCAGGGCGGGTGCTCCCAGTCGTCGAGCAATCTGCCCAACGAAAAACCCCATCAGCAAAATCCAAAGGATACTTTCCAGCATCAAAGCAGATTTGTACAGCAAACCAATCATGCAGTAGGGTGTGTTGCAGCGCAAGGTTAACGCACCCTGCGGCAAGGTTCTGACCCGTCACTCAGGTGGTGACGATCCCGGCGAAAATTCTAATTGACTAAGCCACAGGAGTCAGTAGCGGTAGGGCTTATTCGCAGTTTTGACAGATGGATACCAAGGCTAATTAATTAAAAATTAAAAATAGGGAAAAAGGCAGAAGGACTATTGAATTTCGATACTTTTTTCCCTTGTTGCTTGATACGAGAGACGTATGTTTTACCACACTAAAAGACTACAGTATTTCACCAAACCCGAACGCCCAGACCCGGTTTATGCCAAGCAGTTACAGGAGTTGATTGGTGGTCCCTTTGGGGAAATGTCGGTGATGATGCAGTACCTGTTCCAGGGCTGGAACTGCCGCGGACCTGCTAAGTACAAAGACATGATGCTGGACATCGGTACTGAAGAAATTGGTCACGTAGAAATGCTGGCCAATCTCATCGCCCACCTGGTGGATAAAGCCCCCGCCCAGGACCAGGAAAACGCGATTCAAGACCCCATCGTTGAAGGGGTGATGGGCGGCATGAAGGCCGAAGATATCATTATGGCCAGCATGAACCCCAAGCATGCTGTGATGACCGGGGGCGGCGCAGCCCCAACTGATAGCGTCGGCTATCCCTGGAACGGCAACTATATCGTTGCTTCCGGTAACCTGATGGCCGATTTCTACTCTAATGTGCAGGCCGAAGCCCAGGGGCGTCTGCAGGCCGTGCGGCTATATGAACTGTCTACTGACCCCGGCGTCAAGGACACTCTCAGCTACATGATTGCCCGCGACACCATGCACCAAAACCAGTGGCTGGCGGCGATCGAAGAGCTGAAGAAAGACGGACTGGAGGATGTCCCCGTTCCTAGCAAGTTTCCCCGCGAGCTGGAGAAGCAGGAAACCTCCTATAAGTTCTGGAACCTATCTGAAGGTACGGAAAGCAAAGAAGGGGGTTGGGCCAAAGGTCCCAGTCCTGATGGCAAGGGCGAATTTGAGTATGTCGAGAAGCCCGAACCCCAAGGCCCTGAAGGTCAAGCTCCAGCTCCCAACCCAAAGCTGTATGCCACCACTGAGCAGTAGGATTCTGGCTATTCATGCTAGTGTTGTCGGGTGCGATCGCTCAAAGTACCGGGACAGGGAATCGATCACTTCGTCCAGGCCGATGTTTTGACCGTCTTTTTTGACCGACATGTAGGCTTTGCGGGCAGCAGCATAGGCTTCGCTGCCCGCTATGGACTGGGTATCTTTCACCATCTGCTCTAGCTCGCTGAGTACTTGCAGGACGGCAATAAACAGATTCATGTCGCGCATGGCTCCATCTACATCCAGGTAACGGGGCATTAGCTCGGGATGCTGGGTAGCCACATCAAGGGCCTGATAGGTAAATGCCTGGGATTTGCGGCTAATTTTGGGAAGGCGGCGACGCTCATCGGAGGAAAGGCCCACGAGAAACGGCAGCTTTTCCCGCACAGTGGTGGATGCGGCGATGCAAACCGTTGGCTATCTGGCGAAGCGGCAGCTCGCTAAAAAGGTATTAGAACAGGACGGGTCCGCAGATACAGCCCTACGGGCTAAGGTTTGAGCAGGAAACCTCAGGGTCGCGGGGGTTCCACATCTCCTAAATGTCCTAATGCGAAAGACGAGTTTTTTCACCTACGAATCAACGACGTGTTGGATATTTTCCAGGGCGGCCCGCTGCCATTGGCTGGCCCGTCCGTATCGCACCTGCTGGCGGATAAACTGAATCACCTGATCAGCCTTTTCGATGGCTTCCTGCATTTGCTGAGGCGACAGCTTGCCGGAGGCTGAGTCAGCGACGATATGTTCCCACTCTTCTCGCTGCATATGCCATAACTCCAAATGATGAAGGGATGGATGGAAGTAACAATCTAATCGTTCCCGGTTTTAGGGGAAACGCTCTACTTCAAACTTCGCTCTCTGGCTCCTATCTCCGGAGGTCTACCCCCAATACCGGGGGATTACGGAGGTCGGCCGGATACCGGATTAGCGTAGCGGGGCGAAATCACGGTAGAGTTTGGGTGAAGGTCAGACTCTTCGGTATTTCCACGTCGGCGATCGCGCCGATAATTTTCTAGCTGTAGGTTTAGACCTTCCCCTATAATGCTACCTCGTTTTCTCGACCCGATTGTTCCTCCTGAACGGTTCCCAACGGTATGACTGCTTCCCCCGCCGACCAACCCCATCCCCCCGATCCTGCCCTCAACGCCGACGACCTTCTACGCTCCCTCCGCCGCAAGGAGGGCAACTGGGTGTCCTGGGGAGAAGCCTGCCTACAGCTACAGAAAGCGGGCTACAGTCCCCAGCAGATTTTTGAGGAAACGGGCTTTGAACCCGTGCAGCAAAACCAGATTGGAGTAGCTGCCCAGGTGTTTGCCTCAATCACGGCAACGGGTATTCCAGAGGGGGTGCGATCGCACTTCGAGCAGCGGGGCAGCGACACCCTCTACGAGTTCCGCATCCTCACCCAAACCGAGCGGGCGGCGGCGGCGACCCTCTGCCTTGAGAAGGGCATTGACTCGGAGGGGGCACGGGAGGTGGCCCGCGCCATCAAAGATTTCTCCCGATTCACCACGCCGCCAGAAGGGTTCCAATCTTTTGCCGACCATCCGGGGGACGCGATCGCCTATCACTACTGGAAACTCGCCCGCCAGCAGTCGGATCTCCAGATGCGATCGCGCCTGATTGCCTCCGGCCTGCGGTTTGCTGAAAGCGACTCGGCCCGCACGCGATTGGAAACGTTGCTCACCGACTTCTCGGTAACACGCCAGCGACGCCAGCCCCTGCTGCCGGCCTATCGCCCCGACTCCGAGGAAGAGGTGCCCCGAGTGGTGCCCGTAGCGGGTCGACTGCCCCTGACGGCGGCGGACGTGAAAGCCGTCCCCTTGTTGGAGGAGACGGGAGACTTCCATATCGTCACCGCAGGCGGTGCGGCGGGCATGGGGGCGTGGGTGGCCTTTCCCGGCTGGCAGGTGGTGTGGCTGGCGGAGGATCCCGTCGCTATTCTGGCGGACAGTGACCAGTTGCCGGTAAACTCGGCGCGATCGGAGGAGGTGATGGTGCTGGTGGATCGGACCCAGCGGCAGTGGAATCCCGACAGCTATTTCCTCGCCGAGCAGGGCGGTCACCTCCAGGTGCTCTGGCTGGAGGAAGAACCCGCCGATTTGCCCCTGCTGGGACGGGTGCTGCTGGTGCTGCGGCCTCGCCAGGTGATCGACGAAAACCTCAGTCGCGATCCCTGGCAGGTTGAAGAATAAAATGTCTCCTACAGCCGTAGGGAGGCGGCCATTTTGTCCAATTCAGCGCGAGACAGCTCCGGAACGTTCTTCAGGTGAAAGCGCACCTCGCCGTCTTCTACGTAGGCCCGGTGCTTGTGCATGATATCGAGGGGGTCATACTGCGGCAGGACGTGCAGATGAGCGTGGGCAACCCCGAATCCATGTACCACCATGCCCACCCGCAGCGGCTGGTAGACCTCCCTGATCCTGCGCCCGATGCGCTGGGCTACTACCATGATTTGGGCCGCCAGCGGATTGGGAATGTCCGTGAAGTGGTCGATGTGCGCCCTGGGAATGACCAGACACGCCCCCGGATACACCGGATGGATGGGAATGATGGCCATGAGGGATTTATCTTCGTAGACCACGCTGGCGGGAGCCTGGTGGTGGGCGATCGCACAAAACGGGCATGGCTCGGCGGACATATCCATGGGCATCTCCTGTATTCCAGGCAACTCACTATCCGTATTTAAACGTCAATACGGATTGTTTCCATGTATGGAAGATGCCATCGCTCCAAATTTCTCTCGGCTTTTGGGAGGGGTTGGTCTTGAGAATCAACCGTAGGGGCAAATGGCCATTTGCCCCTACGGGGTTTGGGCGTTGGGTTTAGGACGGACGGCATTAGAGAATTCCGTCGTCTTCGTTGTCGAATTGGCCTTCATTGTCGAAGATGCCTTCGTCTTCGTCGCTGGCATCGTCATCAAAAACACCGTCTTCATCGAATAGACCGTCATCGATTTGTTCCGGGTCATCCACGGTTTCATCGATTTCATTCCCAACATCATCGACGGTGGTGTCGATCGCCTCGCCCGCGTCATCCACGGTTTCATCGATTTCATTGCCGACATCGTCAAAGGTCTCTCCGGCCTCGTCGATGATGCCGCTGTCGGCCATCTCCTCAAAGGTTTCGTAGCCAATGATGCCGTCCGCCCGCAGGTCGTTATCGCGCTGGTATTGGACCACAGCCTGCTGGGTCAGGGGGCCATAGATGCCGTCGATTGGCCCCACGGCATAGCCTTCTTCCATAAAAAGTATTCTTAACACTGTCTTAACGTTGATTCTCCCGGTTTCCCATCGGTCAGCGGTGGGAAGCCCCGTTTTACCTGGGACAGACTTTGTCTTCCCTCCAGGTAGCCATTGATCAACGTTCGTCCCACGGAGGTTATAGAATAGAGCGGTCGTGTTTTGAGACAGCACCTTGATTGAGCGCTACACCTTGCCCGCCATGGGCGACCTGTGGACGGATGAGTACAAGCTAAAGACCTGGCTGGCGGTTGAGATTGCCGTCTGTGAGGCCCAGGCCGATTTAGGCTATATTCCCGCTGAAGCCGTTGAGGAAATTCGGGCAACCGCTAATTTTGACCCCCAGCGGGTGCTGGAAATCGAGCAGGAAGTGCGCCACGATGTCATTGCCTTTCTCACCAACGTGAACGAGTATGTCGGCGATGCCGGGCGCTACATCCACCTGGGCATGACCAGCTCTGACATGCTGGACACCGCCCTGGCGCTCCAGCTGGTGGCCAGTCTGGAGGTGCTGCTGGCCCAGCTGGAACAGTTGAGTCAGGCTATTCGCTACCAGGCCCAGCAGCACCGCTACACGGTGATGATTGGTCGCTCCCACGGCATCCACGCCGAGCCGATTACCTTTGGCTTTAAGCTGGCGGGCTGGCTAGCGGAGGTGCTGCGCCATCGCGATCGCCTCTGTGCCGTCCGCCAAAGTGTCGCCGTGGGCAAAATTTCCGGCGCGGTGGGCACCTACGCCAACATTGGTCCCGAGGTGGAGGAACTCACCTGTCAAAAGCTGGGACTCCAGCCCGACGCTGCTTCTACCCAGGTGGTGTCGCGCGATCGCCACGCCGAATTTCTCCAGGCCCTGGCCTTGCTGGCGGCGTCCTTGGAGCGCTTTGCTGTGGAGATTCGCAACCTCCAGCGCACCGATGTACTGGAAGTGGAGGAGTACTTCGCCAAAGGCCAGAAAGGGTCCTCCGCCATGCCCCACAAGCGCAATCCGGTGCGATCGGAGCGGATTTCGGGACTGGCGCGGATTATTCGCGGGCATGCGATCGCCGCCCTGGAAAACGTGGCCCTCTGGCACGAGCGAGACATCTCCCACAGCTCCGTGGAGCGGGTGATCTTCCCCGATGCCTGCATCCTCACCCACTATCTGCTGGTGGAGTCCACCGACTTAATCAAACATCTGCAGGTCTACCCCGACAACATGCAGCGCAACATGAACGTGTATGGTGGCGTGGTCTTCAGTCAGCGGGTGCTGCTGACCCTGGTAGATAAGGGTATGAGCCGGGAAGACGCCTACCGGGTGGTGCAGTCCTGCGCCCACGAAGCCTGGAACCAGCCCGACGGCAACTTCCGGGGGCTGATCGAGGCGCATCCGGAGGTAACCCAGCGACTTTCACCAGAGGAAATCGCTGCCTGCTTTGACCCTAACCACCATTTGCGCAACCTGGAGCGGGTGTATGAGCGGTTAAATATTTGATATTTGAGTTTACTGTCAAAGGCGATCGCCCCGATACTCTCCGAGCGATCGCCCATTACTGCAACTAAGCAGCTAAGTAGGTGGTCATAATTAAACGTAGCTATGGTGGGGTGCGCCCCCCGGCGGGTGGCGCACCCCACTGTCTCTTATGGCCATAAGGGCTAAGGTTTAAGTTTGGAACCCCCGCGCCGCGGGGGTTCCAAACCTCTTGAATGTCCTAACGCGAAGGCGTAGCGCCATATTTGTGGCTATGTACTTAAACAGCGGTGTAAACCAAGTCGGTAATCGCGCCGCTTTCAACGAGGGTGACGTCTACGCGACTCACGCCGTCAAGACCGATCTCGACCGTGCCAGCTTGGTTACCGCCGGTGACTGTGGTCTCCAAGACACCGAGCACAGAGCCAGCCTCATCGTACGCGATGATCGTGCCAACTCTCTCGATGTCGAAGACGCCAATGCTCTCCAGGGTCACAAGTTCATCGAAGGTGAACTCGAAGGTGCCGCCGTTGGCGTTATCGTCAGGGTCAGTGCTGTCGCCGTCTTCAGACAGAATCAGTATATTGCCCAGGATGTCGCTGGCCAGATCGTCGTCACCACCAGTAGGGTTAGCCGTGTCGAAAATCATGGCTTCTGGGCCGCTCGTTGCAACGGTGAGACCGGTTAACTGGTCTGTGACCACGCTGCCTGACTCTAAGCCTTCACCCTCAAAATCAATCGTAACTGCCTCGTCCTCTAGCAGGGCATCAACGCGAGCGTCTCCGACATCAGCACCCGTCAAGTCAGACAGACCCAGCGCCTCTGCAAACTCAGGAGCTAAGAGCAAGTCCGCCTCCGCGATGGTCAGCTCAGCGTCAGTGGTTTCTACAACACCAGGGGCACCGATGTCGAACAGGATGTCCAGATCGTTACCTTCAACGGTGTCAGCCACGAAAAATCCGCTAGCCGCCCCAGAGACGCGACCTGCATCGAAGCCAATGGAGAAGTTGCCTACGGTAATAGCGTCGTTGAACGTGATAGTGCCATCATGCTCAATCGTGCCGCCAGCGGGAGCAAACGGCTCAGCCGTGAAGCTGAGATCGGTTTCGTCATTGATGGCAAAGCCGACTTGGAAATCCTCCGAGAAGGGTGCAGCCTCGCTGTCAACTCCTGTCAGAACCAGACCAGTCGCCGACTCAATCAAGTCCAGGTCGAGGAATACGCTGGTCACGCCAGACTCGACCAAAAATTCCTCAGGTACAGGACTCGTAGCGATTCCATCGGCATTGATTTGTAGGGTGATTTCGTCACCATACACCCGCCGCTCCGTATCGACCAGCTCATAGTTGGAGTCTAGGATTGGAAAGCTGTAGACCGGCGTAAACGTGACCTGCGCAACGCCATCTTCACCATCTAGCCGTTGAACGTTGACTTCCAGATGTCCGTAATGCTTACCTCCGGCAACGTTTTGCAGGACGCCGTCTACTTCTGCCCACAGCTCCGGCTCATCCTGATCCGCAGTCCACTGGCTAAAGGCGTTGTAGTTGAGGAGATTACCATCGGCATCAGTGCGCTGGCCCCGCATGCCATCGCCAGCAACCCCCACATCGTAGTAAAACACCCCCGTACCATCGCCGTCCTCATCGACGAAGCTGCGCTCAAACATCTCGCTGTGTCCAGAGAAAACAGCGACGACGCCATACTCTTCAAATAGTGGATGGTACTGACGCAGCGGCGTTCCCCCCTGGCCTGAGGAATCCTCGTGGTTCATCGGTAGGCCGTGGGTGCCGCTGGAGTAAGGCACATGGTGAAACTGAGCAAAGATCATTTGTCCGTCTGCTCGGGCATCTTCCAGTTGCTCAATCACCCAATTCCATTGAGTGCTGCCGGGGTTGAAGTCTGCCAAATCGGTCCCACCTTCAGCTTCATACTGCTCGCGGGTGAAGTTTTCCTGGGTGTCGGTTCCCGGTCCGGTAAATTCCTGACCGCTGATTTGGGGGGGTTGACCTTCGCCCCCATAGTTACCCCGGCTATCATCCGGCTCACCATTGGAACTGTCGAGGGTAAGAATAGTGACAGGGCCATAGTCAATTCGGTAGTAGTTGTCCTGATGTTCAGGGGTGCCGTTTTCTGGGGCATCAAAATAGACGCCAAACTTCTGGCGACCGACCAAGGGTCCGAAACGGCCATCAGCATCGGTGCCATAGCCGCCGTTGAGCGCACCAAAGTTTTCCCAGTTACCCAGGGCCGGTAGAATTGGATACTCCGACAGCCCGCTATCAAATTCACCAGCGTTGTGGCGGAAAAACTCGTCCCAAGCCGGCTGATAACCGCCTCCCTGGATTAAGTCTCCTGGCATAACGAGAAAATCTGGGTTACGGCTGTTGATAATCTCCAGGTTGTTGAGGTAGCCCGTGGCTTCAGTCAGGGGGTAGTTGAGGCGATCGCCAGAAACTCCCAACGTCTCTGCCCAAAGACTGCCATCCGCGGAAGGCCGCGGCAGGGAGTCGGCATCTAGCGCCCCCTGCTGCCAATCCCGACGCCGGACGCGACCGAGGGGCTCTGTTTCACTGTCTGAGAGCGCCACAAAGCGAATGTGCTCCCAGTCGTCAGCCGTGGGGGCAGTGGTGAAACTGGATTCAAACACCTGACCGTCTACTGTCACGGTGTAGGTGTAGGTGCTATCGGGTAGGAGACCGCTGACATCAACCGTGTGCTTATAGTTGTCATTCCCCAACAACCAGGAACCTTGTTCTAAGCCAGTGATCTCTTGATTGAGTTCAGCATCGGTGTAGCTTAGCAGCGGTTCAAAGGTTGGTTCAGTGGAAAAGGTGAGAGGAGTGTCTAAACCTGGTCCTGAAATGGATACGTCACCGGATGCATCGGTCTCACTGAACCAAGTAATGTACATGCCATTACTGGATGGCTGTTGCAGGTAAGGATTAACGCGGAATGACATGATTGAATTCTTTCCTCCGTTAGGGTTGATTGGAGTTGTTCAAATTTCTTTGAAGGCGAATATGAGAAGTTGAGCGCAAGCCAAACTTCAAGGGAAGATTGAGTTAGGAATAACTTCCTAATCGGAGGGTCTCTCTCAGAAGAACATTGTCTCTTCAGGAACAGAAGAGTTGCAAGTTTCAAGTTAGGCTGCCGACTTAAAACGCAGTCCTCAGAACTTATTCAATCTCTGTTCTCAGTAAACTTTTACCTGTTGTGGCTTCGCCGCGACAGCAAGCTAGATGAACAAAAGTTGGTGTAAACGTGGGGTCCATAGAGTAGAAATTGATGTGAAGCACAGCTGAGCTAATCTCGGATAATGATTAGAGTCGTACATCCTTCTTCCATTGAGGAATGAAGCGCTCTTCAACTCTCATAACCTTTGCGAGCCTACGATACCATAGTCCTCAGAGAAGAACGTTAAGGTTCGGGGAGATGAAAAGTTAAGGTAGGATAAAGGTTCTGCCGCTGCGGCTAAGGTCCCAGCAGTGCTTCCACCGCCAGCCACAGGCCAGGAAACCTCGACTGCGATTCTAAGTAGAACTGCGTTGAAAAACGAGGTTAGAAAACCGGGGCGCTCCCCCGGTTTTCTAACATGAATTTAATTGTGCCGACCTACTTATTTCTTGGAGGCACATCCCCAAGAAAACAATTCTGTTTCACTGCTTAGAGCTTGAACAGCTCGGGTTAGCTCAGCCGCAGCGCGATCGCCCCAGTTCCCCTCCCCCCGCCTGCCAGTATGGAGGATGAAGTGCAGCGTGTAGGCATGGGCATAGCCTTCGGCCTCTATCCAGAGGCGATCGCTTTCCAGTTCGCAGCTGATCTTTTCCTCATCCATCAGCTCTGTAGCCATGTACGCCATGGTGTCTGCCAGATCCATAACAAAACGGCACAAGTCCTCCAGCTCAGCTTCCGTTAGCTCTAGGGACCAATCATCGCCACCCACCAAGCCCTTAAATTCACTAGCGTCAGGATTCCAGCCGAGCCGCCAACCGTCGCCCTGCTTCAACTGCCGCTTGTTGCTGTGCATGATTTTTGCCCGTTCGTTCAACACCCTGGATGGGGGCTACTGCCGTCATCCCAATCATTCCCCAGCAGGGGACGCACTGGCATTGTCGCCATAGACCTCGACCAAAATTTGCACGAGCTGGTCCCGCTGGGAACGGTTCAGGCTGGAGATAGCGGCAATATCACCGGCTTGGGGATTGTCCTGGAGGTTGTCTGCTCCAGGATAAATGGAGGGCTGCACCCACTCGTTTGCGCCTAGATAGTCGGCAAGAGTCAGCTTCCAGTCAAACCGATAGACGGGCGATCGCCCCCGCACATAGAGATGGTAGCGAATGAAGCGGCTTGCAAGGGTGTTTTCGGTGGCCACGTCCCCGGTTTCGCGAAGCTCATAGTGGTTCTCCAGCGGCAAATCGGGCATCTGGGCATAGACGCGAGCCGCAGCTTCGCGATCGCCAAGCCGCTGGGCGCGGGCAGGTTGAACCAGCAAGACTCGTGGCAGCCGGAGATTCCCCCCGCGATTCCACTCTAAACCTGCATGAGAGAATACCAGGCTCACCATCAAAGCAATCATGCTCATCCAGATGAGTCGGCTTGACTGATTAAACCTTTTCTGTGCCACAGGCTGTCTACTGGAATTTTAGCCGCTAGAACTTTGCCTACAGAAATCTAAAGCGTCTACTCGCCGATGATTTCGGGCTGAGTTAGCTCATCCGACATTTCGATGACGGCGCGGATGACGGGCTTCATCTTCGGATCGTCTACGCTGTCGAACTCTTCGTAACGACGACGCTGGGCTCGGTTAGCCACCTGAACGGTGATGCGATAGCGATTAGAAGCAGCACTGACGAGATCTTCAGCCCGTCGCATCAGTTGAGCACCATCAACAGCAGAGCGCTTTACACTAGCCAAGGCGAACATCCTCTCAAACTCTTCCTACCAGTCTACTGCAGAAGTCTGGGATAGGGATATAGGTTTTGACTGCCAGACTCCAGCACTCCTTTTGGCAGGGGTAGAAATCTCCGCTAAAATCGGCGGAAAACCGCACCCAGACTTGGCTCGCAAATTTGTCACAATGAGAGTGTTAACGAGAGGAGCCGCCTGTCCATGAAAAAAAGGCTTTTTGGGAACGTATTTGCCAACTGGTTTCGCCAGCTAATCCGCCATCCCCGCTATCGCTGGGTCGTGATTCTAGCCTCAGCTCTATATTTCGTCAGCCCCGTCGATATTTCCCCTGATGTGTTTCCCGTCGTGGGCTGGATTGATGACGGTTTAATCGCTACGGTTCTGGTAACAGAAGTGTCGCAGCTATTGCTTGAGCGATCGCGCTCCAAAAAAGATCGTCAGGCTGAGACCACAGATGCTTCCGCAGCTAACCCGGTAACTTACGACGTGGCTGCAACGGTAGTTGACTAAGCGAGAAGGGGACAACATTAGAGTTTTGCTCTAGGAATTTACCAGCTAACAATTTTCTCTGAAGATGCGCCTTTCAGTTGGAGGGCGTATCGTTCTTATCGATCGGTGGTAAATTAAATCCAATATTCATGATCTGCCTAGGAATAAAAGCTTGGGGAAAATCCGCATTTGGGTACCAGCAGGCGTAGAGGCTGGGGTTGTTCGGCGACAGCTGGGGACATCTGAACCAGAACGGGTCATGGCCCTGCCGATGGGGGGGCAGGGGCGCGATCGCCTCCAACACTGTGTAACCGCCGCCGCTGCAGCCCTAGAGCCTGGGGAGCGGATTGTTCTGATGGGCCTAGGAGGTAGCCTGTCGCCGGATTACCGAGTGGGGGATGTGCTGATTTATCAGACCTGCATCCAGCTCAGTACAGGCGAGGAGCGGGCGGGCGATCGCCCCTTCAGTTCAGCCATTCAGTCCCAGTTGCGGGAGAAGCTGCCGAGACGGCGGGTGGACCTGATACGGGGATTGACGAGCGATCGCGTCATCTGGTCAGCCGCAGAGAAGCAGCATCTGGGACAGACTCACCAGGCCAGCGGGGTGGATATGGAGGGCTGGACAGTCCTAACTGCATTGGCACCGCGAGGAATTCCTATAGCGATCGTGCGGGTGGTCAGCGACAGCTGTGGCGGGGACATTCCAAACGTGGGAGCCGCCATTGGCCCAGGCGGAACGTTCCAGCCGTGGCCTCTGGTTCGCCCACTGGTGCGTCAACCCGCTGGAGCGCTGCGGCTGATTCGAGGTTCCCTGGTGGGGCTGTGGGCACTGGGTCGGGTGGCGCAGGCGCTAACGGGACGAGAGCAGCCGTAGGTGGGGGCTGGCCCACCGTTCCAAAAGCAGAAATAAGCCATTTGCGGCAAAGGCCAATAGAGCAACGGCGATCGCCCCCGCCCAAATTTTGTCATAGCGCCCCGTCTGGGCAATGCCGTCGAACAGCAGGGTACCCAGCCCGCCTGCGCCAAACTTTGCGCCAATGGTGGCAATGGCGATCGCCACGATGGCCGACAGCCTTACCCCTGCCAGGAAAACGGGCAGCACCAGCGGCACCTGCACCCACCACCACCGCTGCCAGCCGCTCATCCCCATACCCGTCGCCGCTTCCAGAATTGCCGGATCGATACCCTGGAGCCCGACCGTGAGGTTGCGCACCAAAATGACCTGAACATAGAGCACCATCGCCACCACCACCGAGGCGGCGTTGAGGCCAAACAGGGGAACCAGCAGAATGATGAGCGCCAGACTGGGAATAGTGTAAATCACTCCCAGCGTTCCCAGCACCGGGACGGTGAGCCAGCGGAACTGCAGCACCAGCAGCGAGAGGGGCACGGCCAGGAGGATGGCGATCGCCAGAGTCAGGCCCGTCATTTGCAGATGCTCCACCAGGTATGTGAAGACTTCGCCAAGGTTGTCAATGAGGTAAAGCATGGTGACCGGGTATGGGTTGGGCAGAGAAAATCATGCGGCTGGGTGAGCAGGGCAGAGGATTTGGGCTATACTCACATACTTTAGAGTGAAGGATGAACAAGCCAAACTGGGGGCGTTTGATTAATCTGCCCGTCAATAGGCATCTGGGGAACGACTGGAGGATAAGCGTGATTAATCTTATGCTGCCGTTGATGGGCGCGATCGCCCGTCGTGCCAAATCAAAGTTTCTGCAACAAACGACCCAGGCCGACCGGGTCCAAACGGCGTTCCTGCGATCGCTGCTAGCGGCCCATCAGCCCACGGAATTTGGTCAGCTGCATCGCCTGGAGGAGATTCGCACGCTTGACCAGTTTCGGCAGCGACTGCCCGTTTCTACCTACCAAGACTTTTGGCCCTACATTGATCGCATGGCTAGCGGCGAAGCCAACATCCTCACCCCCGACCCGCTGGTCTTTATGAATATGACCAGCGGCTCCACCGGACCCAAGAAGCTGATTCCCGTGACGCGGCGATCGCGCCAGGCCATTTCCCAGGCTAATCGCACTGCCATGGGCTTCCTGTTCGATGCCGCCCGTCGTGAGGGAATTTCCCTCGGCAAAATGCTGTTCACCAGCTCCGCCAGCTCGATGGGCATCACCGCTGGCGGCATCGCCTATGGCCCCGTTAGCACTAGCGACCTGCGCCTGCGTAACGTCTTTTCTCGCCAAATCTTTGCCTATCCCTTTGAAGTGCTGCAGGTGAGCGACAGCCCCTCTCGTCACTATTTGTGTCTGTTGTTTGCTCTGAGCCACCCCCACCTGCGGGTTATTAGCGCCACCTTTCCCGTCCTGGCCCTCCAGCTTGCCGACTATCTGGAGAAATACGCTGAGTCTTTAATCCAAGATCTGGAGACCGGGGAAATTGCCCCCTGGCTAGTGCTGTCTCCTGCCCAGCGGCTAAGGCTGGAGCGGCAGTGGTCCGCTGCTCCCCAGCGAGCGCGACAGCTCCGCGAGATTTTCCAGGCAGAGGGAACGCTGACGCCGCTGCTGGCCTGGCCGGGGCTGTCCTTTATGGTGACGGCTCGCGGCGGTACCTCTGACTTTTACTTTGAGCGATTTCCCAAGTACTTTGGCCATACTCCTATTTTTGGGGGGATCTATGCCTCGGCAGAGGCCACCTACGGTATCCATCGCGACTTCAACACCGACAGTGTGCTGCTGGCCCTCAATAGCGGCTTCTACGAGTTCATTCCTGAGCACCAGTGGGAGACGACGAATCCTAAAACGGTGCTGCCCTGGGAAGTGACGCCGGGCGATCGCTACCGCATTGTGGTCACCAACTACAGCGGCTTCTATCGCTATGACGTGGGCGACGTAGTGGAGATAGACGGCTTTGAGGGCAATACGCCCCGCTTCACCTTTCGTCATCGCCGGGGGGGAGTCATCTCCTCTACCACAGAGAAAACAACTGAGTACCATGTGGTGCAGACGATGCAGCGCCTCCAGCAGGAGTTTGCGGTTCAGCTTGAACAGTTCTGCATCACGCTGGCCGATGACCGGATTCCTGCGGCCTACCAGGTCAATATTGAGCTGGCTCCTGGCTCGCGCCTTGACCAGCCCGAGACGTTCCGCCAGCGGTTTGACGTCGTCCTCAAGGAGGTCAATGCCTCCTATGCCGTCAAGCGTCGTGACCAGGTTCCTGATCCTCGTCTGCGGATTCTCGCATCGGGTAGCTTCGCTGCCCTGCGTCGGCGGATGATCCAGCAGGGCACGGTGGAGTCTCAAATCAAGTTTCCTTTAGTAACGGAGAATCGGACTTGGCTGACCGGGCTGCGAGTGGAGCACGAGATTAGGGCTGATGACTTATAGCCCTACGGGCTAAGGTTTGAGTGTGGAACCTCCGTGACGTGGGGGTTCCACACCGCCTGAATGTTCTGACGCGAAAGCATAGCGCCATACGCCTGATCTCAAAACCAAAACCTCGGAACTTAAAACTTCCTTAAGATATCCTGATCAAACAGAAGGAAGCTGCCCCTGCGGCTGATGAGGTTACACACTGGTTCTGGTTAAATAGAGCACCATGAAAGATTTGAAGCAGCCATAGCGGTCCGAGTTCCAGTGCCCCACAACCCAGATTCATCCTGGGCGATCGCCCCAGCGACAATACCGTATCAGCATGTCTCAAGCCGTTACACGGGTAATTTTGGCTGCCGGTATGGTTGGGGCAGGGGCTGGCTTCTCCCAGTCTGAACGATTGTTGCGGTCTGTCGAGCAAATGGGCGGACTGGGTATTGTGACATATGTTGGGATTTTAGCGATCGCCATTGTCATTGGGTCGTGGAGAACTCAGCGCCATCGCTGGCAGGTTTATAGGGTTTAGTGCATCTGGACTAGGAAGTGGTACGTAAACAACCGATATGAGAATTCCAGGGATGACTCAAGGGCAATTAGCACGGTTAGCCAACTGGCACCACTGGCAGCGGGTGCTGCAGGCCGGACTGTGGCTGGGTGGCCTCACGACCCTCGTTGGCGGGCTGGGGGCAATGTATGGCATGAGGTACGTTCAGCAGCATCTAGCCCCAACGGTGGCCCAGGACCTCAGCGAAACCCTCGATCGCCCAGTTGTATTGGGGGAGGTGAAAGCCATTCGCCCAACGGCTATTCGTCTGGGAGCGTCCTCCATTCCACCCACGGCCACCGATGCCGATACGATGCACGTTACCGGGGTGACGGTGGGATTTTCGCCCCTGGATGTGCTGGATGGCACCATCGGCCTAGTGGTCACCCTGGAGCAGCCCACTGTCTATCTAGACCAGAACGATGGGGGAGATTGGCTAGAAACCGACCTGCCCCCCCGCTCGGAAGATGCGGTAGACATCAGCCAGATTCGTCTGCGCAACGCCACTATTGAGATGCGGCCCTATGCTACCGAGCAGTCAGTGACGCTACAAAACCTGTCTGCATCCCTACGACTCGACCATCCAACCCAGCCGCTGCAGTTCTGGGTGCGGGGCCAAACCGAGCAGGGGGGGCGGTTTCGCTGGGTTGGCAGGATTTTAGATGCCGGTGCTATAAATGCCTGGGTGCGGCTCAAGTCGGTGGCGATCGCCTCCCTCTCGCCCTTGCTGCCCCCCGAAGTTCAGGTAGAGTCGGGCCAGCTTAGCGGACGGGTCCACATTACCCACCATCCTGACCAGCCCATCGCCCTCAAGGGGTGGGCCAACCTGCGGGACGGGGCGGCCTGGGTAGACGGGGAACCCAACCCCTTCACCCACACGGGCGGACGACTCCAGTTTGCCGATCAGACAGTTCGCATCGTCCGGGGGCAAACCCAGTACGGCAAAATTCCCTTCGCGGTGGGTGGTACCATCCATCTGCAGGATGGGCTAGACCTACAGGCCCAGGTCAAGGCAGTGAGCGTGCCGGACTTTATGGAAACCTTTGACCTCTCCCTGCCGGTCCCCGCTGAAGGAGCCCTCGGCACAGACAACCTCACGGTATCGGGGCCGTTTGATCAAGTCATTTTTGCCGGAACGGTTTACGACACCCGCCCCGTGCAAATCGATCGCGTTCCCCTGGCATCGGTCCGCACTGAATTTACCTTGAACAAAGGCACTGACGAGCTGCGGCTGTTTGATACCGAGTTTGCCCTCGCCGCTGGGGGCAGCGTTGCGGGTGGAGCCGAGATTCAGCTCGGAGATATTGACGATGCGGTCATCCGGCTGGCCATGCGACAGGTGTCGGCAGATGCGATCGCCCAAACCTACGACCTAGCCGTCCCCGCATCTCTGGGTAACGTAGAAGCCGATGCCCGCGTGGTGATCACAGAGGCGGGCCTCACCGCCGACGGTCAGTGGCAGCTTGGGGGGGGCACCTATCCCGCCCAGGGCAACCTCCAGGTGAGCGAAGACGGTCTGTACCTGCGGGATGGGGTAATTCAGGTGGCCGACAGCCGAGTCGCGGTGGAGGGCACGGTGCGGGATGGAGACTGGTCAGCCACGGTGCGCACCTCACCCCTGCCCCTGGCCCAGTTTGCGCCAGAGCTGCCCGGCACCGCCCAGGGCGAGATGACCCTTTCCGGTAGCCTGGCTCAGCTCGACTTAGCAGAGATGCGGGCGACGGGCGACGTCAAATTGACCCACCTGTCCCCAGACTGGCCCCACCCGATTGACGCTTCGCTGGCCTGGGATGGCGATCGCCTCCAGGTCAAGCACGCCACTAGTGTCGGGCTCTCTGCCGCCGGCTGGGTTGCGGCGGACTGGGCGGCGGACTCTCCCATCTCGGCTCTGGACCTCACGCTGCAGCTTCCCGATTACGACCTGGCGACGCTGCCCATCGACCTGCCCGCTGGCGCATCCTTGACCGGACGCACCCAGCTCATTGCCCGCGTCACGGGTACACCCGCCACGCCTCAGGTCAACGGCGACCTCCAGGTGCAGAACCTGGCGGTGAATGGGGCGATCGCCTTCGATCCTCACCTAGATGGCTCTCTCAGCCTCCACCCTGACCGGGGACTCATGCTCAACCTGACCGGAGCGCGGGACCAGATCAGCCTGGCGATGGCCTCGGCTGAGCAAATTGAGTTTGGCCTGCAGCGCGATCGCGCCCAGCTGGAGGGCACCCTCACCGGTACTCAGCTAACCGCCACGGTGCAACACCTCCCCCTGGAGCTGATTGCCGATGGGCTCATCCCCAGCGCCCAAGTCCCTGCTGCTCTCGATCCAGAAACCTGGAGCGGCGTGCTATCGGGACGCCTGACGGCTGACCTGGCTGAAGCGACCCCTCCCCGCCTGTGGGCCGAGGTGGCGATCGCCCAACCCCGCTTTGGGCCTCTGAGTGCAGCACTGGCGGAGCGGCACCAGCAGGACCAGATTGTGGGCCAGGTCCACTATGCTGATGGCCAGGTGCAAATCCGCCAGGGAGAGGTGCGGTTTGGGGAGAGCCGCTTCCAGGTCGCTGGGGACGTGCCCCTCCACCGCTGGGAAGATGCCACCGGTCAGATCGACATCGCCAGCGCTCAAGTTCAGGACCTGCTCACGGCTCTGCAGTGGCTGCCCTCCGAATCCGCCGCGCCCATGCCGGTTCAGGCATTTGTCTCCCCCAACCCGGCTCCTGAGGACGTGGAGCTGCCCTGGGTAGACAACGCCGCCCAGTCGATGCGGGGTGAGCTAACGGGCAGGATTCGGCGATCGCCCCAGGCCGACAGTCCCACCGCTCTCACCACCTTCGACTTGCAGGGCCACGACTGGCGCTGGGGCGGCTATGGGATTGAGCAGATTGAACTAGCTGAGGGGCAGTTTGACGGGACGCACGTGAGCGTGCCCCTGCTGCGGCTAGCGGGGGCCGTGTATGACGGGCAGGGGAATGGGTGGCGATCGCCCGATGCTTCCCTCACCCTGGCCCTAGACAGCGCGGAGCAAACGGGTGCCCTCCGGGTTGCCGATATTCCCCTGGCCCTGCTGGGGCAGATGATGGAGCTATCGGATGTGGGCGGCGAACTCAATCTCAGGGCCACTTGGCAGGGCGATTGGCTAGAGCCGCAGATGGCCGGGAACGTGACCTTACAAAACCCTCGCCTGGGGAGACTGGGCACTCCTCGCATGCAGGTCGGCTTTGGCTACCAGGGCAATCACCTGCGGGTGGGCCAATGGTCCGACGGCGGCACCGTGCGGGAACTGCTAGCGGTGGGGCGAATTCATCTGCCCTTTCGCGACCCACTGCCGCCCACTCAGGAAGCTGCGATGGTGGCTACCCTATCTCTACCTAGTCAGCCCCAAACTGGCATCGAGCCACAGGGAGCGGAGCAGGTAATTTTCCATCACGGGCTGATTCAGCCATCGTTTGCGGTGGCCGACCTCCACGAGTTTGTGGCGACCGGGGAGGTGCCAGACGGCTGGAGTTTGTATCTGGCGATCGCCGACCTGGAACCCGAAGCCCTCCACGCCCTGCTCACCCAGGAAATTGCCGTCAACCTCGGTATTGCTGACCACTTGCTCAACTCCGCTATGGGAGAACAGCTCCTGACCTACGTGGGGCAGGTGATCCACACTCCCTCACGGCAGGCTAATGTCCAGGCCCTGCGCTCGGCCCTGGTGCTGGCGGCTCAAGACGATGCCCGCCTGTCGCTGCTGGAGGTGCTGGACCACTATCCCCACGCCGAAATTCACGTCGATATCAGTCAGCTAGTGAGCCTCATCAAGGCAATGGAGGCGGCGACCCAATAGGGTGTTGCAGATTGTCGCGATCGCGGATTGGGGCAGAGGTATAGCCCTACGGGCTGAGGTTTGAGTGTGGACCCCGCGTCGCGGGGGGGGCACACCGCTTGAATGTCCTAACGCGAAAGCGTAACGCCATAGACTGGCAAATAGCCAGTTGCCCCTGCGGCGGGGATTGGTGCTCAGCCCGGCGAGACGCGCTTTTTGCCGTTGCGGGATTGACGACGGGCTGTGTGGGCAGTCATCGCTTCATCTGCTGCAGCAGACTCCAGGGCATATACCTCCACCATCAGGGATTCTTGTACTCCCGCAATCAGCGCTGGGCCTCCGGGGGCACCCACCCGCAGCAGGGCCCCCAGGTGGTAGACCGTGCCGGGAGTCAGACCAGCTTCTCCGGGTGACTCCACCAGATGCTCCAGCCGGTAGGACGAAACGCTGGCGATCGCCTCCTCACTGACCAGACCTAGGTCGAGGGTCCCCCCGGCAATCACTGGCTTGGCGTAAAACTCGACACAAATTTGGGGCTGGAGCCGCAGTAGGGCGATCGCCCCCGTCCCCAGAAAGTCCACCGTGACCGCAAGGGTAAAGGGATAGTCGAGGGATAGGGTGGAAGTGGCTTCGCCGGAGGAGTGGGCGATCGCGCTGAGGTTAGCCAGACGGCAGCGAATCGGGAGAATGGGAAAATCTGCCTCGTGCATAGCGGCAAAACCTACTGCGGCAAAACCTGCGGCGACGGTGGGGCTTTCACCTGCAAAGGAAAATGGCGAAATGAAAGAGTACCCAGTCTGGGTACTGCCAGCCCCCCGACCGGTCTGACATGATGTGAACAGTTGAAGGAGCGAGAGCGGCAAGCGAGAAAGCCAAATCCAGCAACCGTTTCGCCCCCTTTCAACAGGTTCAAACCCTTAGTCAACCGTTCATTAGCTACAAGGACTTCCATTATGGCAGATACAGCATCTATCCAGAAAGTCGGTCAGCAAATTCCCGTTCAGATCGGCGGCACTGAAACCTACTCCAAAAACGTTCTGGGTCCGGTTTCCTTCACCCTCTGTAACCTGCAAATCCGTGGGCTGGCAGGTGAGCCTGCGCTACCCAAGGATGTTGCCCCGGCTCAATCTCCCTACATCATCGCCACCAACGAGCAGTTCGAAGTCAGTGTTGACATCGAGTTCAACTCCAGCCCGCTTACCCGTCTGCTGCTCTGCCTGGGCACCAAGATGACGGTTTGCTTCTCCTTCGAGGGCGTCGGTGCCAAGGCCGTTGAAATCGACCTGGAAGAGATGATGACCAGCGAGAAGGATGTCTTCAAGTACACCCTGACCTGGGAAGGCACCCCTGACACGGCCGGCCTGACTGCTGGCTTCTACGGCATCGCTGCCGTTGCCACCATCGGCCCCGTTGAGCACCCCTGCGCACCCAAGTGTGCCATGGGCTTCGGCTACATCGCTGGCCTGCTGCTCCAGGTTTACGACGCTTTCGAAGCGCACTAAACCCGGCAGTTTAGTCTCCCTTAGGGGCGAATAGCTATTTGCCCCTACCTTGACCCTGCGGGGTTGCATCGGTCGGCCCCGCTGGTTCTCTCCTGCTGACACTTCAGCCTATCTATTCGATTTGTTCACCTAGTCAATTTACCCATCACGAGGACTTCAACCATGGCAGATACTGCAATCAAGAAAATCGGTCGGCAAATTCCCGTTCAGCTTGGCGGCACCGAAACCCACTCCAAGAACGTTCTGGGTCCGGTTTCCTTCACCCTCTGCAACCTGCGCATCCGCGGTCTAGCTGGCGAGCCTGAACTACCTAAGGATGTCGCTCCTGCCCAGTCGCCCTACATCGTGGCTTCCAATGAGCAGTTTGAAGTGAGCGTTGACATCGAGTTCAACGCCAGCCCGCTTACCCGCCTGCTGCTCTGCCTGGGCACCAAGCTGTCGGTTTGCTTCTCCTTTGAAGGCGTGGGTGCCAAGGCCGTTGAAATCGACCTGGAAGATACCGACCTGACCCGCAAGGATGTCTTCAAGTACACCCTGACCTGGGAAGGTACGCCGGAAATGGCTGGCCTGACTGCTGGCTTCTACGGCATCGCTGCCGTTGCCACCATCGGCCCCGTTGAGCATCCCTGCGCACCCAAGTGTGCCTATGGCTTCGGCTACATCGCCGGTCTGCTGTTCCAGGTCTACGATGCCTTCGAAGCTCACTAAGAGCTGGCGTTGACCAAGAGGCGGGCCACTACTGACCCGCCTCCCATTCGGTAGTGGTCTGACAAGCCTAAGGTAGTGCATGGGCGATCGCGTCAGTTTTTTGACTGGTGGGCAATGCCCACCCTACGCGATGCAATCTGATGAAGGTGCGTTGGGCTTGCGCCACAACGCACCCTACGCGGGCCAATCCAAAATCCAAAATCCAAAATCTAAAATCCAAAATCTAAAATTCAACAGCTTCCCCAGGGATTATCTAGATTTTGCATCGATAAGCGGGAGGAACAACGATGAGCATTTCAGGAAACGTCCTAAACGGCAAATACAGCCACAGCATCCAGCTCGATGACCTGACCCAGATCGAAGGAATTGGGCCAGTGCGTCAACAGTGGTTGCGCACGGTTTTTGATATTCACACCTATGGCGAACTGGCTGACCTGTCGGCGACAGCAATTGAGGCCAAGCTACGTCAGGGGCAGCGATCGCTCCCAATTCAGGAAATTGAAAAATGGCTAAAGCAGGCCCGGCAACTGGCATCCCAGGCTGGGCCGGTAGAGGAGAGTCAGCCCCCTGCCGCTCCCAGCTTGAATGAAAGCGGCGACGGCTGGCAAACCGAGGGCCACTTTACCCTGACGCGGCAGACCCGGCAAGACGGGACGACCCGCATCGTGCTCCACTGTCAGGAGACGGGGGAGGTGCGCATTTTTGAGGATGGGCAGTGGCAGACGATCGCCCAATGGCTAAACATTCCCCTGGAGGTGGAGGAAGCGGCTCCGTCTTTTAAGGACGTTGAGGGGGCGATCGCCGCTGAGCCAGAACCAGCTTCGGCATCGACAGAAACTAGCGAGCTGGAGCATGATGCCGGTCTGGATGAGGGCGCTCAGTGGGAAGGCCAGCACCGTTTCGAAGCAGTCGAGTCCACCCAGGCTGCATCTGCCCCGGAGGCGACAGCGAAGGCTCAGACGCCGCGCCCCATCTCTGTGCAGATTCGCCAGGTGCGACTGTCCCAGGCGCTGCGGGCAGCAGTGCCGCTGGTGTTCAGTGCTGAGCAGTCCCAGCGCAGCGGGGCAGTGATGGGTCAGGTGCCCCTGACGGTGCAGATAGGATTTAGTCTGTCGCAGCGGGAAGCGATCGCCCCAGACTTGAGCGGTCACGCCCAGATTTATGCCATGAACCGCTCGACGGGCGACCTGCTCAACCTGGGCGAGTTTGGCGACCTGTGCCTCACGTCTATCCGTGGCGGCTACCTGGTTACCCTGCCAGAGGTCCGGTTTGAGGAAGCGGGAATTTACCACCTGAAGCTTTTGCTGCGCCTGCAGGATTGCCCCACGATTCCGGGATACTTTGAGATTCCTTTGCTCCAGGCCATCTAGCGGGCGATCTTAACGATTCGGGGCCAATTCCAGGGTGGCGGCAGCGGGACACCACCAGTCCTCGCGCCACAGGGTTCCTCCCGGAACCAGGGGTACAGCGGCGCTGTACCCCTGTTTTTTCCCCATCGGCAGTAGGGGCAAATGGCTATTTGCCCTGGCGCATCGGGTCCCATCATTAACCGGTAGGAACAACGGCAGCCTTGCTTTGGTCAGCACACATCCCGGTTTTAGCCGCAAATCTTCCGACTAAAGCAACAAACTTCTCGCCTTAAGCGAGAACGATCTCGCATTAAGCCCCAAGCATCGCCCTATGAACCTCATTGGCCCAGTGCTGGACCGCACTCCTGGAGCGAAGCACCATTTGCCCCAGGAGCAGACGCGGGTCAGTCTAAAGCCGTCCCTGGGGTGCGAGTTTAACGGCTGTTCCAGTGGCCGTGATCAGCAGCAGCACCCCCGACTCATCGAGGCTGATGGTGCCCGTATCCACCCGCACCCCAATGACGGCATCTGCCCCCAGACGACCCGCCCGCTGCTCCAGTTCGGCGATCGCTTCCCGCTGCCCCCGCTCAAACACTCGCTCATAGGCTCCGGTGCGTCCGCCAATAATATCCCGGATGCCCGCAAAGAAATCCCGCAGGGCATTGCTGCCGTAGACTACCTCGGCGGTGACAATCCCCAAATACTCTGACACCATCGCTCCCTGAACCGTGCCAGTGGTTGTCTGAATCATCTCAGCCTCCTCTATCTCGTTGTTTCCGGTTATGGTTTCCTTCTGACCGTACCACTGAGGGAGAGGGGGGATTTTGGGATTTTGGATTTTGGGATTTTGGATTTTGGATTGGCTGATCCCAATCATTGGCCAAATGGGTTGGGAACCCGGTATGATTCCCTTTGATGTATTGGTTCCTTGTGGTGTGTGGTTGTGAATGGTGTTTCTGTTATGGCTTCTATGATGGCTAAGGTTTTGTCTGGGGCGATCGCCCCAAAGCGGGTTCTGTCCAACCTGGTGATGGTTTTGGGGTTGATGGTGGCGGTGCCGCCGGTGGTTCAAGCGCAGGCATCGCCGCTGGTGGTGGCGCAGAATCCCGATGAGCGGCTGAATGACTTGCTGCGTCAGGGGCAAGAGCTGGTGGAAGCGGAAAACTTTGGCCAGGCCCTGGCGGTTTACCAGGAGGCGGCTGGCTATGAGCCGGAGAATCCCAAGATCTTCTCGGGCATTGGCTACCTCCAGGCGCGGCAGGGAGATTTTCAGGCGGCGGTGCGCTCCTACCAGCGGGCGATCGCCCTGGAGGCGGATAACGCCAACTTTCACTATGCCCTGGCCTACAGTCTGGCCCAGCTCGGCGACTATGCCGGAGCAGCCGAAGCCTATCGCCGCACGACGGAGCTGGATAGCGAAAACGCTGACGCTTTTCTGGGGCTGGGGGTGGTCGCCACCGAGCTGCGCGACTATGAGATGGCCCTGGCTGCCTACGAGCGGGTGGCCGAACTGCGGCCCGGCAATGTGGACGTGTATGAGTTTATGGGGGCGCTGTTTATCGAGCAGCAGCGCTACGAAGATGCCCTCGCCATTTTGGACCGGGCCGTGGAGATTGCTCCCCGGCGCAGCAGTATTTACCTAAATCGCGGCGTTGCCTGGATTAATCTGAACGACATTGACGCTGGGCTGGATGCCTTTGAGCGGGCCGCCGAACTGGACCCCACCAATGCTCTGGCTTTTCTGCAAATTGGCGATATTCTGCGGGCGCGGGGGGATGCAGGCGGTGCCCTGGCGGCTTACCAGCGGGCCACCTATGTCCAGCCAGAGCTAGCCGAGGCCCATGCCCTGGTGGGTGACCTGTGGTTTGCCCAGGAGGATTTTCTGCGGGCGGTGATCTCCTACCGGCGGGTGATTGAGCTGTGGCCCAATGAACCCCGCGCCTACTACCAGTTGGGGCGATCGCTCCTGGGTCGAGAGCGGCGACAGGAGGCCATTGAGGCGTTTCAGCAGGCCCGTGACCTCTACCAGCAGCAGGGCAACGCCGATGGCGTCGCGCGGACGGAATCTGTTCTGGAGAATCTGGCGCAGAATTAGTGGTCTGCCAAGACTAATTTTTAGGGTAAATCCCCTGGGATTTACCCTAAATCTTTAACCGTAACGCGGCACTAAGCGGCGGGCGGACCAGCGGGCGATCGCCGCTGGAGGATAAAGGCAGCGATCGCCAAATCCACTGGCGTGGTCACCTTCAGGTTGGTCTCCTCCCCCGTAACGATCTGCACCGGCAGGTCACACCGCTCAAACAGGGCGGCGTCGTCGGTCACGTCCCAGCCCTCGGTGCGGCCCCGCTGGTGGCACTGCTTCAGAGTAGCCACGTCAAAGCCCTGGGGGGTCTGGGCGGCCCAGAGGTGGCGGCGATCGGGGGTGTGAGCCACCTGCTGGGTGTCGGCAGCCACCACTTTTATCGTGTCCTTGACGGGAACGGCGGCAATCAGTCCGGCGCAGGTCATGAGGGCGTCGGCGCAGCGGTCAAAGAGGTTAGGGGTGGCTAGACAGCGAGCGCCGTCGTGGATGAGTACCCGCTCGGCGTCTGACGGCAGGGCCTGGAGACCGTTGAACACCGATTCCTGGCGGGTGTCTCCCCCCTGGATGAACTCGACGGGGAGGGCGATCGCCAAATCCTGGAGAATCGTCTTGAAGTCTGGCCAATCTACCGGCTGGCCAATGATGCCCACCCACTGGATGCGCTCAGCAGCGGCGATCGCCTGGAGCGTCCAGGCCAGCACGGGCTGTCCCAACAGGTCGAGGAGCAGCTTGTTGCGATCGCTGCCCATGCGGCGGCCCCGTCCGGCGGCTGGAATCAGTAAATGCACAGGTTTTTCCCGCTCAAATCCACACCTGACATCCTATCCCGAATTGGGCCGGGGCCTGTCAGGTCACTGCCAGGAATTCTGGAGCGATCGCCCCCAATAAAATAATCTTGTTTAACTATTTACTGGCGTATTTCTTCCCCTACAATAAGGGCGACTTCTAGTAGCAAACTGCCATGCGAATACTGGCTCTTGTCCCCGGTGGGATTGGCGACCAAATCTTGTTTTTCCCGACGCTTGATGACTTGAAGCAAGCCTATCCGACGGCTGACGTGGATGTTGTCGTTGAACCCCGCTCGAAAGGAGCCTACCGCGTATCCAAGTCGGTCAGCAACGTGATTCCGTTCGACTTTAAGGACCGCAACAGTCCGGCGGACTGGGCTAATCTGCTGGGAGTGGCGCGCGATCGCTACTATGACATCGTCCTCTCCCTGGGGCAGCGCTGGACAGTGGGGCTGCTGCTCTGGCTCACGGGTACGCCGGTCCGGGTGGGCTACGCCAGCAGTCTGGGCAACCTGTTCCTGACCAATCCGGTCCCCCTCAATCCCGATCAGTACGCGGCCCAGATGTACCACGACCTGCTCCAGGGCCTGGGCATCACCACCCCCTGCCCGCCTCTCTCCATCAACCTGCCTCGGGGCGACATCGAGTGGGCAGAAGCCGAGCAAAAGCGGCTGGGGCTGCCGGGGGGCGGCTATGTGCTAATTCACGGCGGGTCGAGCCAGCTCGCCAAAACCAAGGGCATCGACAAAATCTATCCCGTAGAGCGCTGGAAGGCAATTATTCAGGACTTCCAGACCCGCCAGCCCGATTTACCCCTGGTGATCGTTCAGGGGCCAGAAGACGGAGACTTTGTGGACAATCTTCAGGGCATCGCCCCCAACCTGAAGGTGACCCAGCCCAGCGACGTGGGCAAGCTGGCCGCCATGATCGCCGGGGCTAACCTAATGCTCTGCACCGACAGCGCCCCCATGCACCTGGCCGTCGCCCTCCAGGTCTACACCGTCGCCCTATTTGGCCCGACTGACCCGGCGCGGCTCATCCCCAAGAGCGACAAGATTATCCCCATCAAGTCCTCCACCGACAGCATGGCGGACATCGCCCCAGAAACGATTCTGCAGAAGGTCTGGGGCGGCTAGGCCATGCTCAGACCGGCTGTATTCCTAGATCGGGACGGCGTCCTGAACGTCGAAGCAGGCTATATCCATCGCGTTGAAGATCTCCACCTGGTGCCGGGAGCCGCCCAGGCCGTGCGCCAGCTCAACGAGGCGGGCTGGTTTTGCTGTCTGGTATCCAACCAGTCTGGCCCGGCGCGGGGCTACTATCCCGTCAGCCATGTCGAGGCCCTGCACCAGCGCCTCTGTCGATTACTCCAGGCAGAAGCCGGGGCCAAGCTGGATGCCCTGTACTACTGTCCCTACCTGAGTCCACCAGAGGGGGGCACCGACCCCGAATTCACCCGCTGGTCCACCTGGCGCAAGCCCAACACCGGCATGCTGGTGGCCGCCGCCTGGGAGCACGACCTGGACCTGCGCCGCAGCGTCATGGTGGGCGACAAGGCCACCGATGTAGATCTAGCCCACAACGCTGGCTGTCGGGGCATTTTGGTCAAAACTGGCTATGGCGATCGCGTCCTCTCTGGCAGCTACCAGCATCCTACTCAGCCCGATTACGTGGCCGCCGATCTGGCCGATGCTGTGGACTGGATTTTAGGTTTTGGATTTTAGATTTTGGATTTTGGATTTTCTGCCTTCTGCCTTCCTCCTCCTGCCTCCCGCCTCCCTAGCCCAACACGAGATCGTATCCTTATAGTGAACGGTCATGAACGGTCGTGAACGGTCGTGAACACCGTCCAGTCATTGAAACGGAGCGTAGGGCCTTGGCATTTACTGACGACAACAACTCCGCTACTCTCCAGGCCGTCTCGCGGCGCGAACTGCGGGAACTGGTGCGATCGCAGCTACAGGGGCTCCTGGAGCAGAACAACCTCCAGGGGGCGAAGGCGTTACTGGTGCCAGTGCAGCCTGCCGACATTGCCGAGGCGATTGAAGGGCTGCCGGAGACGATGCAGGTAATCGCGTTTCGGCTGCTGTCCAAGGCCGAGGCGATCGAGGTCTATGAGTATCTGGACTCCAGCGTACAGCAGTCCCTCCTCGAAAAATTCAAGCGGCAGGAAGTCCTCAACATCATGGACCAGATGTCGCCCGACGATCGCGCCCGCCTGTTCGATGAGCTGCCCGCCAAGGTGGTGACCCGTCTACTGTCTCAGCTCAGTCACGAGGAGCGGCGGTCCACTGCCCTACTGCTGGGCTATGAGCCAGACACTGCCGGACGCATCATGACGCCAGAGTATGTCTCCCTGAAGGAGAGCTGGACGGTGGCCCAGGCTCTGGAGCGCATTCGCAGCCTGGCTCACGTCAGTGAAACGATCTATTCCCTCTACGTCACCGACGCGGCCCGCCACCTCACGGGCATTCTCTCGCTGCGGGACCTGGTGATTGCCCAGCCGGACCAGAACATCGGCGACATTATGGTGCGGGAGTTTGTCCATGTCCAGACCGACACCGACCAGGAGGAGGCGGCCCGCCTAATTCAGCGCTACGACTTCCTGGCGCTGCCCGTGGTGGATACGGAGCGGCGGCTGGTGGGCATTGTCACCGTGGACGACGTGCTCGACATCCTGGAGGAGGAGACGACGGAGGACATTTATACCCTGGGAGGGGTGCAGTCGGGGACCGACAGCTATTTCCAAACGAACCTGGTGACTGTGGCGCGGCGGCGGGTGGTGTGGCTGTTTATCCTGCTGGTGACTAGCGTGGCTACCAGCGCCGTGATCCGCAGCCAGGAGGTGATTCTCGACCAGGTAGTGGCCCTGGCGGCGTTTATCCCCCTGTTGATTAGCGCCGGGGGGAACGTGGGAGCCCAATCCTCGACGGTGGTGATTCGCGGACTCAATACCGACGAGATTCGCATCGATCGCGCCACGCGGGTGATTCGGCGGGAGGCGATCGCCGGTTCTCTCCTGGGCGTCATGCTGGGCACCGTCGCCATGCTGGTGGCCTACGTGCTGCAGGGCAATCTGGCGGTTTCGGTGGTGGTGGGGGTCAGCCTCATTGGCATCTCGATTGTGGCGTCTATTGCCGGGTCGGCCCTGCCGTTTTTGTTCCAGGCCGTAGGCTTCGACCCGGCCCTGATGTCGGCTCCTTTTATCACCACAGCGGTGGACGTGCTGGGAGTGACCATCTACTTAAGCATGGCGCGACTGCTGCTATTTGCCCCTGGATAGGATAAATTCCTGGCAGAACTATCGATTTTTCTCTATGCTTTCTCTTAGGGGGAATTCTGCCTCCCGAGCTAGTCTTAAGGGACCAGATTTATATTTCCCCAGAGCGATAGAGGCGAGCAGTACTGAATCTACGGTAAGAATGAAGTTACATTCTGCCATTAGCCAGATTCATCCGCCCTCGCGTTCCCAGCTCCTACCCGTCATTGAGCAGACGGGATGCTGGTGCGTTTTCCCAATTCCGTATCATGATGACCCTGCCATCCGAATCCCTGACTGAGGTTACCCTCAGCCCATCGCTGCAAATCGGCATAATTGTCGGTCTAACGGCGATCGCCACCCTCATCCTGAGCCGCATCATCCCCGCCCTCATCAGCAATATTAGCCGCTGGATTCAAGCCGGGGCGCAGTCCGTGCGGGCCGACCTAGCCCAACCTCATCCACCCATCCACCCATCTCCCCCCGCACCCACCAAAACTCCCCAGACCCTGAGCACGCTGGCAACCCGCAACGGCAGCCCGCGCCAGCCGACTCGGACGACCTGGCAGTTGGTGCAGGAGGTGGTGCAGCCCTACCGCAGTTTGGGGCTGGGGGCGATCGCCCTGCTGGTGCTCGACCTGGCGGTGTTTCTGCTGCCGCGATCGCCCGGGTACCCCTTTTTGGAGATCCCCGTCAGCCTGGCCCTGACTATTACCGTGAGCTGGCTGGCATCCCGGCTGTTCAAGCGCTTTTTTGACATCTATCTGCTGGATGCGGTGGTCAAGGAGGGGCGCAAGCTCAACAGCGAAATTCTGATTCTGGCGAAGTTTTCCGCCAACTCGGTGATCGTGATTCTCGCCGTGATTATCTTCGCCCAGACCCATCAAATCAACGTGTTTGGCCTGGTGGCGAGCTTGGGCATTGGCGGTTTGGCGGTGGCCTTTGCGGCCCAGAAGACCCTGGAGCAATTTTTGGGGGGCATTGTGCTCTATGTCGATCGCCCCTTCATTGTGGATGACTACATCGGTCTACCGGACGGCACCTTTGGCCGGGTGGAGTCCATCGGCCTGCGGTCAACGAAGATTCGCACCTCGGGCAAGGGTACGCTGATGGTTGTTCCCAACAGCTCTCTTA
Source organism: Elainellaceae cyanobacterium (assembly GCA_050331615.1). GTDB lineage: Bacteria > Cyanobacteriota > Cyanobacteriia > CAKZMO01 > CAKZMO01 > JAYKGU01. Next base: position 58,250 of record JBHJGR010000003.1, read on the forward strand.
CCCAGATCAATATTGAGAATTTCACCGGGGCCAAAAAGGTGATGTCCATCATCTATCTCAACCTGTATCGGCAGATTCCTGAGGACGAGCGGGCCTTGATTCGGCAGGTCATTTTGGAAAGCACCAACGATATTTTTGGCATCGACCCCCGCAGCACCGACGTAGCCTTTCGCAAGATGCCGGGCTTAGACCGGACCCAAGTACAGGTGACGTTTTTTATTCTCGGATCGGGGGAAGTGTCTATGGAGCTGCGGCGGCAGGTGCTGGACTTTGCCAACCAGCAGATTACCCAGCAGCTCACAGAATATGGCATCGCCTTTGATATCGAAGAACCAACAATTTACGTTGATTCGCCCATCACCATTTGAGCACAGTTCTCCCAGCCCTTTGCACACCAGCATTCAACATCCGCAACTAGCATGAACGTCATTGGCCAAAGTATTATTAACCGGGTTGAGGATTTCCTGCAGGTCAATTCTCTGACGATTCCCCGACCCGCGATTTTTATCATTTTCGTAGTAGTGTCCTGGCTGGTGGGGCGCTACACGCCAACTTTTATCCGGGCGATCGCCCTCCGGTTCTTCCCCCAACAGTTTGCCGAGATCTTTGATAATTTGGTGGAGCCGGTGAAAGGAGCCCTCCGCACCGCCGGAACGCTGATTCTCGTCTACTGGTCGCTGGGCTGGCTGCGGGTTGAGGAATATCAAACCTTCTACGGCTTCATCGAGCCGCTGGTCAAGCTGGGGGTAATCATCAGCATTGCCTGGCTGATTTCGCGCCTGTTTCGCCAGTTCATTCGCGTCTACGGCATCGATCTGCTGAAGCGGTTTGGCTTCCAGGTGGATGAAATGCTGCTGGTGGTGGAGACGATCGCCAACATGATTATCGGCTTCATCGCCGCCCTGACTTTTTTCAACGACTTTGTGGGACTGCTGGCAAGTCTGGGAATCGGCGGTTTGGCCGTTGCCTTCGCGGCCCAAAAGATTCTAGAGCAGTTGCTGAGCACCATCGTCCTCTACCTCGATCGCCCCTTTGTTCCTGGAGACTATATTCGGCTGTCCAATGGTCAGCTCGGACGGGTAGAGTCCATCGGCCTGCGTTCGACTAAGATTCGCGCCTCCGCTAAAAACACCCTGTTTATCGTGCCCAACTCTAACCTGATCAGCATGGAGCTGGAGAACATTACCCGCGCCAAGAAAGTAATGGTGCTGCTCTATCTAGATTTCAATCAGCAGTTGGACAGCGAGGAGCGAGCGCTGGTGCAGCAGGTCATTAGCGAAACCACGGATTCCGTCTTTGGTATCGACCCCGGCAGCACCAACATTTCCTTTATGACAGACAACGGCAGCAAAGCCAATCGCGCCCGCATTACCTTTTTCATCCTGGGGTCCAACGAAAACTCAATTCAGCTACGCAAGCGGCTGCTGGAGCTGGCCAACGAAAACCTGTCGAAGAAGCTGGAGTCCTTCGGCATCACCTTCAAATCGCCGGAGCCAACGGTTTATGTGGAGTCGCCCGTGACAATTTGACCGGCATTCCGCTCCCAGCAATTCCTAATCTTCCGCTCAATCTGGTAGGTTGAGTTGAGCGCCAGCGTCACCCAACGCTTCCCTATTTTTCTCAACAACACCTCCATGAAATTCAGCCAGCTCGCCCAGCAGCTCAAGGCCACCCAAACCAGCCTCTCCTCCCATCCCGATCGCGACCCGGAGATCAGCGGGGTAGCCGACCTCCGGGAAGCACCCCCCAACACCGTGAGCTACGTGGAAGGGCCAAAGTTCGCGAAGTACGTTGCCGAAACTGGCGCGATCGCCCTCATCTTGCCGGAATCCGCCGCCCTCCAACAGACCGCTACCGACCGGGGTCTGGCCTGGCTGAGCGTTCCCTATCCCCGGTTGGCCTTTGCCGAGGCGATCGCCCACTTCTACCAGCCTTTTCGCCCAGAGCCGGGCATTCATCCCACCGCCATGGTTCACCCCAGCGTCCGACTCGGCAAGGAGGTGTCAATCGGAGCCTATGCGGTGATCCAGCCCGATGTGGTGCTAGGAGATCAGGTGTGCGTCCATCCCCATGTCGTGGTGTATCCGGCGGCGCAGATTGGCGATCGCACCATTCTCCACGCCCACTGCGTCATCCATGAGCGAGCCGTGATCGGGGCGGACTGCGTGATTCACAGCGGCGCGGTGATTGGCTCCGAAGGGTTTGGCTTTGTGCCCACCCGCGAGGGCTGGGTAAAGATGGAGCAGTCCGGCATCACGGTGCTGGAAGCTGGTGTAGAGGTAGGCTGCAACACCACCATCGATCGTCCAGCAGTGGGAGAAACCCGCATCAAAGCCCACACTAAAATTGACAACCTAGTGCAGATTGGGCACGGCTGCGAGGTGGGGCAGGGGTGCGCCTTTGCTTCCCAGGTGGGGCTGGCGGGGGGCGTGACCGTGGGCGATCGCACCATTCTCGCGGGCCAGGTAGGCATCGCCAACCAGGTCACCATCGGCAGCGGCACCACGGCCACGGCACGGGCGGGCATCATCCAAGATGTAGCCGCCGGTCAGGTCGTGTCGGGCCACCCCACCGTGCCCCACCGCCAGTGGCTGCGCCAATCTGCCCTACAGCAGCGCCTGCCAGAGATGTATCAAACTCTGAAGCTGCTCCAGCAGGAGGTTGAGGCCCTGCAGAAGCAGCTTGAACCCTAGTCAGGCGTTTTGATGAGCGTCACGGTGACGGTTCCGGATCACGCCAGAAGGTGATCTGGTCGTGCAGCACTTCGAGCTGACTGCCGGGATAGTAGAAGCTGAGGATGCGATCGCTCGACCAGCCCAGCTCGCCCAAATTGTAGGCTCCGGTTTGGCTCATGCCCACCCCGTGGCCCCAGCCACCGCCGACAAAGGTATAGCCCTTGAGCACCCGGGCAGGCTGCTCAATCGGAGGGATGGGAGCAGCCGGGTCCGTGGCTCCAGACGCAGGCTCTAGGGACAGGTCCACAACCGGGTCGGTTGGGGAGGGCGCGGCGGGCGTTTCGGGTGGGGCATCTTCGTAGATGGGGTCGAGGTAGAACAGGGTGCTGCGGGGCGGATGAAGCGCCCGAATAATCTCGTCTTTCTCCAGCTCCATCACGCCCAGGTCAGTCGTCACGGCCAGCCTTTGGATGCGGCCCGACGTGGCCCGCTCCACCACCTCCAGCTTCTCGACCTTGGCGAAGTTGGCCATGGGGTGCTGCACGACCTCAAGATAAGCCCGCACGTCGTTGGCGATGTCGGTGAGGGAATGGTCCACCCGCCAGCGGAAGGCATCCCAACCCTCCTCATTGAAGCCCTGGGCATTGTCGATGAACTGGCGGAAGTTGGTTTCATCGTCTAGACTCTTGCGGGATAAGTCCCAGATATTGTCTACCGAATCGACTACCGACGTTAGATACGAGCGGTCAGGACCGTTCCACACGTGGCTGAAGGGGGCCGTCACCCCTCCCGTCGTGGAGGAGTAGAGGGCATCCACCAGTTCATCTTCATAGGTCAGCACCTTGCCGCGGGTTGCGGCGATCGCCCGATCGCTAATCTCAGCCGCACCGCTCAACCCCCAGTAGACCTGACACTGGGTATCGGCACACAGCTCGTAGTTATCGATTTCAAACCGGCGTAAATTTCGCAGGGCATAGGTGCGGGCCAACACCGCCTGGGCTTCAATGGTGGCTGGCGGAGCCCCCAGGCCAATTTCGTGGGGAACGACTCCCCGTAGATAGGTTTCGATGGGGACATCGTTTACCAGGGTGTAGGTGCCATAGGCATTGGGCTGGAGGCGCAGTTCTCCCCCATAGAGGCGGCGGTGCTGCCCCTCCACCGGATTCACCCAGATGCGATCGCGACCGCTGGTAATCTCCACTTCGTCCCGGTGGTAGCGAAACCCATTGACGACGATCGCCGCCTGGGGGCGGGCCTGCAGCGTGGTGGAGTCGAGAAAAGCCGTCTTCACCCCGTGGGATTTGAGGTTCTGAATCAGCAGCCGCCGCAGCAGGGGACTGTTGTATACATCCCGCTTGGCCCACACCTGCCACTTACGGGGCTGGGCAAGCTCTACGTCGATGCCCTGCGATCGCCAGCGATTGGCGCTATCTTCGGCACTCTCAAAGCTCCGGTGGCTGCTGAGGACAACCCGCTCTACCACCTCTGGCTCCGGCAGGGGCTCCATGACGATCTCTACCCGCACCTGGTTGGCCGTCAGGGTTTGCTCTTGCCCCCCCGTTTCAATCTGGAGAGTGAGGCGATCGCCCGGCTGCGGTTCAATCATGAGCCAGTCGGTAGCCTGGTCGCCAAATCGCTGCACCACTCCCACCTCCAAAACCGGCTCAGGCAGGGGCTTGACCGTTTGCACCGCTGATTTTGTCTGAGGTTTAGAGAGCAGGTTCGAGAAGGGAGACTGCCCCTCGCGGGCGGATGCCTGGGCAGGGGTCCAGCTCATCATCACCCCCATTGCGCAGAGGGAAAGGGCGACAGGCAATCGAGCGACCAGCCGGGTCGGTCGGAATGGATGAATTTGCATGGTTATTACCCCAGTTTGTGGGATAGCGTCACGAAAATGCAAAGAAACGTCACGGTTGGAATCAACCAATTTGCTACTGAAATGCTATCCCAGTTCCTCCCAATTGTTCATTTTTTTCCCAACAAATTGGGGATGACAGGTCGCTCATCTGCGTGATTTGCCCAACAGTCATCTATCCGCAGTGAGATTGATCAGAGACGAGGGGTGCCTTAGCGGATTGCCGCCCCCGACGATTCTATCCGGTAGGTGACCCCATCGACCTCGTAGGTGACGATCGCCCTGACCGTCGCCGTTTGGCTGTATCCAGTCAGGCTGGAGCGATGGAGGTCAATAATCGCGTTTTCCATCGGCCCCAGAGGGATAGCTCGGGGCAGGTTGTGATTTTCCTCAGTGAACGGCAGCACCTGGCCGCGATCGCTCAGGAGGGTCACCTGCTGAAGCACAATCTGGGCCTCTTGGTTCCTCGGGTTTTCTATTGTGAGAAAGATATCGGCATAGCCAACCGGATAGTCGGTAGGCGTCTCCACTCCCAGGGGAGGCAGCGGTTCCTCACGGGCAATGAGGGAGACTTGGGAAATGTGGGGCGAGTTAGCGGGCGGATGAATCACTGGTGACATGATGGAAATGAGGGTAGAGGGGGACGTTGGTGGTGGAGCCGCGGGCATTTCGGGCGGGGGATCCTCTGAGGCAGGTTTAGACACAAAAGACTGGGATGTGCAGGCGATCGCACTTCCCAGCAGCAGTAGGCCAGCGTATCGTATTGGGTGTTGCATCATGGGCATGTCCTCCGGGAAATGGCCGGGAGAGAGGGGCTATTCCTCTCTCCCAAAACTTTGACGCTAAACCTGATTAAGTAGGCAAACAAAATTATTTTTTTGGAGATGCGCGCCCCCGGTGAGGGCGCACACCCCATCAGCTGTAGTTAATCGTGCTTTAGCACTTAAACGTTGCTGTATTGAATCCAACCTTTCATTGACTGAAGTTCGGCCAAGGTGACATCAGCATGGCTGTGGCCCCAGGGGTTGTGCAGACGGAAGCGCCCGGTGAAGGGGTTGTAGGAGGTGATGGTGTAGGCGTGGTTGTTGACCACTCCAGGAATCGTGCCGTCTACAAAGCCAACGGTGAGCATTTTGCTGGAGTTTACCAGGTTAATCAGCTGCGTCTGCGTCATGCTGGTAGCGTTTTTGGAGGTGGTGCTGTAGCCGGAAATCTGGTTAATTACGTTGTCCATCCAGCCGCCATCAATGCCAGCATAGGAGTTGGTGTTGTCCTGACCAATCCAGCCGGACTCGTTGACCTGGGCGTAGGCTTTCTCCAGCAAAGCCACCCACAGTTCATTATCTGTCTCAGAGTAGGATCCTCCGCCCCAGCCCGCATATCGGGCAGAGCTACCAGAGGTGGGCAGGTAGCGATCCACGGTCACATAGTCGCGGGTGCCGTCGGGCTTGAAAAAGCGGATAGTGAAGGTGCCATCTCCATTACTAATGAACATGTTGGAAATCACCGAGGATTTGTCCTGCGCGGCTGCACCCAGGGCAGCCAGGAAGTAGCAGTCGCCGGTTGCGCCCTGATCCACGTCGTGAACGCTAATGCCGCCTTGGAAGAGGGAGCCACTGGTGTAGCGGTAGGTGCCAGAGGCGTCGGGGCGATCGCTCCCATAAAACCACTTGCCCACCAGACTTTCAACCTGGGTATCACTGCTGCCGCCATAGAGGTTGCCGATGCCAGAGCGGATGTTGGCTACATCGCCGTTCACCACCTTGTTGGCCAGGTTCTTCACATACTCCGGCATGTAGAAGCTGCTGACGACTTTGCGCACGTCGGCCAGCTCGGTGCTGGTCATAGAACCGTAGTCCTTGGTTTCCCGAATGATCTCAATCATGTCGGTGCGGTTGATGCCGTCTGAGGCAAAGTTGCGGGTGATGTTGGTCAAGTCATTGTCACCCAGGTTGCGATCGTACCAGTCGCCCTCGCTCACCCGGAACCATGCCTGGGCGCGGTCTGCATCCCAAGCTCCCGTAGACGTCAGGGTATATCCCCCAGTACCGGCAACATCCCCGGTAACTTGATTGGTGAGCAGGTCGTACCATAGGTTGATGTCGCGATAGCCCGACTTTGAATCAACGTCGATGCGATCGTCTGCTCCCGCCAGGCCACCATCACGGTCAAAGACTTCAATGCCGATGCTGACATAGCGGCTGTTGCCGTTAACGGTGCGGGTATAGGTCCAGTTGCTGGGCGAGATGTCGTTATCGTTGCTGATGGTGCCCGTGGTATAGGTCGCACCATCAATAGTAATTTTGCTGTAGTAGTCGGCATTATCGCCAAACCAGCCGGTATCAGGATTATCAATCGCTCTGATGCGGGTTACGTCTACCGTGACTTGGGGCAGGTTGGCATCGCTGCGGAACTCATAGGTGTTGCTGCCACCGCCCACTTGCTTAATCTCAGCAAAGTAATTGCCGCTAGCAAGTACTTTGTTGATGCTTTCGTTTGAGGAGCTGCTTCGGGTGGACCAGGCAAGCACTTCTCCGGAATCAACTAGACCGTTGCTGTTTTTATCCTGAATTAGGCGCAAGTCCGCATTGCTTTCTAAACCTGTGAGGGTCAGGGTAACGTCTCGAATGCCCGTAATTTCAAAGGAGTAGTAGTCAACGGTATCCGTACTGCCGACGTAGCCGCTGCGGGACTTGAGGCCGGTAAGGGTATCTAAATCCTGGGCCGTTGCCAGGCTATTGTCTGAAAATATGAGATTCGTATTCAGTGCTAAATTGTTTTGAGGAATGAGGTTTGAAGTAAGGGTGTTACTAATCGTTGCAGCTGCTAGCGGCTCGACATTCATCAGGCTTGGCTCACCGGAACCAACACCTGCATGGGGCGGCTGGAGCGAGTCTTGCAAACCAGACAAACTAGCGCCATCTATGGCTGATCCGTGAGACTGACCAAAGGGAGTTTTGGGTGTAAGCAACTCGTTGTAAGCCATTTTGAAGTTCCTTGAGGGTGAAAATTGTAGGGCCGATTGCAAGAGAACGGTTTGAACTTTGCGTTAGGTTCTCTCTCGAACTTGATCCCAGACTATCCGGCGGCTAAGGAGGCGCGAACCATACAGCCGTTGGCAGTTTCGTTGGTAATTCAGGCCCTACTCTGTGGGGAGATTCGTAGGGAAAACTGTGGGGAGAAGGGCCATTTACCTATCTAGTTCGGTCAGGTTCAAATCGGCGCGATCGCTCAAGGCTACACATTGCTGAAGGCACCAGGCCAAACGGGATTTTCTCTAATCCCAGCACAAAAAGAGAGTAGGACCACGGTTCCTACTCTCTCCGGATTTGTTTGAGACGTGCTTACGCCAGCAGGAGCTACTTCCTGCTAGATGCTGGCACCGAGACCTTGAAATTAGCGAAATCGGCGTGGGTGTTTGACGGCGTTGCCCAGGACGGATCGCCTCCTCCAAAGAACGTGGAGAAGAAGACACCGTCAATCTTCAGATCAGAACTGGTGCGAAACGTCAGGTTTTCCTGCTTCAGAACGAGCTTGTCATCGAGCCAGACGCGAACCTTGCCGTTTTGCTTACCGGGCTGATTCAGCGACACCTCTTGTTCTAATTTGTGCCAAACGCCAGGTTCAAAGTCCCATTTGCCGCGACCGAGTGACGTGCCAAATTTTTTGCTGGTAGGGAGGTAGGCATAAACCTCGCCATCGCCGTCACGCCGCCACATGAAGCGGGTAGAGAAGCCATCCGTCCCATCTGGAATATCACCGCCGCTCTTGGGGTCGCCGCCATAGAGGCCCGGCAATTTACCACCTTTGACAAAGTCGAAATTGTCTGAAAAACGAACGTAGTAGCTCAATCGCATGGACTCCTCAGGACGGACATCCAAATCTGTGGCGAACTGAGTACCACCAACGGGAGCCCCCCGTTTGGCCGCGCTATTGATGTAGGAACCAGCCGGATAGTGAACCCGCAAGAAGTTATCAAATTTTCCGGGGGGGCCAGAAAGGGTTTCAAGGTTCTGCTCGCCAAAGGAGATGGAGTTGACGCCCCAGTCAGTCAGCCAATCGTCGTCCGCAAATCCCCCGGACCAGACGGTCGTTGATCCTGCAGAACTCTGGGACGTGCTAGGGGTTGGGCTGACCTTTGCGGCTGGGCTATGGTCTTGGTTCGTTAGTTCGTCGATGCGGGGGAGGAGGGGCAAAGCGTCTGACTTTGAAGCATCCGCTAGCGCAGAAGGCTGAGCTTCCGATTGACCTGCCTGTGGTTGACCTGCCTCTGGCAAGTTGGCTGCTTCGTTTCCTGCCGACGTTTGGTTGAAGGTGATTTCGCTGAGGTTCCTGGAGGTAGACGCGCCGCTGGACTTTGCCTTAAAGCCAAATGAAACCGTTTCACCGATAGAGATCTCATCGTTCCAGTCTTTTGGAGCGATCGCATACAGATCACCCTCCTGAAAAAGAACATCAGCGTTCCAGATCTTGGTAATCCTGTGGGGTGACTGAAATTGAAGCGTCCAATCGTCGATGATGGTATTGGAAGTATTTTTGATCGACAGTTCTGCCGTAAAACCGCTGCCCCAGTCGTTCTTTACGGTGTAATCAATATTGTCCATTGGCATTTACTCCAGCTCTGTGGGGCTTGAGAACATAAATCCTCAAGCCAAAGACTCTCGTCTAATTTCTCTTACTTTAGAGAGAGGAGAAATCAGGAATGTTCCCCTAATAGATATCTGGCCATTCATAGCATTATGCTTTCGTGTTAGGCGATTTCTGGGAAAAATTCTACCCCCAGTTAAATGGTCGGTAGGAACAAATGGCCATTTGCCCTGATTGACTGACAAAAGTTTGTGGCCCTCACCCCCAACCCCTCTCCCAGAGGGCGAGGGGAGCCGAACCAATGCTCTTGTTCCCTCTCCCTTCGGGCTACTAAGTACACATAAGTCCTGACCCCCTTGCTGTTCGGGCTTTTCCCTCATCCCCCAACCCCTTCTCCCAGAGCGGGAGAAGGGGAGCCGGAAAGCCTTGTCTTACCTCCCCCTCGCCCATTTTTGGGAGAGGGGG
>JBHJGR010000004.1:0-5150 GCA_050331615.1 Elainellaceae cyanobacterium
ATCGAATTAATTTTTACCTTTTGATTATATACTGCTCCATCCTGAATCACTTGCGTAATGCTGTTATTACCAACATTATTAATGGTAATACCTAATACTCCAGGAGCAGTAGTTACGCTTCCTCCCGCTAAGATATATAAAGATGCACCAGGAACATTAGCGTCTAACTGAATATTACCTTCGGCAAGGATTATACGATTATGAGGAATTAAAAAGTCAATGATACTGCCATCTAAGCTTTCGGCGAAGAAAAACCCCCCGGTGGTGTAAGTTGTTCCATTAGCCAACATTCTCACAGGGGAACGAAACACCATATCTCGACTAGAGAAAATTGTGCTATTTTGAAAAACGATTTCCTCATTCCCCTGAATAAAAAGCTCTCCATTAGTTGAAATGTTACCATTTACCATCTCAACTTTGTTTGCAGCCTGGATTGTTGTATCTCTTCCTGCTTGAATTGTACCTTCAGACAAGGTAACGCTACCTGCAACTCCCTGAAGGGTAAGATCGCCAAATTTAGTTGCTAGTATTCCTGAATTTGTAATGCTTCTTCCAGCTAAAGTAAAGTCCCGATCAACGTTTAAGTTTCCTTGATTATTGATTTCACCCGAATTCACTCCATATTGTAGTCCTGGTGTGATGCTCATCGTCAGCAGTGGAGGAGTTTCTGGGTTGACTGCGCTGAATGAGTTTCCATCTGGAAACGTGAATCGATCAGCTGAGCTTGCTAAAAATGATCCTCGAATGTCTAGCTGACTATTTGGCCCAAAGATGATACCGTTAGGATTGAGTAAAAACAAATTTGCGTTACCATCGACACCAAGCGTGCCCCAAATATTTGAGACATCGTTTCCTGTAACACGACTAAAGATATTAGTAATTACAGCCGGATTAGCAAAATAGACCTCCCGCCCCTCGCCGATATTGAACTCCTCAAAGCTATGGAATAGATTGCTGCCTCGAATCGCTCCTCCCTCGATCAGGTCACGTACATCGCTCACGCCTCTGATCCGTGATGACTCAGCCCCCAACGTCGCGTCAGGGGTAATCTGGGCGATCGCCTGCTCTGAGCCGACCATCAGCCAACCGAGCGACAGTAGGGGAAGGATACGCAGCGAGAAGATCGGACGCAGGAATGTCATAGCTGCCATGGCTAAATTTTCCGATAGAGGGGCTGGAGGTCTGCAGAAAGTTTCTGATGAGTTGTCGGTTTGGGCAAAAACTTTTCGCAAATCCTCGGTTTATCGTAATAGAACTTTACATAACGAACAGAGACCGTCTGGCAGAAGAGGGCGATCGCTATCAGCACAGTACGGCGAAAATCTGCCAGATGGGAGTGTTCCCAGGACTGCTGCAAGATGGGGAACGCCGCTTCCAGTTGGGACTCGCCTAAGGCAAGGGCAGCCATCTCACTGGATGATTGCTCCAGGTCAAGGTATTGGGCGACGAACGGCAGCGACTGCTCTGGGGCAAGTTTCAGGAGTCCAATGAAACACTCTGAAAGCACCTGAGGATGACTATCGCCTATCCGAGCTTTGAGCCGCAGCAATGGTACCCCGTCACGGTTCTCGGTGTAGGCGATCGCCTTTGCCGCCATTGCTCGTGCTGATGGGTCGGGGTCACAGAGCAAATCGGCCAACTCAACCATCACCTCTGGATAATTCATCCGGACCAGACCCAGCGCACAGATTCCCCGCAGGCCCGCAGCCGTGTCTATCTGCCCACCCCAGGTAGCTTCAAGCTGGACGTGATGAATGCCCTGGAGAAACAGCTGCTCGTTGCTAAACTCCAGCTTGTAAAGGGCCTCGGCAATTCTCTCTTTGGCCTGACAGCCAGGGTCTCTATCCTGCGGCTTGTCCATCAATCGCTCGAATGCCGCTGCCAGGTCAGGTTTGAGGTCATACAGCTCGGCATCGCCTACCAGCTTTGCGGCCTGAGCGACGGCAACCCCGAATTTACTCTTCAGAACCTGCCGCAGAGCCTGGACTGCGCTTTCAGCGGTTGGGTCGTTTCGGATAGACTTGAGCGTCGAAAGCGTCTGCTCAAGTTTCTGCGATTTCGCCATGGTTCAAAAAACAGGTGTTAGTCTGTTTGTACTCTATCACGAAAGCGTAGGCGATCGCCCCTGGCCCCAGATTGAGAACCCTTTGATACAAATCTCTCCCGGTTCGGCTCCATAAGGCTCACTCCATCTGCTGCTGGCGCTTCTTGCGGCTGCTCCGGCGCTGGGCACGTAATAGCTCGCTAGCCTGCAAATTCTGGCTGGCATTCACGACGGTAGATGCTGCGTACTGATTCATCACCTTTACATTCACCTGCTTCTGGTGAATCTGGTGTTGGATGTAGGGGCTTTGATACAGAAATTTCACCACTTCCTTGGGTGCGTACCCCGCTTTGAGCGCAGACTGAGCTACGGCATCATCCAGCTTGATGGCGGCCCAGTCATTGGTGGCAAAGCGCTCGTAGAGCGTCGAGTAGTCCAGCGATGTATCGCCAATCACCGCCCTGGCAAAGACCAGGTAGGTTTGACGGGCTTCGCGTCCTGCCGGGTTTTCAGGTTCTTTGGGCTGGAGAGACATGGTGGGTGAAAGGTGCCATTAAAAGTCGTGGTTGAAAAATGGTGGGCTGCAAAACAGTCAGAGAGGGAAAGGGGCGATCGCCAATTATTAGAGTAAGAAACTATGCGAAAAACTCATCGGAGCCTTCCGAGATTTGAACATCCTTTATTTCGATATCCTGGGTCTCAAGCAGGTTGTCTAAATCGCCTAGCTCAGTGCCGTCCATTTCTACTCCCTGATTCGCGTCAAAGTTAGCAACTGACTCACCTTCAGCACCAATATCCTCCTCATTGCCATCATCAAAGCCGTTAACGCCATTATTTATGGTTCTGCCGGAGGAGTGTTTGATAGGCCGGTTGCCTGTGGCGATGGCATTGGCGATCGCCCGCAGTCCCTCGGCCAAAACCACCTCCAGTCGCCCTGTTGGTTCCTCTGGTTCGTCCGAGTCCTGTGGTTCCGCAGCCGATCTTAGCGGACTTTCCAGGCTGTAGCTTTCGCAGAGGGTCTCGATTTGTTTGGCCAGCACTTCCACACAGTACTCGGCTACCTGCCGCAATTCCTCCTCGGATAGCTGACCCCGCCTCTCCTCAGCGGCGGGACGATAGAACGCGGAGAGGGCATCAATGACCTTGTCCCGTCCCTGGCGGCTGTCGAAACAGTCATTCTTGAGCAAGTAGTCCAGCACCACCCCAGCCTGAGAGGATTTCGCGGCGTTGTAGGTTAGCTTCACTCGCTCAGGGGAAGCTGTATCTCTAGCCGGTCTGGCTCCAGGAGGTTTTGCCATCAAGCTGCCCCTCGCATCCTTTGCTTCTCGCCCAGCAGTGCTTGGAAGACGCCAAAGCAGTCCAACATGCGCACCGGGATGGAAGGTGTTTCATGCACCTCCAGAAGCTGTTCACTCAGCCACCGCCGCAGTTCAGCATCTCCCTCCCAGGCAAAGCTGAGGCGTTCACTAAATCCTCGATCCTCGAAATAACGCCGCAACGCTGAGCGCATCAGGTAAGCCGCTCGACCTGCGAGCACTACATCCCCCTGCCTTGATGCTAGACCGGGAATCAGGTGGTCATTGAAGTGCGGTGCCAGGGCTGCCAGATAGCCCGACTCCACCTGCTGAATGGCAGCACTCAGGTCGATCCGCTCGTCCTTGGCTGCTGAATATTGCTGAGCATTTCCCGTCTCCAGTGCCTTGAGCAGTACGCCATAGTCGGGCGAAGAAACCCCAGAGGCGATCGCCGCCTTCTCGAAGACCTCCCAGAACCCTGGAAACTTTGAGGTAGATTTGGCGACATTCAGCGTGCCCGTCTCGAAGGCCAACTGCGTGCCGTTGCGGTGCCCCAGCATCTCCACCCAGGTCGTGCGCTGGGCGATCGCCATCCCCGTCTTCTCAAGCTGCTGCTTGCGGTTGACGTAGATGCCATAGCCTTCAGGGCGAAAGCTGAGGGAGAGGGTAATCTGATACGCCTGCTGGTCCTGGAAATGAAACCCCCGGCAAATCTCCTGCAATCGGGAGGCGATCGCACTGCGGGTGCTCAGTTCATGGATGGGTAGCAGAACCCAGACGACAGCAGCGAACCGGGAAGGCAGATGATGAGCGTGGGCGATCGCCCCCAGTGCGCCAGCAATACGTTCGGGAGCTTTGAGGGACTTGTCCTCCTTGAAGCTGTTGTATTCGAGGTGGGCCTGGGCAGCTTTGCCGATGAACGTCAGCGTCTCGCCCACCCGATACCAGGCATTGTCCTGCGATCGCCCGCCCGTCCCGACCTGGTTCACCACCGAAACCGAGCGGTGAGCGACCTCGGAATCCATCCAAAGGGCCTGCGTCGAGCGTTTCTGCTGGTCGCCGCTACTATCCAAAAGCTTGTAGAAGAACTTGCCGCCAGATTTGCCCAGGTCGCAGGCCAGAAGCAGGGCCGGTGCAGCAGTGGGTGCCATTTTCATGGGACCGTCCTCACTCAGTGGTCACTTCCATTCTGCATCACGGTTCTTATCGGGGAACGATTTTGGTTGTTAACTTTGATGAAGTGACTTTCATGGGAAAATCGGTTCCTTCTCTAAGCTCCCTGGTCCTAGATGGCCGAGTCCCAGGAGCAGCCGGTGGGCAAGGTGGAGGATGAGTTTTTCCAGACGGCTCGTCCAACCTCCTTGCTACAGCGATTCATTGAGCCAGAGGAAGTCGCCAACCTGGTCGCCTATGTTGCGAGTCCGCTGTCCTCAGCCACCAATGGCGCTCCCCTGCGCGTCGATGGTGGGGTCGTGAGGGCTGCTCTGTAGGGAGTGACACAGAATCGTTCGGTGAGGTGAGGGGCGATCGCCTATACGGTGATTGCCTCTGATGTCCTGTGGAAGCAATCAGATTATGGACGCTGGCACAGCTCTTGGCACAACCATCGAAGCTGCTCAAGATTAAATATCAATGAATCGAATATTGCTCCAGCTAAAGGGGTTTTCAATGGCGATCGCCCCCACTACACCAGCGCTATCCCTTTACACATAAGCAATAGAGCCTTATGGGAACTTAGGGGAATTTGATGGGAACGATCAGCGCGTCAATCGGCTTCTCCAACAAAGATGAAGTGCATCTCGGTGAACTTT
>JBHJGR010000005.1:0-2686 GCA_050331615.1 Elainellaceae cyanobacterium
ATCATCTTCACCTGGACGGCAGCGGCGATCGCCGCCACGGTCGTCGCCTTTCCCCTCATGTATAAAACCGTGCTGGGGGCATTCGAACAGGTGGACCTGACCCTGCTCAGTTCGGCCCGCACCCTGGGCGCTTCGGAATGGCGAATTTTCTGGCAAATTCTGCTGCCCCTGGCCTGGCCGGGGGTGCTGGCGGGCACGGTTCTGGCCTTTGCCCGTGCCCTGGGGGAGTTTGGCGCGACGCTGATGGTGGGGGGCAGCATTCCCGGCGTCACCCGGACGATTCCCATCACTATCTTTTTTGCCGCCGAAGCAGGCCGCATGGGGGTAGCCCTGGTCTGGGTGCTGCTGATGGTGGGGGTTTCCCTGGTGGTGATTGCGGGCATCAACTACGGCAACCGCAGCCGCTCCCACCAAGCGACCTTTGCTAATAAATGGGTGAAGCGGGGGTTTAACTGGGTCTTCTTTGGGACGCTGCGCACCAATCAGTTTGGCCTGCCTCCGGTGGGGCTGGCCCGTTACCCGGTAACGTCTGATCCTGTCCAGGATGGAGGAGGGGTGGAAGCTGGGAGGGTGCCCGCTGGGGTGGGAGAAGCCCTTCGCAGGAGCTTTCCGGCGGAGCCAGGGGGAGGATATCAACCCGCTGCCCAAACCACTGCGGCGATCGCCAAGCCTGCCCCAGAAACCGCATCCCTGACCCATTTCGCGGCAACCGTCGCTCTCCAGGCCACCCATGCCGAACTGGTGGTGCAGATCGAGAAACAAGTCCCAGGATTTCACCTCCAGGTCGCGTTCCAAACCAATCGCGCACCGCTGGGACTCCTGGGGGCATCGGGATCGGGGAAAAGCATGACCCTGCGGTGCATTGCTGGACTGGAGACGCCCTCCCAGGGGCGCATCGTGCTGAACGGACGGGTTTTGTTTGATTCCCACAGAAAGATCAATGTGCCCAGTCGCGATCGCAAAGTCGGCCTTGTCTTCCAGAATTACGCCCTCTTCCCCCACCTCACCGTGGCCCAAAACATTGCCTTTGGCATGGCGGAGATTCTCAGACCAAGGCGAGCCGCTGAGGTAGCGAAGTATCTGGACCGCATGGGGCTGGCGGGGCTGGGCGATCGCTATCCCCATCAGCTCTCTGGCGGGCAGCAGCAGCGGGTGGCACTGGCGCGGGCGATCGCCATCCAGCCCGACATTCTCTTGCTGGACGAACCCCTGTCTGCTTTGGATAGCTACCTGCGCAGCCATATTGAAAAGCTGCTGATTGAAGTCCTGTCCCAATATCAGGGCATTACCCTTTTCATTACCCACAAGCTGGAGGAAGCCTACCGGGTCTGCACGAACCTGCTGGTGCTCTCCGGCGGCCAAATCCAGGCGGAAGGCACCAAAGAGGCCATCTTCAAACATCCCCCCACCTTTGAAGTGGCCAAAGTCACCGAATGTAAAAACTTTTCCCGCGCCCGACGGCTGGATGATGGTCATATCGAGGCCCTGGACTGGGGCTGCTACCTGGACGTGGACGATTCCCCGCCGTCAGACTTTGGCTATGTGGGGCTGCGGGCTCACCATATCCAGTTTCTCCCCCATCCCAGCCAGCGCAACACCTTTCCCGGCTGGCTGGCCATGACCACTGAAACCCAGCATCGAGTCACCCTCTACATCAAGCTCCACAGCAAACCCAAATCTCCCCAGGACTATCATCTCCAGGCCGAAATCTACCGGGAGAAGTGGGAGACTCTGCAAGCCCAGCCGCTGCCCTGGCAGATCTGGCTTGACCCGGCTAGCCTGATCACCATGGCAGAGTGATTAACGCGCAAACTGCCCGCGCCCCCGTCTGATCAAAAGCCAGGATATAGTGGCAACCCAGGTCACCATGATGAGGGCGACGAATCGCTCAAAGGCTCCATCCCAGCTCGTTGGGACGAAGAAAAAGATCGGTCCCATGACTGTCCAGAAGATCGAGGTGCCCAGGCTAAACCGATACCATTTGCGGCCCAGCTTTCGCAATCCAAAGGCAAGAATTAGCGTCGAGAGGGCAAAAAGCAAGCCCAGCGCATAAACGCACTGGATATGAATAGAGGCTCCTACGCCCGCTCGATTCGCATACTGATTATGCTCAGCAATGAGGATAACGTCGATTCCCAGCAGCACCAAAAGAGCAGTGCCGATTTTCCACTTCAGCTTACCCAACTGCCATCTGTAGAGTCCGACTGCAGTAGCAAACAACGCCACCGCAAAGAAGTCCAAGCCGAGGTCCTGGACCCAGGCATATTTGCCAATCGCCAGCTTGCTGATGGTCTCACTGATGGGGTCATGCCTTTCAACCAGAATGATCCCAGCTAAATTTGTCCCTACGGCTACAAGACAACCCAGGATACCAATTGTGCCGCAAATCACGGGGAGCTTGGACAATAACTGGTTAACTTTCTCGTGGTTCATTTTTGAGAGATAGTACTTCAGAATGTTCTATGAATGGGGATAGCTAAAATAGCCCTTTTGACACTCCCCATAGCTAAAAGCTAGGGGATTCTTGGTTCATCCTCCATCCTTAAAACTGATCTGAGAGTTTTATCTCTAACTCCGCAACCCCTCACCAAACAGCCGCTCCAATATGGTCAAACTATCTAGATATTGGGCAGTCAGCGCCAGCGGGAAAAGTGTCCCCAAGCGTTTTTTTACCCTGTTCCGGCGT
>JBHJGR010000006.1:0-33952 GCA_050331615.1 Elainellaceae cyanobacterium
GTCGCCAAAGAGGTTGCCCGTGACGATGGTGTCGAACTGCTTGGGGTAGCGAACAAGCTGCATGGCGGCGTTGTCCACATAGAGGTGGGACAGCTCGACGTTGGGGTAGTCGGCAGCGAGGTGGGTGAGGCGATCGCGCCAGAGCTGAGAGACGTCCAGCACATTGGCTTTATCGACGGAGCAGAGCTGGCCCCGGCGCTTTTGGGCGGTTTCAAAGGCGACTCGGCCAATACGATCGATCTCAGCAGCGGTGTAGGCCATGGTGTTGACGCCCCGCTGCTCCCCGGTTTCGGTGGTGAAAATGCCTTTGGGCTGGCCGAAGTAGATGCCTCCCGTGAGTTCGCGGACCACCATGATGTCTACGCCTTCGACGATCTCTCGCTTGAGGGTGGAGGCGTCAATGAGCTGGGGCAGAATCTTGGCGGGGCGCAGGTTGGCAAAGAGCTGGAGACCGGCCCGCAGGCCCAGCAGCCCCCGTTCGGGACGGAGGTGGTTGGGCAGGCTGTCCCATTTGGGGCCACCGATGGCTGCCAGCAGCACGGCATCACTGTCCCGGCACTGGGCCAGGGTTTCGTCCGGTAGGGGATGGCCGGTGGCGTCGATGGCAGCTCCGCCGATGGCGGCTGTTTGAAAGTCGAACTGGAGGTCGAGCCGCTGGCCGACTGCCTGAAGGACATCTACAGCCACTGCCATAATTTCGGGGCCGATGCCGTCGCCGGGTAAGAGGGTGATGCGATAGTGCTTCGCCATGCGGGTCTGTCGGTTGCTGTAGGGATCAGGGATCTCAGATCTGGGGAGCCTGGAAATCTATTGCTCCTCCAAAGTTATGGATGGTGGATGAGCCAAAAATCCCCTAGCTTTTAGCTATGGGGAGTGTCAAGCATTCTATCTCAGAACGGGACGCGGCTGGAGATGGGAGGGCGATCGCCCCAACTCCAGCAGCCTATTTTCTCCGGACAGGAGTTACAATCCACCTAGAGGAGATTCCTTCTGCATAAATTCAATGCGCGGCAGGAGCGGGTCCCGGACTATCCCCACCCCGGCAAACCCCCAGCGCTGCATTAGCCCAGATAGCTGGGTGCCGGTGGCCGACTCGACAGCGAACTGGTGGGCTACATCCCGACCGTGGGTGTTGAGGTAGCTCAGGGCATCGGCATGATCGGTAAATAGCAGAAGGAAGGCGGGCCTGCTGGGCGGACTTTGGTCTGGATTGGCGGGCGGTGCAGGTTTGGGATGGGCAACGAGATGGCGACCATCCTGGCGGGATCGGATCAAGTAATAAATTTGAGAGAGCATAGCTGTGCTGGAAAACCAATCGGGCTAACCCGTGCACCCATCTTAAACGAATCGTTTATTGCCAACCGCCTGCCTAAGATGTTTTGTCAGGAGGGCTTAATTGGTTTTGCTGAAATAACTTGTGCTGATTGTATCAATCTGATCTAAGCTAGTGGTACTAAAAGTGGGCTTAGTGGGGGTTCTAGCGTTTTCCAGAAGTTAGCTCCGTGAATCCACGATTTTGTTGTTTCTACGCTTCATATTCTTAGTTTCAGTATGAAAAGTGACACCGATCTGATCAAAAATCTTAGTCCCAGTGCGATGGATCAGATCATGTTGTATTTAGCGTTCAGCGCGATGCGCACCAGCGGCCATCGGCACGGGGCATTTCTAGACGCCGCCGCCACCGCCGCTAAATGTGCTATTTACATGACCTATCTGGAGCAGGGACAAAACCTGCGGATGACGGGCCACCTGCACCATATCGAACCCAAGCGGGTCAAGGTGATCGTTGAGGAGGTGCGTCAGGCGCTCACGGAGGGGAAGCTGCTCAAGATGCTGGGTTCCCAGGAGCCGCGCTATCTGATTCAGTTTCCCTATGTCTGGATGGAGCACTATCCCTGGATGCCGGGGCGATCGCGCATTCCCGGCACTGGCCTAACCTCTGAAGAGAAGCGCCAGCTAGAGGAGAAGCTGCCCGCCAACCTGCCGGACGCCCAGTTAATTAATTCATTCCAGTTCATGGAGCTGATTGAGTTCCTCCATGCCCGCTCCCAGGAAGACCTGCCGGATGAGCGCCAGATGCCCCTCAGCGAGGCCTTGGCAGAGCACATTAAGCGGCGGCTAATCTACTCCGGCACGGTGACCCGGATTGACTCTCCCTGGGGCATGCCTTTCTATGCCCTGACGCGATCGTCCTACTCCCCGGCCAACGACGAAGAGCGCACTTACATCATGGTGGAAGATACGGCCCGCTACTTCCGCATGATGCGAGACTGGGCCGAACGTCAACCTCGCACGGTGCGCTTTCTGGAAGAGATGGACATCCCTCCAGAGCGGGTTAATCAGGCGCTGGATGAACTGGATGAAATCATCCGCCAGTGGGCCGATCGCTATCACCAGACGGGCGGTGAGCCGTTTGTGCTGCAAATGGTGACGGGACCAAAGGAAGGCTAAAAAGCGATCGCCCCAGTAGGAGAGCGATCGCCAAATGCCAATAGGGGCGAACAGCATTCGCCCGCTTGGATTTTAAACGCTTAACCGAAGCGACCCGTGACGTATTCCTGGGTGGCTTCCTGGGCCGGATTCTGGAAGATCTTGGTGGTTTTGTCGTACTCCACCAGATATCCCACTTTGCCGCCCTTATCGGTGGCCTCGGCGTTGAAGAAGGCCGTCATGTCGGAGACGCGGGAAGCCTGCTGCATGTTGTGGGTAACGATGATGATGGTGTACTGCTCCTTGAGTTCCTGCATCAGATCTTCGATGCGCAGGGTGGAGATGGGGTCAAGGGCAGAGCAGGGCTCGTCCATGAGGAGAACTTCAGGCTCAATGGCGATCGCCCGCGCAATACAGAGACGCTGCTGCTGACCACCGGAGAGGGAGAGGCCGCTTTCCTTCAGCTTGTCCTTTACTTCGTCCCAGAGGGCGGCACCCCGCAGGGAGCGCTCTACCAGTTCGTCCATATTGCCCTTGTAGCCGTTAATGCGGGCACCAAACGCGATGTTCTCGTAGATTGACTTGGGGAACGGGTTGGGCTTCTGGAACACCATGCCGATACGGCGGCGCAGTTCCGTGGGATCAACGTCGCCGCTATAGAGGTCAACGCCGTGGTAGGTGATGCGTCCTTTGATATGGGCACCCGGAATCAGGTCGTTCAGGCGGTTGAAGCAGCGCAGCACGGTGCTCTTGCCGCATCCGGAAGGACCGATAAACGCCGTGATCTTGTTGCCCGGAATGCCGAGCTGAACGTTTCGGACTGCCAAATTAGTTCCGTAGTAGTAGCCGGTGTTCTCAACCTGGAACACGTCTTCGGTCCCGACGGCTGCGGGAGATGATTGAGATTGCATGGGAAACAAGCCTCTTGTCCAACAAACAACAAAAACGATAAGTACCTGGTCGTAGATGAAGCGGTCGGGGTGCTCTCCCAGCCGAGGGGCGTACCCCGGCGATCGCTTCGCTTAACTATGATGATCCACTGACTGGTAGAAAACTATCCGAAAAGGCAGTTCCGGCGCTAGTGCATCTACCGCGAGCGCTGAAAACGGTTGCGTACATAGATAGCGGTCGTGTTCATGATGAGGAGCACAATCATGAGCACGATAATGGCCGACGCCGCAATCGCATGGAACTCTTCCCTGGGGCGGGCAATCCAGTTGAAGATCTGAATCGGCATAGCCGTGAACTTGGACTGTAGACCTTCGATGGAAAAATCGGGGGCGAAGGGGATGAAGGCAACCGCACCCACCACGATCAGGGGAGCCGTTTCGCCGATGGCCCGTGACAGGGCGAGAATGGTGCCGGTCATGATGCCGGGCAGTGCCTGGGGCAGCACGTGGGCTCTGACGGTTTGCCAGCGGGTCGATCCCAGTGCCATACCGGCCATGCGCAGGCTGTCGGGGACCGCACGGAGAGATTCCCGGGTCGCGACAATGATCACCGGCAGAATGAGCAGGGCCAGGGTCAAGCCTCCTGCCAGGACGCTGCGCCCTCCCGTCAGGGGTTCCATCAGGCGGGCAAAGGCAAATAGGCCCAACATACCGTAGATAATGGATGGCACCGCCGCCAGGTTACCAATGTTAATTTCAACAATTTTGGCGAAGAGGTTGTCTTTGGCGAACTCTTCCAGAAAAATTCCGGAACCAACGCCGATGGGGAAAGCGACGACAGCGGTAATAATCAGCAGGTAGACCGTACCCACCAGCGGCGGCCAGATACCCGCATCTTCTGCATTACGGGAGGGTCCGTTGGTGATGAAGCTTAGACTCAATGTGGGAATGCCATCAATCAGTACGTCAAGAATTAGGAATGCTAATACAACAAGACCGGAAAAGGTCGCAATCCAGCTAACGATCTTGAAAATTTTGTCGTACTTATAGCGCTGAGCCAGCTTTGGCTCAAAATTATCAGTTTCAGAGCCGGGAAGCCGGGAGGCGGTGTCTGGATTGGTTGCGGTCATTCGTACTTCTCCTGAAACTTGCGGACAAACCAGAAGCTAAAGACATTGAGACAGAGGGTGATGACGAAAAGCGTCATCCCCACAGCAAACAGGGTGAAATACTCCGTTGAGCCGTAGGGGGCGTCTCCTTTAGCGATGGAAACGATGAAGGCCGTCATCGTCATGACGGAGCTGCGTGGGTCGAGGGTCAACCGGGGAGAGGCACCGGCTGCCAGCGTCACGATCATCGTTTCACCAACGGCTCTGGCTACCCCCAGGACAATTGATGCCACAATTCCGGACAGGGCTGCTGGCAGCACCACGCCGGTAATCGTTTCTCGCTTGGTGGCCCCAATCGCGTAGGAGCCCTGCCGCAGGCTCTGGGGAACGGCAAAAATGGCGTCTTCGCTCAGGGAGGCGATGGTAGGCAGAATGGCAAAGCCGAGGACGATGCCCGCACTCAATGCGTTAAAAACGCTCAACCCTGGGATGAACGGTTGCAGAATTGGTGTCAAAAACAGCAGGGCAAAATAGCCGAACACGACCGTTGGCACCCCCGCCAAGATTTCCAGGGCTGGCTTGAGCCAGGCACGGAGGTTGCGGGGTGCATACTCGCTGAGACAGATCGCAGCAAAGAGCCCCAGGGGGATGGCCACAACCAAACCGATGATGGACGTCAGGAAAGTGCCGCAGAGCAGCACAATGACGCCATATTGGGGATTGGCAAAGAGGGGCGTCCACTGGGTATCGGTTAAAAATCGCCAGAGCGGAACCTCTTGGAAGAAGAGAATCGTCTCAAAGATGAGGGTCAAGACGATGCCGATGGTAGTCGCAATGGAGACCGTCGCAAAAATGCCGCAGATAATAACGACGATTCTTTGAGAGAGCTTGCTGGCTGAACGATTGGGCTGCCAGAGAGATTCTCCAGCGGTTTGGGAGGGAGGGACTGGAAAGGTGCTGTCCGCCATATCAAAAACCGAATTTTCGTTTTCAAGTCAGGGTACGGAACGACCCCACAACTGTAAGAATGGCTCTAAGAAATCTATCCGAAAACTCCGTCAGGGGTTTTGGTTTCCAAAAACTCTAGCGAGTTTTCGGATAGGCACTAAGGGAGAGAGGCTGGAAGAAGAGTCAACCGCCTCCCTCCAGCCTCTAGATCACCGTCAAGACGATTTATTCAGCCGTCTTCACCTGGCCACTGGTGAAGATTTCTTTCGATTCAGCGTACTTCTCGTCGGACATGGGCACGTAGCCGACGGAGCCGACTAGCTCTTTGTTGGCGGGATCGATGTAGAAATCGATGAATGCCTGGAGAGCCGGGTCTTCTTCAGCCGCCTGCTTATTGACGTAGATGAACAGGGGACGAGCGAGGGGGGTGTAGGTGCCGTTGAGCACGTTTTCTTCGTTCGGCTCGACGCAGCCGCTGCCACCGTCGATCGCCACTGACTTGATCTGGTCTTGGTTTTCCAGGTAGTAGGCGTATCCGAAGTAACCAATGGCGTTCACGTCTCCAGCGACACCCTGAACGAGCACGTTGTCGTCTTCGCTGGCCGTGTAGTCACCGCGGCTGGCTCCTTCTTCACCGTTGACCGTTTCGGTGAAGTAGTCGAAGGTGCCGGAGTCGGTTCCGGGACCGAAGAGGTCAAGCGGAGCGTCGGGGTAGCTGGGGTCGACCTGACTCCAGTTGGCGACGGTGCCCTGAGCTTCGGGTGCCCACATGGTGTTGAGCTGATCGATGGTCATGCACTCAGCCCAGTCGTTCTCGGGGTTAACGACGACGGTGAGAGCGTCAGTGGCAACGGGAACCTCAATCATTTCGATGCCGTTGGCCTGACAGTTTTCGATTTCTTCGGGCTTAACAGGGCGAGAGGCGTTGGAAATTTGAGTTTCGCCTGCGCAGAACTTCTCGAAACCACCGCCCGTGCCGGATGCACCCACGGTGATCTGGACGTCGGGATTGACCTTCTGGAACTCTTCTGCCATTGCTTCAGCAACAGGGAAAACCGTGCTGGAGCCATCAATAGCAATGGCACCACTGAGGTCAGAACCTTCGGTAGTGGTTGCTGCATCTTCAGTACCCGCATCAGTGGTAGCGGCGGGATCGGTGCCACCCCCTGCACAGGCAGCCAGACCACCGACCAATGCGATAAGGGAAAGCGTGGACGCTAAGCGGACAATGGGTTTCTGAAATGTCATTTTACACACTCTCTTTGGGCATAGTTTGGCTATTCCAGAAGGAGGATATACCCCAGACGTAAAGCCCAGGTTAAGAAGCCGCTGACTTTTACCGGGCTTATCCCTTTCTTTAAGAAAATTTAATTTTTAAGAAAATTTAACTTTTGAGGGATTCGGGGAGCTATAAGTCCCGCGCTGTACCTGAAAGGTCAGCGTCGGGAGGATGTCACGATTTCTTGCGGCGGCTAAACTTCATCCGCAAACCGTCCTTGGGATGGGGAGTAGGCGTCATTATCAGGTCCAGATCCTGGTCTGGCAGTAGCGTCCACTCGTAGTCCCGCAGCAGGTAAACCGCAAACAGCTTCATCTCCAACCGGGCAAATTCCTTGCCCAGGCATTCCCGAATGCCGCCGCCGAAGGGCACATAGCCATATTTTTGAGCCAGCTTAGTAGATGGTGAATCGACATCTGACTTCGGGTTGAATCGCTCCGGCTCAAACTGCTCCGGGTCGGCATAAAGGCTCGCATCCTGGTGCGTCTGCCCAATGCTGTAAAGCAGGCTCCAGCCCTGGGGAACCTGGTAGCCCTGCAGTTCGCAGGTCTGGATCACGTCGCGAAAGCCGCCGCCCACCGGAGGCACGAGTCGCAGCACCTCCCGCAGCACCGAGTCGAGACCCGTCATCGACTTGAGATGGGCAAGGGTGAGCGGGTCGGGGATATCCAGACCAGCCTGTTCCTGCCGCAGCTGGTGCAGTACGGCGGGATACTGGGCGGTCAGCAGACAAAAGGAGGCGATCGCCGATGTCAGAGTTTCATGCCCGGCAAACAGCAGCAGCAGAATCTGATCCTTCAGTTCATCAACTGTAAGCCGCTGGCCGTCCTCGTCGGTGGCTTGGAGCAGTAGTCCCAAAGAATCCGTCCCCGCATCGGGGCGGGTCTGCCGCTGGCGGATAAGGGTTTCGATTTCGCTGAGGAGCTTTTGACGCGATCGCATCGCCTTACCAAAGGTCGTCCACGGCAGGTTGATGGGCAGAGAAAACAACCCTTGAGACCAAACTTCAAACCAGTGCCCCAGGGGCGTCTGGGAGCCGTTCTCCAGCCCTGCCAGCAGAGAGCTAGCCACGTCGAAAGTATAGTTTCGCAGTTCGGGATACCAGGTGAGGGTGGCCATCTTTTCCCAGCGGGTTAAATATTGCCGGGTAATGGCCGTCATGGCGGGAATGTAGCCGTCCAGGGCGCGGGGCAGAAACGCCTGGGCCAGGAGCTTGCGGCGGGACTGATGGACGCCGCCGTGCTGGAGCGCCAGGGATAGGCTGCCCAGCAGGGCACTAGTGCTCTGGGGCCAGCTTACCTGAAAGTAGCGGTTTTCATTGGCGAAGACAAATTCATTGGCCGCCGCGCCTCTGACAAAAATCGTTGGCTTGCCGAATAGTCTGGTCTTGAAGACATCACCATAGCGGGCGTGGCGGGTCTGGGCAAAGTCGCCATCTTTGAGGAAGGCGAGGGTTTCGCCGATGACGGGGAGTCCGAAATTACCGGGGGGTAGAGAGGCTTGGCGCATGGTTCAGTTAGTGGTTGGACAGCAGCGGCAGTGGGATCGGGAAACTCGGACAAAGACAAGAAGCAATACAGCTCTACAGGCTCAGTTTTGATTGTGGAAGCCTTGCGACGCGGGGGTTTTACACCTCTTGAGCGTCCTAACGTGAAAGCGTAATGCCATACAAGTTCTAGAATAGAAAAAATACGTAACGAAGACGACCGAGAAATTTATGTCTGTTTTAGCGGCGATCGCAGTTCTGGCACTCCTCATTGCAGTTCACGAATTGGGGCATTTCACAGCGGCCCGCCTCCAGGGGATTCACGTCAACCGTTTTTCCATCGGTTTTGGCCCCGTGATTTGGAGCATTCAGGGGAAGGAAACCGAATATGCGCTGCGAGCTATTCCGCTGGGTGGATTTGTTGGTTTTCCCGACGACGACCCGGAGAGCGATATTCCCCCGACCGATCCTGACCTGCTTAAGAATCGCCCCATCCTCGACCGGGCGATCGTGATTAGTGCCGGGGTGATCGCTAACCTGGTGTTTGCCTACCTGGTGTTCGTCGCCCAGTTTACCGGGGTTGGCGTTCCCGATGGCATCAACTACTCGCCCGGTGTGCTGGTGCCCCAGGTGATTTCCCAAGAGGTTCCGGCGGCTCAGGCCGGTATTCGCTCGGGCGACGTGATTGTGGCTGTCGATGGGCAGTCTCTGGGAGATGAGTCGGAAGGGGCGATCGCCTCACTGATGGAAACGATTCAAGACAGCCCAGGCGAGCCGCTGATTTTGACGCTAGAACGGGGCGATCGCCAGCTCGATGTCACCGTTACTCCCACCGTTGACCCCGACGGCACGGCCCGCATCGGCGTCCAGCTCCTGCCCAACGGCACGATCGAATATCGCCGTCCCAACGGCGTCGTCGAAGTCCTCACCCGCTCGGCCAGCGAGTTTCAGGATATGCTCGTCCGCACGGTGCAGGGATTTGTCACCCTGGTGACTAATTTTTCTGAAGTAGCCAACCAGGTGGCCGGGCCGGTGAAAATCGTCGAGCAGGGAGCCCAGTTTGCTCAAGATGACGCCTCTCGCCTGTTCCCCTTCACCGCCATCATCAGCATCAACCTAGCGATTATCAACATCCTGCCCCTCCCAGCGCTGGACGGCGGACAGCTGGTGTTCCTGCTCGTGGAAGGGTTGCGGGGTAAGCCTCTGCCCAGCCGCATTCAGGAGAACGTCATGCAGACCGGGCTGGTGCTGCTGCTGGGGCTTGGCATCTTTCTGATTGTGCGGGACACGGCTCAGCTTGAAGTGTTTCAAAATCTGCTGAATCAGTGAGTATTACAAACGCAAGTACTCCCAAAGCGAGCATCACTCGACGATCGGGCAAGCGAAAGCGGACGCTGGAAATTCTGGCGCGGCTGCTGCAGCTCTACCCAGATGCCACCTGCTCTCTAGACTACCGGACGCCTGTCCAGCTCCTGGTAGCCACCATTTTGTCCGCCCAGTGTACGGATGAGCGGGTCAACAAGGTAACGCCAGAGCTGTTTCGGCGCTTTCCCGATGCCGGGGCGATCGCCAGTGCCGATTTAGCCGAGTTGGAGAACCTGGTGCGCTCTACGGGCTTCTTCCGCAATAAGGCGAAGAACATTCAGGCGGCCTGCCGCATGATTATGGAAGAGTTTGGCGGCGAAGTACCCAATAATATGGACGACCTGCTGAAGCTACCGGGGGTGGCCCGCAAAACCGCCAATGTCGTCCTGGCTCACGCCTATGGCATTAATGCTGGGGTAACCGTCGATACCCACGTCAAGCGGCTGACGAACCGGCTGGGGCTGACCACCCACGCCGACCCTATCCGCATCGAGCGGGACCTAATGGCGCTGCTGCCCCAGCCCGACTGGGAAAACTGGTCTATTCGGCTGATTTATCACGGTCGAGCGGTTTGCATGGCGCGAAATCCGGCGTGCGATCGCTGCACGTTGGCCGATTTGTGCCCGGCGGCTCCAGCAACGCCAGCGACTGAGCCGGGTGAGGCCAGCGCAAAAACGTCATAGTTTCCGATCGAATCGCTGGCGTTTTTAAGACCTTAACCCGATGTTTTAGAAAGTTGGCTATTATAGAAAAGCTGTGTTCAATTTTGGGAACGAAATGACTGCTCATGGCTAAGAAAAGCATGGTCGAGCGAGACAAAAAGCGCAAGAAGATGGTAGAGAAGTACGCTCAAAAGCGTGAAGCGCTAAAGGAGGCGTTTGCAAGCGCCGAAACCCAGCAAGAGCGTCTCGCCATCCATCGCCAAATTCAACAGCTTCCCCGTAACAGTGCGCCCACTCGTGTCCGCAACCGCTGCTGGCTCACGGGTCGGCCCCGGGGTTACTACCGCGACTTCGGTCTGTGTCGCAATGCTCTGCGGCAAATGGCTCACGAAGGTCTGCTGCCAGGGGTCGTCAAGTCTAGCTGGTAAGAATTCCGAATTTACGCATACACCCCGGTGGGGGCGAAACATTCGGCCTAACGCTTTCGCTGAGAGGCAAAAAGTATCTGCCGAGTGTTTCGCCCCTACAAATCGTTACTTTTTCTGGGCGCGACCGCAGCAACCCTCAATGCCCAGGCTATCCAGCAGAAAGTCGCTAATAGCGTTGGCAACGGCGAACTCGCTGTAGAAGCTGCGGGAAAAGTCAAATGATTGCATTTCCGTAACGATCGCCAGCACTAGCGCCCCCACGTCGTTTTCTCCTTCCATCCGCTGGCGAACAAAAACCTGGGCAGCTCGCTCAGCGATGTCGCCGTTAATCGATTCCGGTATGAACTCCTGATCAAGCCATTGCTTCAGAAGCGTCTGCAGCCATTCCCCTTCCTGACGGGGATGCTCAGCGGCGGGCAGGGTCACGGGTGAAATGGGTTCAGACATAGGCAAGACTGGCTAGCACAGCAGAAACTGACGGCCTCAGTTTATCTTATGCAGTTTAACATTCCCGCCATTGTTGAAGGATATGCCCAGGGGTACTTCCTGATGGCTGACGACGCGGGCAGCGAGTTGGGATGGTACGCCAGTCGGGAACGTGCCCTGATTCCCCTGGATGACCGGTTCCGCTATCCGCGATCGCTCCAGCGGGTTTTGAACCAGAATCGCTTCACCGTTGCCATCAACCGGGCCTTCGATGCTGTCGTAACCGGCTGCGCCAATCGAGAGACGACCTGGATCTCGGACGAGCTAAAGGCAATCTACCGTGCCCTGCATCGAGCAGGCTGGGCCTATAGCTTTGAAACCTGGGAGGGGGACAATCTGGCGGGCGGCATCCTGGGGCTGGTAATTGGTGGGGCCTTTATCGGCGAGTCCATGTTCTACCAGATTCCCGACGGGTCAAAAGTGGCGATGGTCAAGCTGGTAGAGCGGCTGCGATCGCGCCAGTTTCTCCTATTCGATGCCCAGATGAATAACCCCCACCTAGAGCGCTTTGGGGCCTACATTGTTTCCAGCCAGGAATATGAGCAGCTTCTGGCAAAGGCCGTCGTCCAGCGTCGCGTTTTCTGCTAACGGGTGGCGAGGCGGCGCACGGCAAATAGGCTGCCCATCAGCCCCACCGAACTTCCCAGGCCAATCAGCGCTAGGGGCAGCAGCAGCGCTCTGGTGGCGCTGAGTGTCAATCCGCCTGCCAGGAACTGGATAAAGTCTGGCTGCTGGGCCAGGAGCTGACTGATGAACTGCTGCAGTCCTAGGATGAAGCCCCAGGCCAAAAATGCCCCCGCCACGCCAAAAATGATGCCCTGCAGAATAAACGGGAAGTAAATCCAGGTAGTGGTAGCTCCCACGAGCTGCATCACTTCGATTTCCCGCTGCCGCGCCATGACGATGAGCCGGATAGTCGTGGTGATGACGGCGATCGCCGTAACGGTGAGCAAGGAGGTGACGGTGACGCTAATCCAGTTCAGCCCCCGATTGAGCTGAGCAATGCGCTGCACTGCTTCATCGACATACTGCACATCGTCTACGCCTTGCAGTTGGGCCAGTTCTGTTGCCAGCTTGGGCACCACCTCCGACTGAGCAGCTTTCACCTGCAGCTCATCCACTAGCGGGTTGCCGTTTAGCTGGCGGGTCGCCTCCGCCGGGTCAGCAACACCCATGTCGCGCATCAGGTTGGCCCAGGCTTCATCCTTTGAGACGGCGGTCACATCAGTAACCGCCGACATTGCCGCAACCGTGGGCTGGAGGGTCGCGGCCTGCGCTCCTGGCTCCAGGTAAACGGATATTTCGAGCTGGCTGCCAAACTGGTGCAGGAGCTGATCGATTTGCCAGGAAGCCTGCAGGCTGATGCCAAACAGGAACAGCAGGACGGTCACCGTGCTGATGGCGGCCCAGTTCATCCAGCCGCCCCGCTTCAGCCCCAGCAGCGTTTCCCGCAGTAAATAATCGGCTTTGGTAATGAATTGCAGCATGGTCACTCCTCAAGCGGTAAATCAGCAATGGCCTGGCCGTAACCGTCTCCCTATTTTGCGGCACGTGGGGTCAAAGGAACAGCGCGATCGCCTGCCACCTAACTATTTGGAGACGCCATTTGGAGACATGATTGACTAAGATAGAAAAGACGCAAACGTAATCCCAAAAAGTTAAACAAAATTATTTTCTTGGGGGTATACTCCCAAGAAAACCTGAGTAAATCTGATCAAGCACTTAAGTCAAGACCAGACTGCCATTTTCCATCCAATTGCCGTTTACGCTCAGCAATTCCATGACTTCTCAATCCTCTCCGATCGCCATCGAAAAGAAAAAGCTAGCCAAGCCGCCCCTGAATCTGCATTACTTGGGCGATCGCGCCCTGCGCCAGCCCACCAAGCGCATTACCAAGATCGACAATGAGGTGCGGCAGCTGGCTCGCGAGATGCTACAAACCATGTACAGCGAAGATGGGATTGGGCTAGCGGCACCACAAGTCGGGCTAAATAAGCAAATCTTGGTAGTGGATTGCGACCCTGAAGATGCTGCCAATCCGCCTCTGGTACTGATCAATCCGGTCATCAAAGCATTCAGCCGCGACACCTGCGTCATTCAGGAAGGGTGCCTCAGCGTACCCAAGGTATTTTTGGACGTGGTTCGCCCCGAAGTCATCGACGTCAGCTTTAAAGACGAAAATGGCCGCCCCCAGCGTCTCCAGGTGAGTGGGCTGCTCTCCCGGGTGATTCAGCATGAAATGGACCACTTACATGGCATCATGTTTGTGGATCGGGTTGAAAACACCATTCTGCTCAATCAAGAACTCAGCAAGCAGGGGTTTGCCATCGGTGCCGTGAATCCGGTTGAGTAGGCTGGTTAGACTGAAGTTTCAGGGGAAGGGGTTATCCCTCCCCAGCTGGTTAAAAATTATACGTTGGAGTGCCTGTGACCCCAAAAAGTGGTGTATTGTTAGCCTGCTCATGTGTAGCAGCGATCGCAGCGGTAGGTTCCATCTTTGAGCTATCGTCGGGCACTCCCCAGCTGGGGAGCGTTACGACCGGAATCATCTTAACCCTCAGCATCCCTTTAACCGGGGTATTTTTTTATGCGGCAGTGCAAGATGCCCGCGCCAACCAGTAGGATTTCGCTAAGATCTCGCTAAGGTAGGAACGGGCCTAGCCGGTATAAAATGGTCGAAGCTTCGATAGGTTTAGTGGAAAATAGGGATGACTACGATTGCAGCCGATGTCCCCAAGTCTCAGTCCCCTGCTGGCCTTTCTTTCATCGCGCTGGTGATCCATTCTCATTTGAGTAAGCTTTACAAGGCACCCTAGATCATGAGCGGCTCGCGCCCTTTAGCGGCTCTGTTGCGGCAACTATCCCCCGGTGGTATTGCGAGTCTTGAGTTCTATCCCCTGCCTCACGCTGGCGAGGTGCGACTAGGGCGCGATCCGTCCTGTCAGATTGTCCTCGACACCAGAATTCACACGGGCGTGTCGCGCCACCACGCCAAGATTGAGTCCGTTCCTGATCAGCCCTTCTGCTGGCAGATTTGCGACCTCAACAGCTCGAACGGCACCTACGTCAATGGCGAGCGGCTGCATCACTGTCGTATTTTGCATGAGGGCGATCGCATCGGTTTGGGGAAGCAGGGGCCGATGTTCGTCTTTGAAATTCTGCCCCTCGACGTGCTGGCTTCCCTCCCCGGAGCCGATCCCGACGCCCCGCCGCTACTCTCGCCAGACGGCTATCCGCTCCCCGCCTCTTTTCAGCACATCAGCGACGTACCGTCCAACCGCGAATCCAGCTTCCCCACTGAGTATCGCCGCCACCACGGCTCGCCCTCATCGGGTCGCGTGACGTTCAGCCAGCTCTTTCCCATCGTCTCAACAGGGCGCGACTTAACCCGCAAAGCTTACCTGATTCCTGGGATTGTCACCGTTCTGTTTGTCGTGCTCATGTTCATTTCGGTGGGGGACCCGGCCTGGTTCAATATTTTGCTGGCGGCTTACCTGTCAAGCGCAGCCTATTTTTTCGTCTACCAGCTCTGCGGCAAACATAAGCCCTGGTGGCTGCTGGTGGGCTCGGCCCTGATTACTGTTGTGCTGCTGGTTAGCCCAGTTCTAAACGTTTTCACCTTCATCTTTCGTGAGGTGCTGCCGGGGGCCATTCCCACCAGAACCGATTCGATTAACTTTATGACCCTGCTCGTCCAGATGTTCTTTGGCGCTGGGCTGATGGAAGAACTGCTCAAGTCTCTGCCGGTGCTCCTGGCTGCCTGGATTGGGGCCAGCTTTCGCAGCGCTCGCGCCGAACAAATTGGCGTTTGCGAACCGCTGGACGGCATCCTGCTGGGTACGGCTTCTGCCGTGGGCTTTACCCTAGTGGAAACGCTGGGGCAGTATGTCCCCAGCATCGTGGGGGAAGTCTCTTTTCAGGCTGGAAGTATTGACGGCGAACTGCTGGGGCTGCAGCTTCTTATTCCGCGGATTCTCGGCTCCGTATCCGGGCACATGGCCTATAGCGGCTATATGGGATATTTCATTGGCCTGAGCGTGCTGAAGCCAAAATATCGCTGGCGCATCCTCATCATTGGCTATCTCTCGGCATCGATGCTGCACGCTCTGTGGAATACGACTGGCTTCATCAATCCCATCGTTTTGGCGCTGGTGGGCGTCTTGTCCTACGCATTTCTGGCGGCGGCAATCCTCAAGGCGCGGGCACTGTCACCGATGCGATCGCAGAACTTTGCGACTCGTCTCAACCACCGACGCTAACTTGCTGAGACTAACTTATCGAGACTAACTTATCGAGAAAATTGGGACTGGGAAAATTTAGCTTAGAAAAAATCCAAAAATCTAGAGAAACAGGGATCAGGAACTCCAGGGGCGGGGGCTATCCGGCGCTGGCTATGACCAGCCTCAGACCTGCTTCGAAGACTCCATTTGAGACAGGGTATAGCGGGCGATCGCCAGACTGAGCCGCGCCCGTTCGATACCGGAAAGCTCGGTCCAGGCCGCATACCGCACCGATCGTAGGGCCACCTCCAGGGTTGCCGGTTCACCACTCCGCATGGCAAAGGCATAGGGACGGGCCAGCACCTGCAAGTCGTCGGCATCCCAGCTGGGTAGGATGGACTGGACGCATTGAACCAACTGATCGGCAACGGATAGGTTCGCTGAAATGACTTCCTGAGCTTTTTGCAGAATGCTATTAACTAAGTTCCCAGGAATGCGGTCACCGAGCTGCTCGACCAGTGCTGTCTGAAGCGCTGGATCTGGGGGGACCTCCTGGATAGCCTGGGCAGCAGGAGTCATCTCATTCCAGGCTTGGTTGAGTTGTGCGAAGAAACCAGCTTCATGGGCAGCGATCGCCGCTTCTTCCTCATCCGCAGCTTGACTGTCCCATGCCGCCTCCATTTTTAGAAAATAGTCGTTTGCCTCAGCAGCACTGGGTTCCCAGGGATAGGCTTCTGGGTCGAGAATATGCTCAAGCAGGTCTAGACGGGTCATAAATTCCTGGGAAGAAGGTGAAGGATTAGTAGAATCGCTGGCCATGTTGTTATCGCTCCTTAATGTCATCCAACACACCGGTAGGGTTGGGGATCGTGATTTGGAATGGGTAATTTAGGGTGAGTCGTTGGGAAGAACCTCGCGGCGTCCGCTGATGGCAGCGGCTGACTGAGTTGATTAACTGAGTCGGTCAAGCGGATGCTCTCGCCATCCCTAGCTACATTACCCATATAGCCAGTTCCGTAACTGGTTTGAATTTTCACCCAATCTGGTGAGGGTCGGGCTATCCTCACGACAAATCGGTCACGTTATCCACCACGAACTCAATGGTTTGGCAGCGATGGCTACCAAACTTAAGCTGAGTTTTCGAGGGCAGCATCACTTCCCGATGGTGAATGCGCTGCCAACCATCTTTCCGCAGGATTAG
Source organism: Elainellaceae cyanobacterium (assembly GCA_050331615.1). GTDB lineage: Bacteria > Cyanobacteriota > Cyanobacteriia > CAKZMO01 > CAKZMO01 > JAYKGU01. The sequence continues at coordinate 16,505 of JBHJGR010000006.1, forward strand.
CGTACCGTATCGTGAGAAGTCCCGCAGGTAAAAAGACGCTGGCGATGCGTCATCCACCGTGGCATCGCGGTAGAAAATCTCGGCGTGTTTGCGCGAAACCCCCGGTCCGTGAATCACCAGGTCATTGCCCTCCCACTTACCGACGCGCATAATACCGCCCTGGATCGGCCAGGTTTGGGAAGGTATCTCCGTCGGTCGCAGGAAGGCGCTGGGCGCGCGCCGCCCCAGCCAGGTGGTGCTGGTGTCAGGGATTTCGGTCACGCCCTCCTCGACGGGGCGAAGCAGCTCACCGTCAAACTCCGGGTGCATATAGAGCACCGGGAGCGTCCAGGCGGGCTGGTTGAATTTGTAGAGAGTCAGCAGCTGCTGGCGACCAATGGCGACGGCCCGATCGATGGGAGTCCGCTCGGCTAGGGCCTGGGCAAAGACTTCGATGAAGCTCAGCGCCTCTGCATCGGTAATCATATCCCGCATGGCTAACACTGCGGGGACGCCGTGGTGAATCAACACCTCCGCGAGGCTGCTGCGGGGTATGGGAGCCTGGTGGGCGTCCTTGGCCGGCTGTGCACCCCAGCAGGCGTTGAATACCGCTAGCTTTACCTGGCAGCGAGTCAGCACCTGGGCCAGCTCCGTGCCGTTGATGCAGGCGTCAGGGCGGAGATAGAGTAGACCACCGTCGGGGGCAGGGGTCCCGTGGCCAGCATAGAAAAAGACGTTGTAGGTGTTGGACTCCAGGCAGTTAACCAGCTCTGGCAGGGTCGGCTGCACCAGGGTATCCACCACGGATGGGGCGGCGGGGGCAAATCCGTTGGGATAGAGCCGGGCCACTGCTCGATGTTCGAGGGCCTGGCTCAGGGCCTGGGCTTCCTGCTCTAGGTTAAGGAAGCGATCGCCATTGGTAGCGGTTGCGGGAGCGATCGCCTGCTCATCGGCCTGCCCCAATACCAGCAAAACCCGCAGAGCGTAGTCGGCCCGAGAGGGCGGCAGCGGATCAACGGCAGTAGTGGTGCGGCTGAAGAGAAGCTGCTGGCTCAGCGAGATGGCCTGCTTTCCCGGCTCGGACTGCATGATCTCCCACGGTAGGCTAATTAGATCGGGGTCGCGAATGTCTAGGCGGAGCCGCAGTGGCCGCCCCTGGCCCATGGCAATGCCTTCACTTTGGTCAAAGCTGCTCTTGATGGCCCCGTCGAATAGCCACTGCCATAGGCTCAGCCCTAGATGCTGCATCAATCGGCTGCTGTAGCTCATGGTGCTCAGCTCTGAGGGATGGTCCAGATCAGAAACGAGGGGAGAGGTGTCGGCGAGGTTAGCGGCAAACCGGGGGGCGATCGCCAGCCCCTGGGAAAACATTCCCTGCCATGCCTGCCATGCCTGGGTGAGCGAGCGTTGCCAGGAGCGATCGTGGTGAACGTAGCCGCGCGGAAAGGGAGATTCCAATACCCAAAAGGCGTAATGATCGGGATTAGCCGCTTCTAGACGGGCGATCGCCATACTTAAACAGGGGTTCTCAGAAAAAGGCATCTAATCCAGTGATATCGAGGGTTAGCATCTGAGCAGTTTTTCTATCAGTCTATCCGGTCTTTCCCCGATTCGTAATTGAGGCGGCGGCAGTAGAGCGGGCAGAAGGTGGGGGCCATTCCAATCTCTGCTGTCGCTGATGCTCAATCAGCCAGTTAAAAAGGTGTCACCCTTGAGTATTGCTAGATGCGATCGCCGCTGTAAGCGCTTCAGTTTTCGGCTTCTTCGCTGCATGCTCCCAATTGCTGCGGCGATAGGGACGGCTGCAGGGGAGTTTGGGGCGCAATGGCCAGGTCTTCCAGCCAGCCAACTTGACCAGGCTGCAAGACGGGCAGCGTAGATGACTCCTGCGGTAGGTACTGCCCCGAGTCGTTAGTTGCCCCGGATGAGTCGGCCAGAGTCATCGCGGGGGAGGTTGCCGATAGAGACTGGAGCGGCAGGCCGGGGGTCGAACAAATCTTGATGCGCACCCACTGCTCTTGCCCAGAAACTTTTTGCTTTCCTAAAATTTGCACGATGCTACCTAGCGGCACTGCTCCAGGCGCAGCAATGGTGGAACTAGAGGGCGGCGTGGCTTCAACGGCAGGAGACGGTGCAGTGGGAGCATCGGTTGCTGAGGGCGAAGAAACGGTCGATGGCTCTGCCGCAGCCGGTGACCCTGGTGGTGCTGGCAGCAGCACTAGAAAACCAGCGGCGTCTTCCGCCTCGGGAACGCCGGCACTGACGTTCGTTTCAGAATGACTCAGTTGAATAAAAGAACCGATAGGTAGAGGAGCCAAAGCCTCTAGGTCGCTGCTCGCAGGCGACTCTTCAGTGGGCAGCTCGCGGACAGGCAACTCCTCATCTGGGATGGAGGCGTCATTGGTACTCCCCGGAGATCGACTCAGCAGCCGCCCTAGGCGATCGCCCACCGACGGCACCAGAACGGCGGTTAGCGCTCCGCCAATGGCCAGCAGCAGCACAATGCCTACCACCAGCAGACCAATGCCCCGCCGCCCTGGAGCAAGGCCGTCTTCGCCGACCTTGGAATCTTTTTCATCCTTCAGATTGGTTTGGGAGAAGGCCGGTGCTGGCGGCTTGTCTTGGGGTGCAGTGGGCGGGTCGTCGGCAGTCAGCGCAGCTTTCTCAGACGGGAGCTGGAGGTGGGTCTTCTGCCCGAGCTGGAGCCGGGTCGCCTGCGATCGCGCCTCCTCGGGACTGGGTAGGGCCAGGTCTGCCGGAATCGGCACCGATACGGTTGGCGTCATTTGCCAGCGAATTAGCCCTACCGTTACGTTGTCGTAGCCGTTGCGGGTGTTGGCCAGCTCGATGAGCTGTTGGCTAGCGCTGGCCAGATCGCCGCCTTTCTCGATCAGGGGCAGCAAAATTGTGTCCCAGCAGGTCTCAATCAGCTCGTTGTCGCTCAGCCCATCCGAGCAGAGCAGCAGCAATCCCGTCCCTTCGAGCATGAAGCGCTGCACCGTGGGATGGAGGGTGTTGGACGACCCCATGCCCAAAGCCTGGATGAGTGACCCGGCACTGGGGTGGTAGAGGGCGTTGCGGTAGGTGCCATAGCCGAGGCGCATCTCCCGCGAGGCCACGTCATCATCCAGCGTGATCTGGTGGCAGCCCCAGGCGGTAATCCAGTAGATGCGGCTATCGCCGACGTGGGTAATGAAGCACTCCGAATCACGAATGAGGGACATGACTAGCGTTGTGCCCATGCGCTGGCGATCGCGCCGGTGTTCACCATCGTTACGCTGGCTAATGGCATCATTGGCCGCATAGGTGGCCTGGAATAGCTCAGAAACCAGGTCTGACGGCGGCAGCTCACTGAGCATCTGGGGCTGGAGAGAGCGGTGCAGAGTGTCGATGGCTAGCCGCGAGGCTACATCACCGCCCTGGTGGCCGCCGATACCGTCACACACCATCACCAGCAGTGGTTCAGTGGATTCGGGCGATCGCTTCTCCCCGCAATCGTAGGACTCCACCGTGCCGCTGGCTGGGTAGCAGGCATCTTCATTCCGGGGGCGACTGGGTCCCTGATCGGTGCGGGTTGCCACATCGATGCGGCAGGCATGGGGCTGGCTGGCCATTTTCATTGCCCGGTCGAGGTGGGTCATGAGTTGACCAGCATTGCGGATGTGGCCTTCGATTACCTGATGGCAAAGGGTCTCCAGAAGGGGAGCAATGTCGGGATGGGCCTGGGGCACCCACTGTTGCCACAGGGTTCCTAGAGCGCTCAGGGAGGGCTGCTTGCTGATCGTGGGAGCCTGCCGCTCATCCACCGGTAGATAGAGCAGCCGCACCAGCGGTCCCTCAACCCGCACGATCGGCGGCGTTAGCAGCCCGGCCACCACGCGCTCGTTGAACAGGGGCTGCCAGAGCTGGGCAATTTGCCAGAGCCAGTTGAGCTGACGCAGGGCAGGTGCGTCTGGCCACACTTCCGTTAGGGCGGGTAGAACCTGTACCTGGGGCAGGGCGGCTTCTTCAGTGGGGGATGACCCCGTTATTGCGTGGGCATGACTGAGCGGCGTAAACACTGCCGCGCGCTCTAGCAGCAGCAGTCGGGTCTGGGCATCGGGAGCGATCGCCGCATCGACCCAACCATAGACCTGGGGAATATGGAGCTGGTAGGGAGCAAGGCGCAGATAGCAAAGGACATCGGCGGGCAGGTCTGCCAAAGTGTCGGGCGGCAGGCCAGGCTGGGTGTCTAAAAAGATGCGGGAACCCTTGCAGAGGTAGCGATCGCCCACCAGGTCTCCCAATCGGAACCGATCGGCAAAGTCTCCCACCGCCCACAGGTAGCGCTTTGGCAGGGGGAACCGGCACTTGTAGCAGAACCGACTTGCTTCGGAGTTAGGCGTCTGGCAGTTATGGTTGGGGCATTGGAGCATACAATCGCCCTGGGCCGACATCATCTAAACAAGCGACTATCTTATCAGCATATCCCAGATGGCTGTGACGGTAGTGATGCCCCGCTGAACCAGAAGACTTCCGGTTAGGAGTGGATCTTAACACGACCATTCCCTGAGAACCGGTCCAAAAACTCTGGCGGGCTTTCGGATGGGCACAAGTACGGACGCCATCTGGCGTAACAAAATCACCAGAAATACCGAGATAATCGGTGGAGCAGCCGGGCAAATTAGGAATACATAGCCGTAGCCGGGTGTATCACCACAGCCCGATCGTCAGCGTTTTGGAGCCAGCGATCTGCTTTAGCTTAGACCCAGTCTGTGACGGTGCGATCGCCACCACCGCCACCATCTACCAACTCGCGCTACTGGCAGTCTATTCAGGTTTTAACCGCAGCGCCTGCCGTTAAGTCGGTGGCCGTCAATAAACGACGCTATGGTGGGGCGCACCCCGCTAGCTTTATTTATGGCCAGTACCAGCTTCCGGTAGAGCAATCTTTAATATCGCGTCCCAAGATAGCGTTACGCTTTCGCGTTGGGACACTCAAGAGGTGTGGAACCCCCGTGTCGCGAGGGTTCCACACTCAAACCTTAGCCCGTAGAGCGATACCTCTCGCCATGCGGCACCGGCTGAGCTGTCCTCGTCTCGCCAGAGACGGCTGTGAGGGCACAGCTTGGGGTGTCCCATCGAGAAACCGAATCGGGGTGTCTTGCCGCTTGCATCGGCCTTTGTTAAGACATCATCGGAAATTTGCCATGCTCAATTATCGCTGTCGTCGGATTCGTTGCCGACTGTTGAAAGCTGCTGTCCAGCTCGTGCATCGTGTCACCAAACGCTGGATAACGGCCCTATTGCGGAGTTTGCTGCTCATCGGGCGATCGCCCGTAGCCGGTTTTGTGCTGCCTACAACGATGATGCTGTTGCTGCTGGTGTCGCTGGCGATCGCCGCCGTTTCTCTGCGGGCCTATGACCGCACTGAGCAGGTGGTGGGCGATCGCCGCCAGCGGATTGTGTATAACGCCGCAACCCCTGCCATCGATCGGGCTAAAGCCAAGCTGGAATTCCTGTTTGCTCAAGACCCCCGATTTCCTAGCGGCATCCCCGGCGAAACGATTCTGGAAGATCTGCTCAGCGACGGTACGGGCCTCCTCCCTGGCGGCAGCGATGCCTACCAGTTTCCCGATGAAACCTGGCTGGATTTGGACCAGAACGGCACTCGCGATACGGCCTGGAGCTACCGCACCGACATCGACAGTGATGGGATAGCCGATGCGACGGTTGCCTATTCCCTGATTCTTCGAACCCCTGCCGTTATCGACCCGTTTCCCATGACCGATGCCAGCGATGCCGCCGTCGCCGGACGGGCCAATCGCCTCCAGGTGCGCCACGGTCCCCTTAGCGGGGCCAACCAGTTGAGCAACACCTGCCAGGTGGGCGATGGTGCTGACGGGGTGGCGCTAGTAGAAGAAGGCTGGTTTGAAGACCGGGCTAGCTCGGCCATTTTGCGGAAGAACTTTCAGGTAGATGTCTACGTCTTGCCGGATGGTCTCGATGGCGCTGTATCCACCCTGGAGTTTCACCAGGACCGCCTCTTGAGCCGGGGCAACAAGTGGGGGGCGTGGTTCCGCAATGACTTAGAGATTTTCCCTGGTCCCCAGTTCAACTGGAACGGGGCCATGCATACCGAAGGAAACCTGGTAATCGGCAACCAGCGGTTTAATGGCTATCTGGTCAGTGCGCCTGCCTCCTGTCTCTACTCGCGCCCTGACGCATCAGAGGTAACGGTGACCGACGTGCGCCCCAACCCCGACGATGACATCCCGGCTTTTCAAGGGCAGATCATCAGCGGCAAAATCAACAGTAATTCCTTTGGCTCAACCAGTAGCGATCGCTCCCATTTTCACCTGTTTGGTAATCCTCCTGTTATCACGGGGGACGATGACACGCTGCTCAATCTCGAGCGGGACTCGGTCATCGACGGAGCCAATGACCCCAGGCCCGCTGACTACGCCCTCGACCCCATCGCCCTGGTCACCCGAGACGTTTCCCTCTCCCGCAATATCCCCACTGGGAACCCCAAGGCCAATCGGGACACAGCCGTTTGGAACTCGGCTAAGCCTTTTGTCAAGCGGGGCCGCATCTATAACCAGTCGGAAGACGCGCCCTATCTAGACGACTTCTTTCGAGCCGACAACCGCTATGGGCCCAAACCCCGCTACCAGGCCAAGCCCATTCCCGGCATGATTGGCGAGCCCATTATCAGCGAGCGGATGGCGACAGAAAATATTTCGGACGCGGAGCTGATTCGCAACGAAGCGCCCGCCGATAGCGTAGATTATGGCTTTGACGGCTACTGGGAACGGCGATCGCAGCGGGAAGGAATGCGGCTGATCGTAGGGCAGCGGCTCGACCTGGGTAACGGCAGCGGCTGGGGCACGGATGGCAACGGTGACGGCGACCTGGATGATGCCGGCGAGCGGAACGATCCTCTTTATCCAGCAGATAGCTGTCCGGGGAGTCGCTGCCACGAAACCCTCCAGCGCCGCGCTCTGCGGGATAATCTGGCGGCGGTACAGGCAATGGCTATTTACCACCAGGGCCGACCGGTGCCCCTAACCGCTGCGGAGCAGGGGGGCGATTTCCCCATCGCCTGCTTTGCCCTCACCGCCCACCCTGGTACCTTAGCGACCATCCGCAATAGCCGCACGTTTGCGACCAAGACGGTGGGCGGGACGAACTATCTCGACATTAATTTCTTCACGGGACAGGGCACCAATGGCTGGGAGTTTGCGCCACCGGCTGCATCTGATGCGCTGTTCGAGGGGGCGATCGCCCCTAATCAGCCTCTAGGAAAAGCGCTGCGCAATCTGGCGCACTTCGCTGGCGATCCGGAAGGAGGGGCTCCCTCTTTTCCGCCGGTTCAGGAGGCCAGCAGCAGCAATATCGTCCATCCTTACCCCCACTTGACTATGTGGGGAGACTATTCCGCCCTGCGGCGCGTACTCGCCATGCTGGATGGGGGCAGCTACGGGGCGGGCAATCCCTTCGGCAATCCAGCCCAGCCCAACGATGGAGCAACCCAGGAGGTGAACTACCTCGACGACAGCACAGTAGACACCGACATCGTCCTCAGCCCTGCCGACCGCAGCACCCTGCATACGGCAGCCTGCACTCTGGGGATGCTGGGCTACACCCTGAGCTTGCTAGAGGCGGAGTATGACCAGGCCCTGAGCGGGCTTGCTTCCCTGCAATCCTTTGGGGTGAAAATGTCCCAACTGCTGGACGGGGTTTGCTCAACTGGCAACAAGGAGCTGGTGGCCGAAGCCCAGAGTAACTGCCATCCCCTAATTAATACAGCCACCTGGGTAGATCCCAACCCCGACTCGGAGGTGCCGGATATTACCGATCCGAGCAATCCTCTGTGTACCGCCAGCCTCGACGATGTGGGCTTTGACGCGGGCTGCGACGAGCCGGAGATCTATCGAGAGCTGGACGCAGACGATATTCTTGACTTTATGGGGCTGACCCAGGCCGAGAAGGATGACTTTAAGGCAACCATTGCCCTCCTCACCGCTGGTAGTCAGGCTATGCGCGATCGCACCTTTGGCTTTGCTGAGGGCTATCCCATTCCCCCCATCGGTACAGCCAACGGGGTGACCTGGAACCCCCAGTCGGGGTTCACTGAACCCAAAAAAGTCGGGGGCAACAATAATGCGGTCCTGCAAACGGCCTGCGACCCAGATATTTTTGCCAATTATACCGGGCAGGGCGGCGGCGGTGGCAGCAACCAGCGGGCGCGGATGGGGCTGGCGCTGGTGGCCTGTAGCGAAGCCCGCATTCCCAAATATCCGTCTCTCTACTACCTGTTTCCCCTGATTGACCATGATCACGACGGTGGAGACAATACCGGCGGGACGTTGGGCATTGACCACACCCAACCGGCTGCTGAAGCCTATATCGCAGACACCCACATTTTCGACGCTGGGGCAGGCGTAGGCGTGAACGATGGCTACACCTATCGCGTTCTAGACGATGGGGATGGTGACGGGCTGGAGGAGAGCGGCGATGACAGCATGGGGGCGATCGCCCTCCAGCCAAGGGGTACAGCCTTTGCGAGTGATTGGACATTGCCCACCACTGGCGGCGGGGTGAACGAGATCTATGGGGCGGATGGAAGCGTGTGGCGATCGCTGCCCTTCCTCGACAAGGGCATCTACAACGGACGGGAAATGATGGCGGTGCGCGTGCTTGACCTAGACCTGAACCTGATGCGCACCCGTACGGATAACCTGGGGCAGAATTTAGACGGCACTGGCGACGACCACTGGCTTCCCGACAGCGGCATCGTCTACGGCTTCCGGGAGGATGCGGTGAGGGAAGACGCCATCCTGCGTCCGCTGGGCAGTGGGGCTGACTGGACCATCTGCGGCAGAAATGCCGTCTTTGAGCAAACCAGCCATCCAGACAACAGCAGGTGCCGCATGGAGGCCAATCCCGCTTCACTGCAGGATCCGCCGCTGAACGAGACAAATCGCATCAGCCCCAAGTCCGTGGACTACTACCCTGACCCCGATCGCCGGCCCCACGGCTTCCGGTTGCGCGATGGGGAACGGGTCGATCGCCCCAATAGCGTCCGGGGAATCTCGCTCGTATCAGACAATCCGGTCTACATGCACGGGTCGTTTAACCTGCACCAGACCTCGGGTGGCACCCGACTGGAGGAGTTTCAGACCAATCTCAACAATAGCTACAACAATTTCTACAGCCGCAACAATCTCGACCCCCGCTTCTCGCGCCCGAGTCAGGACCGGTGGCGACCCAGCGAAATTCTGGCAGACGCCGTGACGGTCATTTCTGACGACTTCTGCGACGGCAGCATCGAAGACACCTTCCGCACCGTTGGCGCAGGCAGCGGTGCCCAAATTTCCTCTACCCTGAGCCAGGACTATGGCTGTAATGACAACGAGCGCCGCACCTCCTACCTCAACCAGAATCGCCCCGACGATTCCGACCTGTCTCTCAGCGACTTTGCCCGCGAAGACCCCGATAATCCCGCTGCGCCCGTTCTGATTTCCCGCAACGGCCACCCCATGCTAACGGACGGCAGTGAGTATCCCAGCACCGACTACTATGACTTTAATGACGACAAGTCCCTGATCAGGGCCGAAAATGAGCGGGTTAACACCATTATCATCAGCGGTCTGGTCCCCTCCCGCAACGATCAGTCCTACGGCGGTATGCACAACTTCCCCCGGTTTATCTCCAGATGGAATACTCTCCATATTTCCGGGGCGCTGCTGCAGCTCAACTTTAGCAACTACGCTACGGCCCCCTTTGACCAAGACGCCTGGGAAACCAACCAGAACACCGCTAATCCAGAGCTGATTGAATACTATGGTGCCCCCAATCGGCGCTGGGGATACGACGTGGGCCTCCAGTATGCCCCGGCTGGCCCCATCGCCCAGCGGTTCGTCTCTTCTGAATCTATCCGCAGCGAGTTTTACAGCGAACCCGCCGCCGATGATCCCTACATGGTAAATCTCTGTCGGGCGATCGCCCCCACCCCTGATACCGACTGCGGGGCATAGGGATTGGTTCATGAGGAACGCAGGTTATGGGGGCAAATGGCCATTTGCCCCTACCTGTGGATCTAGAATTAGAGACGCATCGTCTTTGATTCAAGCCTCAACCATGACCCACTCGACTGATATCACCACCCTGGCCCGCTGGATGGCTGCTGACTTTAGCAATCAGGCCCAGGCGTTTGAAAACCCCCCGCTTTTTGCCCATATTCGCGTCTGTATGCGGCCCTTACCCTATGATCTCCTCTCGGGCACCAGCTTCTATGTAGAGCAAGCCTATGACTACCGGCTCAACCTGCCCTACCGCGCCCGTGTGCTGAAGCTGATTGAGAAGGATGGGCACATCGAGATCGAGAATTACCGATTAACAGACGAGCAGTCTTTTTATGGAGCCTCTCGCGATCGCGCCCGTCTCAGTGAATTCACAAGCGATCGCCTGGAGAAAATGCCCGGCTGCAATATGGTGGTGGAGTGGACGGGACACAGCTTCAGGGGCACGGTCGAACCCGGCAAAGGCTGTATCGTCGTGCGCCAGGGGCAGACCACCTATCTGGACAGCGAATTTGAAATTGATGCTGAAACCTTCACCAGCCTCGACCGGGGCCGCAACCCCGAGACAGATGAGCACATCTGGGGCTCGGTGGCTGGGCCGTTTCACTTTATGCGCTGGGCCAGCTTTGCCGACGAAGTGACGGCTGGCTGATCGTGATCTTGGCTACAAAATTTGTAACCTCCGTCCACCCAGCCTTTAACCGACCTGCCAGCCGCCTCTGATGGAAAAGCTCAACCCCAATCGCTCAAAAATGCAGCTAAACCTGGTAAATTTGAGCGAGTATCATGAATGAAGTTTTCGAAAGATGAAAGTTTTAGTTGTTGGTGGTGATGGGTACTGCGGTTGGGCGACTGCACTCTACCTGTCCAATCGAGGATATGAAGTCGGCATTTTAGATAATATGGTGCGTCGGCACTGGGACATGACCCTATGCGTCGAAACGCTCACGCCGATTGCGCCCATTCAGCAGCGCATTCAGCGCTGGAAAGATCTGACGGGCAAATCCATCGAATTGTTCGTTGGTGATCTGACTGATTACCAGTTTACCAAAACTGCCATGGAGCAGTTTGAGCCCGAGGCGGTGGTCCACTTCGGCGAGCAGCGCTCGGCCCCGTTCTCCATGATTGACCGCGATCGCGCTGTGCTCACCCAGGTCAACAACGTAGTCGGGACGCTCAACCTCCTCTACATCATGCGGGAGAGCTTTCCCGACTGCCACCTGGTGAAGCTGGGCACCATGGGCGAATACGGTACGCCTAACATCGACATCGAAGAGGGCTACATCACCATCGAGCACAACGGGCGCAAAGACACCCTGCCCTACCCCAAGCAGCCCGGCTCTTTCTACCACCTGAGTAAGGTCCACGACTCCCACAACATCCACTTCGCCTGCAAGATCTGGGGCCTGCGGGCGACAGACCTGAACCAGGGCGTGGTCTACGGCGTGCTGACCGACGAGACGGGCATGGACGAGCTGCTGATCAACCGCCTCGACTACGATGGCGTCTTCGGTACAGCCCTGAACCGCTTCTGCATCCAGGCGGCCATTGGTCATCCCCTGACGGTTTACGGCAAGGGCGGCCAGACCCGGGGTTTCCTGGATATCCGCGATACGGTGCGCTGTGTAGAGCTGGCGATCGCCACCCCCGCTGACTCTGGCCAATTCCGGGTCTTTAACCAGTTCACCGAAATGTTTAGCGTCGGCGACCTGGCCCTGATGGTGAAGAAGGCCGGAACGGCGATGGGCCTCAACATTGACATCAACCATCTGGACAACCCCCGCGTCGAGCTGGAAGAGCACTACTTCAACGCCAAGAATACCAAGCTACTGGATCTGGGCCTGCAGCCTCACTACCTGTCTGACTCGTTGCTCGACTCCCTGCTCAACGTCGCAATGAAGTACAAGCATCGAGTCGATCAGCAGCAGATCCTGCCGAAGGTGTCGTGGCGCAAGGCGGCGAACCGGTAATTGAATTCCCGTCCCTACTGTGAGATGTTATGCGGATTGCCCTATTTACCGAGACTTTTCTGCCCAAAGTTGACGGCATCGTCACGCGCCTAAGCCAGACGGTGGACTACCTGCAGCGTCTGGGGCACCAGGTACTGGTCATCTCCCCTGATGGCGGTCTTACGGAATATCGCGGTGCCAAGATCTATGGCGTTCCCGGTTTTCCGTTGCCCCTCTATCCGGAGCTGAAGCTAGCCCTACCCCGGCCCTCCATCGGTCAGGTGCTCAGCGAGTTCAACCCCGAACTTGTGCATATTGTCAACCCGGCGGTGCTGGGTCTCGGTGGGCTTTACTATGCCAAGTCGCTCAACGTCCCGCTGGTGGCGTCTTACCACACTCATCTGCCCAAATACCTAGAGCACTACGGCCTGGGGATGCTGGAGGGGGTGCTGTGGGAGCTGCTGAAGGTGATGCACAACCAGGCTCAGCTCAACCTCTGTACCTCGACGGCCATGCAGGAAGCACTCACCTCCCACGGGATTGAGCGGGTGCAGGTCTGGCAGCGGGGGGTGGATACAGAACTGTTTCAACCCCACCTGGGCAGTCGCGAGATGCGATCGCACCTCAGCCAGGGCCATCCCGACGCTCCCATCCTGCTCTATGTGGGGCGGCTCTCTGCCGAGAAGGAGATCGACAATATCAAGCCTGTACTGGAGTCCATCCCCAATGCCCGGCTGGCGCTGGTGGGGGATGGTCCCTACCGGCAGGAGCTGGAGCACCACTTCGCTGATACCCCTACCTACTTTGTGGGCTACCTGACGGGCATCGATTTGGCCACCGCGTTTGCCTCCGCCGACGCCTTCATCTTCCCCTCCCGTACCGAGACCCTGGGACTGGTTTTGCTAGAAGCAATGGCGGCAGGCTGTCCAGTGGTGGCAGCGCGGTCCGGTGGGATTACAGACATCGTGGAGGATGGGGTCAACGGCTATCTCTTTGACCCAGCGGATGAGCGAGGGGCGATCGCCGCCACACAACGTCTGCTGGCCAATGCCGCCGAGCGAGAGGTGATCCGGCAAAATGCCCGTCTGGAGGCCGAACGCTGGGGCTGGGAAGCAGCAACACGCCAGCTTCAGGCATTCTACCAATCGGTGCTGACGCCCACGTCAGTGCTCAAGGCTGCCTGAGGGGTCCCAGACTAATTGCCTCCTCGCACCTGCATCTGCGCCGCATACAGGGCTGCGCCGATCAGACCCACTTTCGGGTTAAGAATGATGTGGATGGGAATCTTCTCCAGCAGCCCGCTGACGCGCCCCTTCTCTGAAAAAGCGTTCATAAAGGCTCCCGAAGTCATTAAGCTGAGATTCTTGGCCGCAATGCCGCCCGCAATATAAAGACCACCATAGGGCAGCAGCTTCAGGGCCAGGTTGCCGGCCTCGGCCCCGTAGGCTTCCAGAAAAATCTGCATGGTGCGCTCAGAGAGATAGTCGCTCTCTGAAACTGCTGCCTGGGCAATGACGGCACCGGGGTCGATGGTTTTCTCCTTCATGCCGGTCTGGCGTTCCCAGGCGCGAATGGCCTCGCCGACCTCGGGGGATTCGCTGGCAATCTGGCGATCGCGCAAAAACTGGTAGATAGCCACAATTCCCTGACCCGACACCACTCGCTCCGCCGAGATGCGGGTAATTTTGTACTTATCCCGCAGATAGTCCAAAAGCTGGAACTCCAGCTCCGACCGGGGGGCAAAGTCGGCGTGCCCGCCCTCAGAGGGATAGACCCGGTACCCCTGCTCATGGGGGATGAGAAATCCCTGACCCAGCCCCGTACCCGCACCGATTACCGCAATGGGAGCATCCGCCTTAGCCGGAACGGACTGCAGGGTGTGCAGGTCCTCCACCTCCATGCCGAGAATACCGTAGCCCACGGCAGCAAAGTCGTTAATCAGCGAAACCCGTGAGATCCCCAGCTCATGCTCCAGGCGATCGCCCTCCAGCAGCCAGGATAGGTTGGTGAGGGATGAGACATTGTCAGCCACGGGGCCAGCGATGGCAAAGCAGGCGCATTCTGGCTGGGGTGGGTCTGATGTCAGCACTGCCGCTGCGGTCAAAAACTCCCGCACGATGGGGGCCAGGTCAGGATACTCACCGCTGGCATAGCGATTTTCGTAGACCGCTGTCAGCTTAACGTCAGACGTAGGCGAATCCGTAGCGGTCTCTACCAGGCGCAGGATGGTTTTGGTGCCGCCGATGTCTCCTGCCAGCAGTTGTGTCATGATGTTTCCTCCAAACTTCCCTTCATCTTCCGTCTCCGGTGTGCCAAATTCCAGAGAATTTCGATAGATTGATAGACAGATTCTTGCGTTTCTTACTCAATTTCTTATGAAATCGCCCATTGCCGACCTGCGGCAGGAATACACCCAGAGGACGCTGGCCGAGTCAGATGTAGCCGGGGACCCATTCGAGCAATTCCGGCGCTGGTTCGACGAGGCGATCGCGGCCAACCTGCACGAGCCTAACGCCATGACCCTGGCAACGGCAACGGCGGCGGGGGTACCGTCGGCTCGCATCGTCCTGCTTAAGGACTTTGATGAGCGTGGCTTTGTCTTCTACACCAACTACCAAAGCCGCAAGGGGCAGGAGTTGACCGAAAATCCCAACGCGGCGCTGGTGTTTTGGTGGGGCGAGCTAGAGCGCCAGATTCGCATCGAAGGGTCTGTCGCTCCCGTCGCGGCGGCAGAGTCAGACGCCTATTTCCAGAGCCGACCCCAGGGAAGCCAGTTGGGGGCGATCGCCTCTCCCCAAAGTCAGATCACGACCCGACAGGATCTAGAGCAGCAGCTTCACGATCTCAAGGCTCAATACGAACACCACTCCATTCCCCGACCGCCTCACTGGGGCGGCTATCGCCTCACCCCCAGGGCAATCGAATTCTGGCAGGGCCGTCCCAACCGCCTGCACGATCGCCTCCAGTACCTGCAACAGGGAGAAGGCTGGACGATTCACCGCCTCGCCCCTTAAAGTCGGCTACTCGCAAGAGTCAGGAGTCAGCATCCAGCACTCAAAACAACAAACCCCAAATCCCAAATCCCAAATCTAAAATCCCAAATCCCTCAATACGCCCCCCGGCGATCGAACAAAATCACCACAGTCTTCAAAATGAGCTTCAGGTCATAGAAGGGAGACCAGAGCGACTGGTAGCGCAGGTCGAGCTTTACCACCTCTTCAAAATCAGTGACGGTCGAACGCCCGTGCACCTGCCACTCGCCGGTCAAACCTGGCTTGACGTTTAGCCGCTGCCAGTGGTGTTCGCTGTAGCCAGCCACCTCGTCGGGCGTTGGCGGACGCGTCCCTACCAGACTCATCTCCCCTAGGAGGACGTTCCAGAACTGGGGCAGCTCGTCTAGGCTAGACTTTCGCAGGAAACGCCCCACCTTTGTAATGCGGGGGTCTTGCTTATTCTTAAAAATCAGCCCTTTCGCCTCATTGGGCACCATAGCCTTCAGCGAGTCGGCATTGTTGACCATGGACCGAAACTTCCGCAGGATGAACTGCCGACCCTGCAACCCACAGCGCTCCTGGCGATAAAAGATGGGGCCGGGGCTGTCGAGCTTGATGGCGATCGCAATGGGCAGAAAAGCAATTCCTAGAATCACCAGGCCCACTAGCGCGCCCGTGATATCAAGAGTTCGCTTAATGAAACAGGATGCAGAGGGGTGGGGAGGTGCGCCAGTTAACGAGGATGGAATTGATACGGAAATTGACATCCCGTGCAGCGAAGATCTGGTCACCTGAAGCACTCCTTTACAGCCTAGTCGAGCAAAAGTCAAAAAAGTTGACAGCCTGTCGTGTAAATCTAGAGCGTTTATACGCATTTACACTATGGCCAAACTTTATATTGACACTATAAGTGGAGCAGATTAGGTTGACGGAACGGCCCAAAATGCTTCACCAAATCTTTGTAATTGGGGCATGATCCCCGCCGTTCTTGAAAATCTGATGAAGATCAGGGGGAGGGCCGGTTTAAGTTAGGATCGTAGGGTGTAGAGCAGGAGGAATCGTCGAAATGGAGCCATCCCAGGTAAATTGTGCCGTTGACTGCGTCAACGGCTGCGTTCTAGGTGAGCAGTGCCCCAACACTGAATACCGTGAGCAGGCCTCCCAGTTTATCCAAGAAACTTCGTTAGACGATATGCTGGCGATCGCCGAAGAGGCCGTCCGCAAGAAAATGATGGCTCCCCCCAAATGGGTATACCCTGAAGACGGTACACCTCCAGGGCAATAAGAAGCTCAACAAAATTATTTTCTTGGGAGTGTGCGCACCCCGCCGGCTTCATTTATGGCCACGTACTTGCACTCAGGGTTCTGAATTGTTGCCGCTAGGACTGCGACCCGACCGATAGACAAGTTATGGATCGGTTTGTAGCGTCTGAGGCTTGAGGAGAAACACCATTTGGTCTAATCCCCGCTGAATTCGGCGGGTAACCGTCATGGGGCTGACTCCAATTCTCTCAGCGACTTCTTTGCGGGAAAGGTCGCTAAAGAATACGAATTCAATCGCTGCTCGCGTTTTGTCTTCAAGCTGATTGAGCGCCCGCTGGAGCTGCTGGCGATCTTCTTCCAGCCGCTGTAGAGATTGGTAGTGCAGGTCGGGCAAAGTATCCCCGAGAGTAATCGGAGAGTCGATCTGCTGGCTGACCGTGGCGTCAAGGCTCAGCGGTAGGCGATTCCTAACCGCCATCTTGATTTCGCGCCACTCGTGCAGCGAAATGCCCAGCTCCATCGCAACTTCATTGTCAGTGGGCTGGCGGTCGAGCTTTTTAGCTAGCTCAACCTGGAGCTTTTGCCCTTCCTTTTGGAGATCCTGCCAGCGGCGGGGTACCTTAATAGCACTGCCGCGATCGCGCAAGAAGTGCAGCATCTCACCGCGAATATAGGGCACGGCAAAGGAGCTAAAGGCGCAGCCCTGAGTCGGGTCGAAACGTTCAATGGCCCGAATGAGGCCGATATAGCCGATTTGCTCAAGGTCTTCATAGGGTTCTGCACACTGGTGGCTAACCCGATGGGCGATTTTGCGAACAAGACCGGCATTGAGGCGAACGAGTTTATTACGGAGTTCGAGGGATGGTGACTGATGATAGACCATCAGAAGTTCCATGCTGCGAGACCGGAGGGAAGATTTAGTAGCCGTCATCTGAGAAACACCTTGCGTCAGAAGCTAGGCTTATTCTCGTTAGAACCCCCCCTGCCCTACCATCGTTATTCCACGGGAATGGAATTAGCCGCGTCAGGCAGCGTCAGCAGAAACACCTAATTTCGTCAGACCGGCCTACCCGCAAGCCCTGCCAGCTCAAGCCTTCCCAGGGTCGATTTGCTTATGGCGCTATGCTTTCGCGTTAGGACATTCAAGAGGTGTAGAACCCCTAGGACGCGGGGGTTCCACACCCAAACCTGAGCCCG
>JBHJGR010000007.1:0-16600 GCA_050331615.1 Elainellaceae cyanobacterium
CGCGTCGATATCAACGCCACGGGAGCCTTCAGCGGCACCGTTACCCTGCCCAATGTCAGCTTCATCCAAAACAGCCTCGCGGGTCTACCCATTGGGCTGATTGATACCGAAGCCCTCATCGCCAATAGCTGCGTGATTCGCAACCAGGACGGCAGCAGCACCTTTGTCATTACGGGCTTGGGTAGCTTACCCGAACGCCCCAGTGATGTTGAGCCCTCAATCTTTCCCACGGGTGATGTGCAAACGATTCCTGAGCACACTCAAGAAGTAGATTCGGGATGGCAGCCGGGCGATCCAATTATCGAACCCCAAGGCGTCTACCAGTTGCCCAATGGCGAACTCATTCTCAGCCACCAATGCCGATAGGCAGGTATTGCTTAAGCGGAAGATAGTTGTGTCTTTGGGAGTCAGGAGTCAGGAGTCAGGAGTCAGGAGTCGGGAGCACATTGAACTCAGCTCCTGGCTCCTGAATTCCGTATTCTGTATCCTAGAAAAGGTGGGATCTCTGTCCCACCTTTGCCTGTCTCACCTAGTTGAATGACCAGCAAGCCCTAGCGCTGCGATACTTCTTCCGTTTCAACCAAGTCCTGAGTATCGTGGACGGAGATGAAGAAGTTGCCGCGATCGCCCGGGTCAACGTTGCCAACCACGAGGTCATACCAGCCATCGGCAGGTAGCTCAATCGTTGACGCCCCTTGCTGCTCAACCTGACCACTCGCCACGACATCACCGTTTGGACCAAACAGGACCAGATAGGGCATGAACTCTGCACCGTGGAGGATCGAAATGGTTTGATTGGCCTGTCCCTGGAAAGAATAGGTGCGGCAGAGGTTTCCTTCGGTCGTGCAGGGAGCCGTGCTCAGGTCAATTGCGCCCTCTTCAACCAGCATTGGAGCCGTCATGCGGAGCTGGTAGCTACCCACCTCGCCCGGCTGTGTCGTGTTGATCATGACCGTGTAGGTGCCGCTCTGGGTCAGCTTTTCCAAAACAAATGCCGATCGACCGCGATCGCTGTTATCGAACTGCAGCACATTACCGCTGGGGTCAATCAGTGCTAAAAACATCTCCATTTGCTGACTGGTGATATTAAACATCACGCTTTGCCCGGCCTCGGCCTCAAAGGTATATAGGTCGGTTTCGCTGAAGTCGCCACAAAGCCGACTGTCGTTAGCCTCCAAGTTGCCTGAAATACTGCCACTATCCAGTGATATGGGCTGAGGAACGGCGTTGTCCTCGCTCCCAGGAATGACGAACTGCCCCAGCGGAGCGGTAATGCCCTGGTGATACGCGTCGATGAAAGCCCGGACTTTATCAATCGAAATGGCAAAGGTAATGCCTTCGCGATCGCGCATCCGTGCAGTGGCAACACCCAGCAGCTTCATATTGTCTCGGTCGATAATTGCGCCGCCAGAATTACCGGGATTGATGGCAGCATCAAGCTGAAGAAAGCCTTCATGGTGGTGAATATTGCTGATGATTCCCTGCACGACGGAGGCCGAGCGGGCCGGTACCCCACCGGGATAGCCCATGGCATAAACCGGCTGACGCTTTTGCATGGCGTCGGCTTCGGCCAGCTCAATTGTCGGCAGGTTGGTTTGCCCCTCCACCCGCAGCAGGGCCAGATCCAGGCATTGAGAACTTCCCATGGCCACAACGTCCGCATCCACCTGCTCGCCTCCGATGTTGACCGTAACCTGACGAGCATCTTCAACTACATGGGCATTGGTGATGATGAGACCATCAGACTCAACAATTACGCCGCTGCCGCTGCCCCGATCCGTCTGCACGAAGACTACCGCCTCATCGACGGCATCAGCTTGGCTCGACTGGGCAACGGCAGCACGGGACATGATTCCATTCGGCGTTGTCAGGATGATTTCGCCAACGAGCGTGGAGGCGATCGCCGTTTGCAGCGTCAGTAAGCCATAGATCGCCAGGCGAGCAAACTTGGGCTGAGATTTGAAAGAAGAAAGGCGCGTCATGATTCGAGTCTCCTTGAAGTATTTTCGCTGGGGTGTTCTTGACTATCAGCATAGGGGGACGGGCAAAGCCAATCACGCTAGTTTTCTGTCGATGTGACGGTCAAAAGCAACCAGGGACCCTTCCGGTCAACGTCCCCACCCCTTGCAGAAAAGTGAAATCCAAAGTGTGCGATCGCGCCACGATGCTCGCCCATTCCCGAAACTGAGTTGGCACAAATGCTGGGTGTTTTATCAATGGCTTCTTCCTACTCTATGAAGCATCAGGGTATTGCTGCACCGCGCTGATTCAGCATTTAGAAATCCTACTGACTGTCTGGCTTATTCGGAGGAAATCATGAAACTTGTAATCCCTGCCCTCATCATCTTCACCCTGCTCAGATACGGCCCTCAAGGACTTGCTCTAGAAACAGTTGACCCGTCTAGTAACGGAAATCATCAAGCCTTTGAGTCCACGCTGACGTTGCAAAACGGGGAATACATCCCCCCCCATGTGGGTCTCCCCCAGCGCCGCGAAGGCGGTGGCACTCGGTAATCCCAAATGAGCCTTGCTTGAGCTGTGCCGCAAGCAGTTAACCACAGTATTTGATAAAGGAAAAGGAAATGAAGTACACCATCTGTGTTTTAACCGTGGCGATCGCAGGGCTAGAGATGCTCTGGCTTGGCAGTACGACATCGCAGCAAATTGCTGAGAGCGTGACCCAATCAGTCCACGCTTCCCAGATGCGCTTTGAATCCACTGAGCAGACTCTGTCTTCCCGCAAAAGCGTCCTTGTGTTTCAAGACAAAGGCGGCACCCGTTAGGCAGCGCGATGGTACACCCCACGAGAATTTGGACGGCTTTGGTGCGTCACCCTGCGCGATGACACACCCTACACAAGTTTCGGGCTACTGCTTATCGCCAATCGCCAATTAGGATAAACGGTGCCCATGCTCCTGGACGAGCTAACCGATCACTGCTGGCGATCGCCTCTAGCTGAGCGGCCTGTAGGGCTTGAGCCTTGGTTAATTCAGGATTGTTGAGAGCCTGGTAGAAGCGATCCATAATTTGGACGGTAGGTAGGTCACCGATGGCCCAGAGGGAGGCGATCGCGCTACGAGCACCGGCCTGAACGGCCACCCCTGCCAGACCCAGAGCCGAGCGACTATCGCCAATGGCAGTTTTACAGGCCGTGAGCATTAGTAGATCAACCTGGTCAGTACCGCCAAGCTGACGGATAGCGGACTCCAGTTGACCAATCGTGAGCTTTTGCTGGTCACCCGTCACCAGAAACGTATCGGCAGGTTCCGCGCCAAACTCGCCGTGGGTCGCCATATGAATAATAGAGTACTCGTTTTCCTGCAGCTCTTGCCGTAGACGGTCAAAGGTAAACTCAGCGTTTAGTAAGCTCTGGCTGCCAGGCAGATTCTCCTTAATCAGATCCAGTTCCCGATCCACCCCGCTCAGTGCCCCAAATTCCTGACCTTCCACCACCGCAGCGGTACTCAGGCCCAGGGCCAGGGCCCGCTGGTTTTGCCGCCGCAGGGGCGGATCAAGAGCGGTAAGGGACAGGCTGGGGGTGGTGGCGATCGCATAGCGCTGGATCAAGTACTGCTCACCGTCGTACAGGGCCGCCATCGGCACACTGCGGAAGATGCCGTCCTGAACAAAGACCAGCGTATCGACTGCGGCGGCGTCCAGGTCAGCCATGAAGGGGCGCATAATCTGGTCGTAGAGCAGGGCCGCCAGCGTCAAATCGTAGTCTTCTAGGGCAAACAGGCTCCTTTCCAGCCCCAAGCGAAAGTCGTTGACTTCCTGATTGAGGGCAGCCTGGTTCACCGGCAGCCATTCAAGCCGCTGCCGCCCATCGGGGAGGGTGAGGATGACAGCGGTACGGTCGTCCAGAATAAAGGTGCTGAAAACCCCGGCATTCTCATAGCGGGGGGCAGTGGCGCGGTCGGTCGTCTCCGGGTCTACCGCCGCTAGGATGATGCACTCGTCGCCAAAGTAGTTTTGCAGCTCGGCCAGCTTGAGGGAATCTATCGCCGTCAGAGCCGCGTTGATATTCTCTACCACAGCTACCTCATCCGGGGGCACAGTTTCAGAGATGGGGGCCTGATTGAGGCGCAGTTCCGCCAGCTGACGGTAAACTGGCTCGATGGCATCGCGAAAGTCAAACTGAATATCTCGATCGGCGGTGAGGATGTCGCTGCGAATCTTTTCCAGGGTGGCGATCGCCTCTTCATAGGCCACAATTGCCGCTTCCGATTCTCCCTGCTGCTTGAGGATGCGTCCGGTCTGCCACTGCCACAGGTAAAGGCTGTCCCGCGACTGCAAATCCTGGTCGGCGGCGACCTCAGCTTCCTTGGTAAACGAAAGGGCTTTGCCGTAGTCCTGCTCACATTCATAGATCTGCCCCAGCTTGCCCAGGGCAAAGGAGGCCGCGCGATTGTCGCCGATCTGCTGAGCTGTGGCGATCGCCTGGATCAATAGTTCCTCCGCCGCTGGTCGCACTGCCGGCATCAAGCAGGTCGTTCCCGCCAACGACCCCCGATCGGCATCGAGGGACTGGGTCAGCGGCAGCAGGTTCGTTAGCTTGATCGTGGCGTAGGCTTTGTCTCTAGATGGCGGGATCTGGTTGAGCAGGGCGATCGCTTCCCGATAGGTTGATTGTGCTTCAGGTAATGCGCCTGCACGGTGGTGGGCCGGAATCATGCTCAGCAAGGCCCGCAGTTGAGCCGTCGAGTCACCGCTGCCCGTGGCGGCGTCAAAACTCTGCTGGAAGTAGCTCAGCGCCGTTGCGGTATTGGCTAGGGCTGTTTCCTGCTGACGAGTCGCATCGGCAGCGTCTCCCCGCAATACTGCGTCGGCAGCCCGGCGATCGCTGATGCGGGCGAGCTGGGCATAGACGCTGCCCAAGCCGTTGGTGATGGCCGCCGTATAGGCGGGGTTATCCAGCTCCTGGGCAATGGCAAAGCTGATTTCCAGATTGGCGATCGCCAGGTCATACTCTCCCTGCAGTCGCTGCGCTTCCCCCAGACTCCCTAAGGCGGCGGCTTCACCGGGGCGATCGCCCACGGCCTGAGCAATGCCAACGGCACTATTCGCTCCACAGCTTTCGGCAGTCGCTGCGATCACCGTTGCCGCCTCATCATCAGTAACGCCTGCCGTGGCACCACACAGGAGGTTGATCGCCTGCCGGTGCTGCCCCAGGCTCGTGTAGGTCTGGGCCTGCTCGGTCAGCATCCGCCCCAGCCGCTGCCCGTCGTCCAGGCTGCGGTAGATCTCAGTCGCCCGTTCCCAGTAGGGCAGGGCGCTGGTGGCATCTCCCAAACTGCGGTAGGTCCGCGCCAGATTCTCCAGCACAATGGCCTGATTCGGCAGGTTGCCGGTTTCCTCGTATGCGTTCAGGGCTGCCTGCCAGGGGGCGATCGCCCCCGGAAAATCTCCGGCACGATACCGCTCCACTCCCTGGCGCACTAGGTCGCTGGGGGATGCCTGGCTATTCACCTCTGTAGGGGCATCTGAGGAGGCATCTGGGGTTTGGGCGATCGCCCGCGGGCTGACTCCAGTGATGGGCATCCATCCCAGGCAGAGGGACAGGATCAGGCTGCTAATAAATAGCAGCATCCACAGCAGAGGGCGGAAGTAGCGGCGACCCACAAGACACCTCCAGAGCAGGAAAATTGCGGTTGATGGAATCGTATCCGTCAATATCCTATCGCAGCAAGGGTGGGTATCTATCTAAGCCGGGAGATCGGCCTGCTTAAGGGCGACTGACTCCGGGGCAATCATCAACTGCACCAGGCTCACCCCAAGGGAGGGCGGAATCTGCTCGGATAACGTATCCGAATGCTGCTTCCAATGGATTGGGCAGCCGTAAGGAGCTGTTGAAGAACAGACGCGGCTGGAACCGGGTCGGTCAATGCCTCAGCCGCTCTGGCAATCAGATGGAACGTATGGGATTGGTAGAAATCGTCCTCAATGGCCTCGGCAGCCGCTAGGGCCGATTGGAGAACGGACGCTGCCGAAACAGAAGATGAAGCTATTAAAGACTTGCAACAAGAACATCAACGTCTTCGTCTAGATAAACATGAATGAAAATATCATTCATAAATTTCGTACTCGCGGGTCAATTAACTCATCAGGAATGCGATCGCGCTCAACGTATTCGTCGATTTCTGCTTGATGGTTTAGATAATAGCTGAGTGCATCAAAGACTTGGGATAAACCGAGGTGTGGTAACCGCTGAGTAATTTCCTCGGGTGAAACTCCAATACGCCACATCTCCACAATTGCTCTAACAAGTGTACGAGTACCTTTGATAAATCGATTCACTACCCAATATTTCGTCACTTTTGACAATATGGCAATGCTCTGTTGCTTGTACCATACTGATTTCTCCAGAGTAATCAAATCATAGGCTCGATTCCATTTTAGCTTGATAGGAGATTCCTGAGCCCGCTCAATCTATTAGTACAAATTAGTCGCCCCCCCAAAAAATCTAGGGTTAAACTGATATGCTCAGCTTTGAACACGCCTACAGACGGGAAGACATGCATCTAAATCAACTTCATATGCAGTGCACAATTCACGAATGTTTTGACGAAGACAACAGCCCAATTGACCCGCTCTCCGATTGAAAGTGGTTCAATGGATCGCGCCCTATCCGGCTATCGCAGGCTCAAATGAAATCGGATAAAATCATACTTTCGGTGTTAGGCTTCACCCCTGTTTAAGGAACGGAACTAGGTGCATCATATAATCTCGCTTTCCAATAGGTACACCAGCCATGCGAAGAATGTCGTAAGCAGTAACCATGTGAAAGTAGAAGTTTGGCATCAAGAAATCATTCACATATGCGCTACCAGACATCTCGATATAGAGTTCCTGACCAAGATCGATGCGCGTAGTCTCACTCAACTTTTCGTCTTCGGTGTCAACATACGAGAGCAGTTCCTTAGTATTCGTGATATGTTCGTATGCCAGCACTAGAGACGACACTTCCGGATCTAAATTATCCATTGGCTTACCGTCACACCATAAAGCAAAGTTGCGTGGTTGATTGCAAGTAAAAGCGACCTGTGTACCCAATGGAAACATATCAGCCGCAATGCGCTCCTGCAGGAAAGATTCACTCCCATTGAAATGGGTCTGGGCTGAATTTAAGAGATGCTCAAGCGTTGTTAGGCGGCCTTTAAAGATAGTTTTGATCGATTCTATATCCTGACTTGACATTTTAATGTTCTCCCGATAATTAGGTCGGCACAATTAAATTCATGTTAGAAAACCGGGGGAGCGCCCCACCGGTTTTCTAACCTTCGTTTTTCAACGCAGTTCTACTTATCTCTTTCAAAGAGTCTGGCCATGTTTAGAACTATTTGCAGCCTAACGGTGAAATGCAGCGGCGGTAAATAACTTCGAACTGGTCAGCAGGGGCTTTCGTCCGTCCGCTGCTGTGAAGTTATGGGGGGCACGAAAGCCTGCCTTTTCTAAGGCTCGTACTGCTTCTAAGTGATTTACGCCTGGAATTTTGGGCACAGCTACACCTGCATCTCAATTTCACGAATTTCCGCATCCTGTAGCCGTTCTTCCAAGGCTGCGAGATATTCCCGAATTGCATCCTGAATATTAGCTAACGCTTCTTCTTCAGTCTCTCCTTCTGACCAGCAACCAGGCAGCGCAGGAACGGAGACAGTAATTCCCTCTTCAGAACGGTAAAGGGCAATCTTGTATTTCATCATAGAGTTCCCTCTAGTCGGCATGAATCAAGCTTAGCTTAAATCGGGTAAGCTGCTTTCACTACTGTGCTAATCATATAGCGTGGTCGGTTGCAATTCAGGACACAATAGCTCACTCTTAGATTCTCCCAATTGACAGGGTTTGCCCTCTTTGAAACATCCTGGTGAGAAATCTGGGATAGAGCCTCTGGGCAATCAGATCCACCAGGCTGTGTTGCACCCGGTTGGGGTCGCGCTGGTCACTGAAGCAGGCGGCCAATCGCTCACTGATGCCGTACATTTGGTCGATTTGCCGAATCAACAGCATTCCCCCATCGCACCCAAGGGAGGGGCACTGAAGTCATCCACCACGGGGCGGTGATTCAGGCGGCCAAAGTCGTAGGATCTTGCGTTACACTGTGTGGTGGTCGGGGTCGTCATATCAAACTGCTGAACGCTTTGTGGTAAT
This sequence comes from Elainellaceae cyanobacterium, assembly GCA_050331615.1. Classification (GTDB taxonomy): domain Bacteria; phylum Cyanobacteriota; class Cyanobacteriia; order CAKZMO01; family CAKZMO01; genus JAYKGU01. Next base: position 8,149 of record JBHJGR010000007.1, read on the forward strand.
TGCATTCTCGCAGTTTTTTGACCCCGATTTCTATCTTCTTGTGAGATATTCGGGTAAGCATGTCATCAGTACTACCTTGATTTAAATCTGATGTGTTTGGAGTATCGTTTTCCATCGGTAGGTTTGACAAAGGGGATCGCAAAAAGCTTAGTTTTCACTTTAGCCTGATTGTAAGTAGAGGCTAATTAAATTGTATTGGTTTATTGTATTTGCTTGTAAAGATGCCTCAAACAAAAAAACTAAGGCTAAGACGATTCAGGCACAGGAAATCTATCCTACGTCGACAGGTGTTCTAGGCAGTCTAACGATTGCGTTAACCAGGCGGCGACGGTTGACGTTAATCTCAAAAACTGCGTGAATCGCCGCTCCGGTTCAACGCGTTGTTATGTGGCACTATCGCGTAATCGTTTGAAGTACACCAGTTCCGGATCGCCTTCGTCAAGGTTTTCGATGAAGCCACTTCGATCAAATTCCAGCGTTGCCAGTAGCCCCTGCATCGGGAAGTTGGATTGATTCGTCGATGTGAACAGTTTGGGTGTGCGGCATGCGTTGATCAAATGACGGATTAACGCAGAACCGATTCCTTGACGCCGGAATTGCGGATGGACGTAGAGCATTTCGATCCAACCGTTGTCATAGAACTTGTAGTTCAGGACGCCGTAGGCCACGATCGTGCCATCGATGACCGCGACGTAACACGCCGACGATTTGATCTGTTCATAGATGAACTGAATGCGTGCTGGTTCGGATTCTGCGACGTGATCGAACGCGATAATCGCATCCGCATCGGTGATTGTGGCGACTCGTATTTCCATGGAAGTGTCGTATGCCACATAACTATCTCATTCAGCAGACAGGATCTGGATAATACCCTTCAGGCCGGAGTTATCCAGATTGGATCTGGATAATACCCCTATATCGGAGTTATACAGCTTCTGTCTGGATAATACCCTCTACACCGGAGTTATCCCGGAAAGCTTTATCTTGCCTTCACAAATTACTGAGTGCTTAGCACTACAGCCAGAGATTTGTTTAGACCAATCCCAGAGTTTCGCAAAACTCTGGGATCTCTGTCAAACCTAGCGGCGGCGGATGAGGTAGCTCATCGCCTCGCCCTGCGGGGGCGTGATCAGGATACCCCGTTCAGGCACCGTGACCAGCCGACTCCAGCGACCGGGTTCTTCGTAGTCGAGCACATAGAGCAGATGGATGGTGCGCTGCACGATCGCCCGGGGACCGACCAGGATATGGCGCAGCACTTCGTCGCCCGGTTCCGACTTGGGAGTGGGCAGCCATACGGGACTGTCCGCCTGGGGAGTGCCGCCAGACGCTAGGAAATATGGGATGTAGACCACTTTGGGATTCCTCCGAAATGTATTGAGTGGGAAGGAATCCCAAAAACCTCGCCGCCCCACACTCAGCAGTGCGTGACGACTAAGGGCCATAATGAACCCTAGCCTTCACGTCAGACTGGTCCTGGCGTGCGGGTTAGGTACCGGACGTTGCGGGAACAACTTCCGGTACCGCCACCGGCTAAGTTTTTGGGAGACCAGACTGCGAACACACAGTCATAGCCCGGTAGATTACTGGAGAGCGGACGCAGAGTCAAGACAAGTGGGATACTTTTTTTTGATGGGGGTGATTAGGTAGCGCTGGGAGGGGGCGATACTCTAGAGGAGTCGCTGCGCGATCGCCCCAATTTCAGCAAATCTTTAAAACATAAGGCAGGGCACTTTCCCAAAAATAGAATTCAGGAGTCAGGAGTCAGGAGTCAGGCTTCGCCCTGAGGCTCAGCCCGAAGGGAGCCAGAAGTCAGCTTTCTCTTGAATTCCGACTCCTGGATTCTGACTCCCTATCCGACCGGGATTTTCCGCCTTGAATTGATACCCCTTATAAAACATCTCGGCTCTCCGAAAAAATTACTTAGAACGATTAAGCATTGCTTAAACAATAGTCAATAAGGCTTAAGCATTGCTTATAATCAGCGCAAGTTTTTATGAAATCGAGCTTCTTAATCAAGAATGGCGTCATGGCGATCGCCCATTTTGAGCTAAATGATTAATTTTGCATAAGCATTAGTTCATAACGTATAAGCATTATTTGACATTGCTGATGCGTTACGGGTAAAGTCTCAAGCCTTAGTAGCTACGGCTTAAGCGGTAGTCTTCAGCGTTCATAGAATTGAGTACTGGCCCGGGGCTTATAGCGTATCTAGGTCCACGCCCAACTCCCACAGCTTCTCCGCCAGGTGATCGGCCTGCTGCTTCTCCTGCTCGGCCCGCTCGGCAAATGAAACCAGTCAGGTGCTTCCGCCCCCCGCTCCGGTGGGTCGGTCAGCCGCCAGCAGATGCCGCAATCTTGACCAATGAGCGAAGGTTGATTGAACTCAGAATCACGTAGTTAGATAGAATTGTTTTCTCGGAGGTGTGCGCCCTCGGCGGGGGCGTACGTCCCTATCAGTGAATTAATTGTGCTTCAGCACTTACTTTGGTCAAATGGGACAAATCACCTCATTATTCGCTAGGAAGGTCATTGGAGCAGGCGAAGCGGGCATCGACAAGGACGCTCTGCTGCGATCGCTCGGCATTGAGCCAAACAGTCCTGTCGATCCCTCGCACATGGTGCCTGCCGCAGACTACTATGCCTTTCTAGAAAAGATGGCGGCAGCGGAAAACAACGGCACGACTCTGCCATTGAGAGCGGGGGCAGCGATGCGCTGTGATGATTACGGTGCCTTTGGTTTGGCCTGGAAGTCGGCTACAAATCTGCGAGGCTCCTATGAGCGGGCAGAGCGCTATGCCCGTGTGCTGACCAGCGTTTCCACCTATGAGGTGGAGCGGATAGACCAGGGAGCATTCATGCACCTGCATCGAGCGGGCGATCGCCGCCTGGGGATGCGGCTTTCCAATGAAGCTACAATCGCCAGCATTTTCTCCATCAGTCAGCAAGTCTCTACCCAGCCGTTCAAGCCGCTGGCGGTTTACTTCCAGCATCCAGCCCCCAAACGCGTTGAGGAACATGAAGCCTATTTTGGCTGTCCGGTTCACTTTGACTCAGATAGAGACGCGCTGTTGGTTTCCCACAAGTCGCTACAAACCCCCAACCAACTGGGCGACAAAAGCATTTGTCAGTTTTTCGATACCCATCTGGAGGCGGAGCTTTCTAAGCTGACAGACCCTAACTCCCTCGAACACCGGGTTCGCATCCACGTCTCTCGATGCCTGAGTGAGGGCGTACCCACAATCTCGGATGTCGCTGAGCACTTCAGCATGAGCGGACGCACGTTACAGCGCCGACTATCGGAGCTGGGCTACTCCTATCAAACCCTGGTGGATGAATCACGACGCCAGCTAGCGGAACGGCTCCTACAGCAGACCGACTATTCCCTGGCAGAAGTGGCGTTCATGACGGGTTTTTCTGAGCAAAGTGCCTTTACGCGAGCCTTTAAGCGCTGGGCCGGACAGACGCCACGCTCGTTTCGCCTCAATCCCCAATCCAAACCGGACTGAGTTGACATTGGCGCGTTGGGTCAAAATTTCGGCAGAAACCGTCAAGAAATACCCTGGTTAGACTTTTTATAGTGGGCTTGCAGTTAACCCATGAAAGGGAAGCAAGCGATGAACACCACTCAACCCCAAAATTCCAAAGGACTAACCCTAGTGCTTGGTGGCACTGGCAAGACGGGCCGCCGCATCGCCGCTGCGCTGGAGGCGAGGGGCGTGCCAACCCGGATCGGTTCTCGATCGGCATCTCCAGCGTTCGATTGGCACCATGAAGCGGGTTGGGATGCCTGCCTGCAAGATGTGGAAGCCGTTTACATCAACTACGCGCCAGACCTGGCCATGCCCGGCGCAACCGATGCGATTCAGGCCCTGGTTGATCGCGCCAAAGGTCACGGCGTCAAGCGACTGGTGCTGCTGTCGGGTCGGGGGGAAGCCGAAGCCCAAGCCTGTGAACGAATTGTGCAGGAAAGTGGCGTGGAATGGACTATCGTCCGGGCTAGCTGGTTCAACCAAAACTTCTCGGAGGGCGCGTTTCTCGATATGGTCATAGCCGGACAAATCACGCTCCCGGCAGGCGACATCCCGGAGCCATTTGTCGATGTAGACGACATCGCTGAAGTTGCCGTCGTCGCGCTCACCGAACCGGGACATGCGGGAGAAGTGTACGAAGTCACGGGTCCTCGCCTGATGACCTTTGCTGACATCGCCATCGAACTGTCCAAAGCAACTGGCCGCGAGATTGTGTATATCCCCGTTCCCCATGACGCTTTTGTGGCTGGCGTCAAAGCATCCGGTGCGCCCAAGGAAGTGGTTTGGATGTTGGACTATCTATTCAATACGGTGCTGGATGGCCGCAACGCCCACCTCACTGACGGCATTCAGCGTGCCCTGGGTCGTCCCCCCAAAGATTTTGCAGAGTATGCCAAAGCGGTTGCAGATACGGGTTTGTGGAGGGGGGTTGCCCTGACTATCTCATGATGCGTATGGTGCTGGACGGGTTGCCGTCTGCCTTGCTGATGGGAGCGAGAAAAAAGTGGCTGTCTTTGGCAATGCGGGCGGGGGAAAATCTACCCTCAGCCAACACCTGGCGGAGATGACCGGACTACCCTGGGTGCCGCTTGATTCGATGAAATACAAACCGGGTGGCGACGAAGTGCCCCGTGCCGAGTTCAAAGCCGCCCGCGATGCGCTGCTGCAACAAGAACAGTGGGTTATAGATGGTTTTGGTTCTCTGAACACCGTATGGCAACGACTGGACGCGGCTGATACCCTGGTGTATCTCGATATATGCTTGTTTTTTCCCGTGATGCAGAGCAAAAGACTGGCTGCCCAAACACAGCCAATTCAAGTCCAGAAAACCGAAGTTGATCAGCTCATAGAGCAGTGCTCTCAGCTCTTCGAGCAAGCCGACTATCAGCAGGTTTTAGAAACCTGCACAAAGGCAGTAGAAGCAGCCAGAGAAATTGGCGATCGCCAGGATGAAGTATATGCTTTACTGAATCTAGGCAGTGCCTATGGTGCGCTTGGACGGTACCCGAAAGCGCTTGACTACTTTGAGCCGTCATGGCAGCTAGCCCAGGAAATTGGCGATCGCCAGGGAGAAGCATATGCTTTGCTCAATTTGGGAAGCGCTCATAAGTCGCTCGGACAGTACGCGAAAGCCATCGACTATTTGGAGCGATCGCTGCAGCTCTCCCAAGAACTGGGCAATCGCCGCGGCGAAGCTTACTCCCTGATCAATCTGGGGAGCGCTAACTGGTCCCTGAGACGGTATCGCAAAGCCATTGACTACTCTGAACAGTCGCTACTCCTGACTCAGGCCATTGGCGATCGCCGCGGCGAAGTCTGTTCTTTGATTAATTTGGGAAGTGCCTATGGCTCTCTTGAAGCGTACCCCAAAGCGATTGACTCTTTTAGGCAGTCCCTGAGGATTGCCCAGGATACAGATGACCGTCGGGGTGAGGCGATCGCGCTCAACAATCTTGGGTATGTGCTTTATCGGGCCAATCGTTTGGCTGCGGCAGAAACATACCTCCGACAGGCAATCGACGTATTTGAGTCCCTGCGTCCTGCTCTATCCGATGCCGATAAGCTTTCTCTGTTTGAAACACTGACCAACCCCTACTACAATCTGCAGGAAGTTCTAGTTGCGCAGGGGAAAGCGATAGAAGCGCTAGAAATTGCTGAACGGGGTCGTGCTCGCGCGTTTGTCGAATTGCTGGCAAAGCGGTTGGCTTCTGCTGGAGGGCGATCGCTTGCTGAGGCTCAGGTCGCGACTCCCATCATGCTCACGGAAATCCAGCAGGTAGCTCGCGATCAAGACGCCACCCTGGTTGAGTATTCCGTCGCTGCCTCTGACCGACTCTACATTTGGGTAGTTTCACCTGCGGGCAAGATTGCTTTCCGTCAAGTAGACCTCAGCCAATTCAAGGTCTCGCTAGATGACCTGGTTAGCGCAACCAGCGCTACCATCGTCAAACACCCCCCTCAAACAGCTACCATCTTCTCGCTGACGATGGACCGGTCTCATCCCGCAAAAGATTCAAATCCGAATACCGGGCTACAGCGGCTTCACCAGATTCTCATTGCCCCAATCCAGGACTTGCTGCCCACCAATCCTGACGACCATATCATTTTTGTGCCCCATAGTACTTTATCCCGCTTGGAAGTGTTCTCCAGCAAATTTGGCTACGAAGCTTGGCGTTCCATGTACGTCGTCGCGGACCGAGAAGGGTATGGAGATGGCTACGGAACCTTCGCTGGTTGATAGTGACGGCTATCATTAGTGCTGCCCTGGCCACTTTGAACCCCGGCGCAATGTCTTCACCTCCACCCAGTTTGGATAAAGCTCAAGCTCTGCGCCAGGCAATGTTATCCGTAATGGAGACCCATCCAGAACCCAAAAATTGGGCTGCATTCACCCTAATGGGAGAAGCCCAATAGTTTCTTAATAACGACCGTTTACCTTCTCGGCCTGCTGACGGGCCTGATTGCGCTGCTGGGCTAGCTCCACAGGAGTCAAAAAGCGATCGCCAGCACGGCACGCTAGTCTTGAAGCTTGAGGTGGCGGCGGCTCTCTATGTATCAACGGGTATGATTGCCCTGGGAAGTGATGTGGGCAGCCTTGACTACTCCCCGGTCTGAAGACACGGGGATTCGCAAGCAGCCCAGAGCCGGACTCTTGCAGGCGCAGTCAAAACGCCCCTACTGAGTTCTGCCAGATTGATACCGACAGTTCCCGCTACTTTTCTAATCACATTGGCAGCGCCATTGGCATCTGCGTTTACATACCCGTTCATTGCAGTACGGAATAGGCCACGCTTCACTCGTTTACCGGATGACTTCCACATGACTTCCACTGATCGGGTTTTTCACCGTAGGTAGGTAGAAAATCATTATCAATAAACGACGCCTGAGACGTATAACTCTCTTCCGTTTCAATGAACTGAATACCGTACTGCTGACATAGCTGCTCAATGCGACTCTTGAGCCGTGCCGTTGGAATCTGCACAAACGACTGATTCGTCTTGCGCCCCATGTTGGAGCTAGACTTTTGCCCCTGGTTCCAGCCAAAGACCACAGTGCCGATGCCGTGCTCAAGGCAGTGATTGACGACCAACCGAGCGGCTTTGTTCACCGCATCACGCATCTGCCGATTGCGCTTCTCAGTAATGGCGGCAAGCTGCCTAGACCAGTATCCTTGAGGCTGACCTTCCTTCAGCGTTGCGACTCGTTTGTTGTAGAACTGATTGACCGATTTTAGATGCCGACCATCGACGATAAAGCTGGTTCCTACGGTGCTGACACAGGTAAGCCAGTTATCAATGCCGTGGTCGATACCGAGTGCTCGACTGGGATCTAAGTCAGCTACAGACCGTTCAACTGGGTAGACAAACTCGGCATAGAAACACCCGTTGCGAGGCAATATTCGCACTTCCTTGATCATCCTCCAGTCCAGATTGGATGGCATAGGGACATGAATTGAATCAATGCCAAACCACGTCTTAACCTTCAGCCCCAGGGGAATGCGGATACCTTCATCCGTAAGCTTCAACCATCGAACCGGATAGGATGCCGGAAACAACCCCTTGTCCCGATAGTTGGGAGGCTTAGGCCGTTCCGCTAGTTCACCTGCATAAAATAATTTGAGAAGTTTCTCGAAGCTCTTGAACGCCTCTGCTACGCCGTTGCAAACCTGCTGTGCGGCAGAGACATACATTGCAGAAAAGTGACGGTTCCACTGCATGATGGAACATATCTCAGCCTTGCTTGGAAACCGCTTCGTCTTGAAGTAAACCTGACGAGCGTAAAAGGTTGCACAGTTGTAAACCTTATTGGCTTCGCCACACAGATACTCCAAGACCGCTTTTTGTTCTGAATCGGGATGCAATAGAACTTGCTGGCATCCCCACAGCTTCTTTGTTTTAGCCATGAAACAATTGTACTGTAGTTTATTGATATTTGCTAGAATATCAACATGAGAAAACCATCTAGCAAGTATCGAAGGACGGCTCATGCTGTGGGCTTGGCTCATGTCCATCTCGTTTGGATTCCCAAGCGTCGAAAGGCTGTATTGGTGGGTGAAGTTAAAAATCGACTAGCGGCAATTCTGTATCAGGTTGCAACTGAGAAAAAATGGCTCATCAAAGCCCTAGACATTGCGCCTGACCACGTTCACGTATTGGTTGAGCATTCTAGCGACGTGGCGATTCACGAAATTGCCAAAGCGTTCAAAGGGCGCTCATCCCGATTGCTCAGGCAGGAGTTTCCGCATCTGTGCAAGCTGCCTAGCCTATGGCCTCGTTCCTATTTCTATGAAACGAGCGGCAAGATTAGTAGCGCTAAAATTCAGGCATACATCAACGACCCACATCACTGCTAACTGCAGCTAAAGCCGCACGAGTCGCGTTTCCGCCCCGGATTGAAATCACGGGGCTACCACGCTCCCG
>JBHJGR010000008.1:0-19615 GCA_050331615.1 Elainellaceae cyanobacterium
CCACACCCGCCGCCGCCCCCACCAACCCCCCCGTATTTTGCGCGGCCCCCCCGGCCCCCATGGAAAATTATTGGCGGGGGCCCTGGGGGCCCCCCCCCCCCCACCGCCCCCGCTAATTTGGTCCCGCTTTAAGCGGCAACCCCTCCTGACTCCTACTCTTCTGGACGCTCCACCCGCTCAACGGTGGCCTCCAGAATGCTTGCCAGGTAGTGCCCCGCCATGATGCTACTGGTCATGTAGTAGGACTGTTCGTCAATTTGGTGCAGGGTTTCAAAGCCAGTACGTCGCTGGCGATCGCCCAACACCCAGTAGCGCTGCACGATGGTCTCCGGCGCAATCCACCCTTCGCCCTCGACTTTGCCCAGGTCGCTGTGATTGAGCACAAAGGCATAGCGGCGATCGCTGTTGGCAAACCGCCCCCGATACTGCAGGGCAATTTCTGAACGGTCGGAACCAGGGAACGTCAGCTTCGTAATTTGGGTGTACCAGTTGTCCCGATTCCAGGCTACCAGCAGCTTACCTTTGACGGGAATGGGCGGCCCGTCACGGTCGAGCCAACTACCCTGTAGTAGCCAGCGTCCTGACTCTAGCAAAAAGGTGTGGGTCACGGTCCTTAAATAATCCTTCAGGTACGGAGGGGGGAAAAGTTTCCACCAGCGGGCAGGTGGATCTCTCCCAACGGTACTGCTGCCGCCGCCCCGGTTACGTCAGGGAGATTACCAGGAAGGTTGCGCCAGCGCCAGTAGGCCAGAACCCCAAAGGCGATCGCCTCTTTAAAGTCTACGCTCAATCCGGCGGCATCGGTCGAGAAGATTTCAGTCGTGGGTAATTGCTGCTGGAGCCGTTTTACCAGATAGTGATTACGGCTGCCGCCGCCGCACAGCAGTACCTGATCGGGCAGCGATGGCAGAAAAGTGTGATAACTGTGGGCAATGCAGGCAGCGGTCAGTTCCGTTAGGGTTGCCAGAAAGTCAGCCGTACCGAGGCCATAGGCAGCGGCATCAGCCCAGCACTGCTGGAGATATTCTGCACCAAACAGCTCGCGCCCGGTGGACTTGGGGGGCGGCTGGTGGAAATAGGGATGCTGTATCCACTGCTCCACCAGTTCTAGGCAGGGGGTGCCCGTGGCGGCCCATTCACCATCCTGGTCGTAGGAGCGCTGCCCCGCCGATGCCTGCTGCACCGCTAGGTCGAGCAGAGAATTGCCCGGTCCCGTATCCCAGCCGATGATGCCGGTTTTACCCGCTTTAGCAGACCCAACCGTAGACGGAGGCTGAACCTGCGGCGGCAGGTAGGTGAGATTACTGATACCACCAATATTTTGGACAACGCGAGACCGGGTGGGGTGGGCCAGCAGGCACTGATCCACCGCCGACACCAGCGGTGCCCCTTCTCCACCAGCAGCAATGTCGGCGGCCCGGAAGTTGCTGATCGTAGGGAGCTGGGTGAGATGGGCGATCAGCGCTCCTCGCCCCAACTGGAGGCTGTAGGCCAGGGGAGACGAACCGCAGCGTGGGCAGTGGTAGACGGTCTGCCCGTGGGAACCGATGAGTTCGGCGGGGGCGTAGCCAGTTTGGACGGCGATCGCCACCTCGGCAAAACCCTGGGCGATCGCGTCGTCAAGCTCAGCCAACTCGGCCATAGAAATGGCCTGCCCCTGGCCAACGGCGATCAGCCGCTGCTGGAGTTCGCTGGGGTAGGGCACCGTTATTCCCGCTAGTAAGTCAACCGCCAGATCCGTCGTCTCTCCGGTAATATCGACCAGGGCAGCGTCAATGCCGTCTGCCGATGTGCCGCTGATGAGGCCAATTACTCGCACGGGGTTGAATCTCAGATGAATGTGGGTCAGGAGACGGTCATTACGCGATCGCCCCGTCTGATCTCTTCACAGGCGGCGAGGACGGCTGCCCGTGCCCAGCGATCGGCCTCCAGGATGTCTTCCAGGTTGGGGTCGGGGCGGTTGTCGGACTGGTGGCGATCGCACACCTTCTCAATCAGTTTGGGGATATCTAGAAAATGGATTTTTTCGTCGATGAATAGGGCCACGGCCTGCTCATTGGCTGCATTCAGCACCGCTGGCATGGAGCCGCCCGCCCGTCCGGCGGCATAGGCCAGGTTCATGCAGGGGTATTTGTGGTGGTCGGGTTCGCGGAAGGTAAGGTCGCCTGCTTTCACCAGGTTGAGGGGTTCCCAGTTGGTGGCGAGACGTTCCGGATAGGACAGGGCATAGAGCAGAGGCAGCCGCATATCGGGCCAGCCGAGCTGGGCCAGCACTGAGGTGTCCTGCAGCTCAATCAGGGAGTGAATGATGCTCTGGGGATGAATGACGATGTCGATATGGTCGTAATCCATACCGAAGAGAAAATGGGCCTCGATCACCTCCAGTCCCTTGTTCATTAAAGTGGCGGAATCAATGGTGATTTTTTTGCCCATCGACCAGTTGGGATGCTTGAGGGCGTCGGTGACGGTGACCTGCTTCAGCTTCTCCACCGGCCAGTCGCGGAAGGCTCCCCCGGACGCCGTCAGCCAAATGCGTCGCAGTCCGCCTGTCGGGACCCCCTGGAGGCACTGGAAAATGGCCGAATGCTCCGAGTCGGCGGGCAGCAGCTTCACTCCATGCTGCTCGATCAGGGGCAGCACCACCGGCCCGCCCGCAATCAAAGTTTCCTTGTTGGCCAGGGCTAGATTTTTCCCCGCTTTAATGGCCGCCAGGGTCGGCAGCAGTCCGGCACAGCCCACAATGCCTGTCACCACCGTGTCTGCATCACCGTAGGCCGCCACTTCCGCCACGCCGGATTCCCCCGCTAGCAGGATGGGTTGGGGAGATAGGTGGGCGATCGCCTCCTTCAGTTCAGGCAGCCGGGAGGCGTCGCAGATGGCCACAATCTGGGGGCGAAACTGGCAGATCTGCTGAGCGAGCAGGCCCACATTCCGCCGCGCCGCCAGACCGACAACGGAGAACTGATCGGGATGCTGGGTGACGATGTCGAGGGTTTGCGTCCCAATGGAGCCGGTGGAGCCGAGGAGGGTAATTCGTTTCACGGTGTTGAGGGTCCGAGACAACTGCGCAGCACCTCTACTATAGGACGCTAGGGAACCATGAGATAGGCTTTTTCATGCCGACCTAGCGTCAGTGACGCTGATCACCCCTAGCCTGCCACTCGATCACTATTTGGATGGGGATCGGTCACAAGGCCCTCCACACCAGGATCACGAAAAGTATCGAGATACGATCACCTTCCTTGTGCGTTCGTCCAGCCATACTGGGTACTATGGAGATCCTGAATCGTCACCTACCCTGAATTGAAACTTATTGAGATTGCATAGACGACCACCTTGCTTAAGCGGGATTGCCTCATGTCTTTTAACCCTTTTCGAAGAATGTTGGTTGACATATCCCTACTGCCATGCGCCATTGCGGACATGACAGCGCACGTCGTTCAAACCAATCAGATCACCTTGGCAGATCGATATGGGTTAATGGCGGCCATCTTAAACAGCAACCTGAGCCAGGAAGAGCGCGAGGCAATTGACCGCATCCTGTGGTCCGTCAGGCGGGGGCGGATCAAGATGGTTGATGATCTATCAGCCCTCCAATAGGAATCGACTCGCTAATCTTCAGCGCTAAATTAGGCCCTTAACGCGTCAGTTTTTGGGGAGCCAGCCCCACCGCTGCAATCGTCAGGCCGTTAATAATCAGGCCAATGCCCACCAGTAGGCCAATGACCCAGCCCGCGTTGAAAGGCCATTGGGACCAGATCAGGATGCCCAGGATAATCGTCACAACGCCGCTGAAGAGCATCCAGCCCCAGCGGGGAGCGGGCTTGGTTTGGAAGGCGGCAATTACCCGCAGAACGCCGTCCACAAAGAAGTAGATGCCCAGCACCAGGGTCAGCGAGACCACGCCCTGAAGCGGGTTGAGCACCAGGAAAATACCTGCGCCCAGGGCCAGCAGGCTGACCAGTATTTTCAGCAGCACTCCGCCCGTGTGGCGGCTTTGAAAGGCGTAGATGAACTGGATGAATCCGCCGATAATCAGCAGCCACCCGAAAAATAGCTCAATCACCACTGACGCAAAGAACGGCTCGGCGATCGCCACAATGCCCAAGATCACGAGTATAACGCCCATGATCACGGCTCCTGGCGATCGCCGCGAGGTGCTCTCTGTAGTGCGTTCCATTTCACGATCGCGTGTATTCATGATGAGATACCTCTGAATGATGGGTTAGGTCCTCGGTTCAAGCGAGTTGAACTCAGACCCTCTCAGCCTCACTCTCCCAGGCGATCGCCATGGCTGTCTTCCTTCAGAGGGGATAATCTCGTCAATCTACGACCTGGTGCGAGCCGCGTTGTAGATTTTCTCGTTTGCTTGGACGGATTTGTCCAGGTCTACCACTGGGTTGGGATAGTCCACCCCGAGGCGCACCCCATAGCGGGACTGCTCCTCGGAGGACAAGGTCCAGGGCTGATGGACTTTGTTGGCCGGCACCTTGGACAGCTCGGGAATCCAGTGTTTTACGTAATTACCTTTGGGGTCATAGTCCTTTGCCTGCTTGGGGATGTAGAAGTAGCGAAAGCCCCGGGCATCGTTGCCGACCCCCGCCGTGTAGTTCCAGTTGCCATAGTTGCTGCACACGTCGTAGTCCACCAATTGGGACTCAAACCACTCCGCCCCCATGCGCCAGTCGATGCCCAGGTTCTTGGTCAAAAAGCTGGCCACGTTCTGCCGTCCTCGGTTGGACATGAATCCAGTCAGGGCCAGCTCGCGCATGTTGGCATCGACAAAGGGAAAGCCGGTTTCCCCCTTGCGCCACTGCTCGAACCGCTCCCAGTCCTGCTTCCACTCAATGTCTAAGCCCTGCAGACCGGAGGGGTAGAAGAGGCGATCGCCATACCTGGCGCACACAAACCGAAAGTAGTCCCGCCACAGCAGCTCAAACACCAGCCAGTAGGTGGACTGGTTAGCTACCCGCTGGTCTTCGTAGCGCTGCACCTCCTCAAACACATAGCGGGGGGAGAGGCAGCCCAGGGCCAGCCAGGGGGAGAACTTAGACGAGTAATTTGGCCCCAGCAGACCGTTGCGGGTTTCTTTGTAGCGCCGCAGGCAGTCCTGCTTCCAGAAGTAGTCGTCGAGCCGCGCCTGACCGACGGTTTCGCCCCCCTCAAACCGCAGCACTGCCCGGTCGTCACCCTGGGGTAGCTCCAGCCCCAAATCCGCCAGGCTGGGAATATCGCCGGTTTCGACGTCTGGGAGCGATCGCAATCGATTCGGTGCAGGCACTGTGGGATTAACGCTCGACTGCTTCTCCACCCGCTTACGGAACTGGGTAAATACGTCAGGAAGTTGCGCGATATCGAACGGCAGGTCATCGGGATGATAGAGAGTCGCACCCCAGAAAGAGCGGATGTTTACTTCCTGATCCGCTAGAGCACGGCCAAGCGCTTCATCGACTGCTTTTTCTTCGGAAGTGACTTCAGTGTGGAAATAGACGGCGGTAATGTCTAGCTCGCGCACCAGGGCAGGGATTTCGGCTTCGGGCTTGCCCCGGCGAATGACCAGGTCGCTGCCCAGGTTTTGGAGCGATCGCCGCAAATCCGCAACGCTCTCCAGAAGAAACTGCGCCCGAAACGCTCCCGTCTTAGGAAAGCCGAACGAAGTGGTGGCGAACTGGCGCGGGTCGAAGCAGTAAACTGGAATCACCTGCGCCCCCTGTTTGAGGGCACGATATAGGGGTTCATGATCATGGAGTCGCAAATCGTTGCGAAACCAGATGAGAATACGTTGAGTCATGTCTGTAGGCCAATAGTCTGCAAGGCGTGATGCCTCCCCCTTTATGATACATTTCTTAACAATTTGCTGAGGATTCTCAGCCTTGCTAACTGCCTGGAGCCATCAGCACTCTCCTCACCATCATGTCTCGATTTTTTCGCCTGCCCATCCTCCTTTTGGCGATCGCCTCGCTGTTCGTTACGCTGACAGTGAGCTGCACGCCTTCCGACCCCGCTCCCATCCAGAAGCTGACGGTGGGCGTCGTTAGCTATGACACGGGGACGCAGTCAATGGAGCAATATCAGCCGTTTAAGGATTATCTGGCGGAGCAAACCCGCACGCTGATTGAGCTGGAACCTGCCTACAATGAGCTGCAGGCGCTTGAACGCATTCGCAGTCAGGCGTGGTCCCTAGTGTTTGCCCCACCGGGGTTGGCGGCGATCGCGATTCAGGATGCTCAGTACCTCCCCATCTTTCCACTCCAGGGTGCCAACAATGCCCGGTCGGTTCTTGCCGTGAGGGACGACAGCCCGCTAGAAACGCTGGACGATTTGGCCGGGAACGTGCTCGCGCTAGGGGAGCCGGGGTCCGCTACGGGCTATTACTTGCCTCTATATGACCTGTATGGCATCACGCTGGAGTCGGTGCAGTTTGCGCCCACGCCCAGAACCGTTCTGCAGCGGGTGCAGGCAGGCGAGGTAGACGCGGGTGCGCTGGCTGAGGAAGACTTTTTGCAGTATCGCAACGAATTTGAGGATGTCCGATTTCGGGTGGTGCACACCAGTCGGCCCATCCCTCGGGGAGCCGTGCTGATCGGCCCAGCGGTCGATCGCAACCAGCAGCGGCTAATTGATGAAGCCATGCGCAACGCCCCCTCCAACATCATTGCTGATGCTGGCTATATTCCCAACGCCCCTGTGCCCACCTACGACCAGGTGATGCGGCTAATTGAGCAGGTGCGTCCTCTAGATGAGCGGGTGCGTCAATCCCCTGCGGTGCTAATCGCCGAGTAGGTCCCTTCGTCGTTAGCCTACACTAGAAGAAGTCATTCCAGGCAGGTGTGCTTCCGGTGGCCTTTGTTTTAGGTATTTAGCCTTTGATGGGTTTGGATTTCCATGCAGAGTGACCCTTCCTCCCCCATTCGTGGGCATCGTGCGCTGGCGGCCATTGTGGTCACCGACGTGGTGGGCTTTAGCGCTCGTATGTCTGAGGACGAAGAGCACACGCTCCACCTGATTCACCGTGACCTCCAGTTGATGGACGGCTGCTGCCGCCAGCATGAGGGAAACGTGCTGAAGTCCACGGGGGACGGCCTACTGATGTATTTCGCCAGTGCGGCCCAGGCAGTGAGCTGTGCGATCGCCATTCAGCAAATGATGGGCGATCGCGCCTGTCAAGCCGCGCCTCAAGATATTCTCATCCACCGCATTGGCATTCACCTGGGGGACGTTTTCTTTAGCGACTCTGACGTGATGGGCAATGGCGTTAACATTGCTGCCCGCCTGCAAACCGAGGCAGAACCAGGGGGCATCTGTATTTCCCAGACCGTGTATGACGTTGTCAAGTCGCGGCTGGCTCTCAACGCCATCTACCTCGGACCCCTCAGTCTGAAAAATATTCAGGAAGCGGTTCCTGCTTATCACATTTCCCCCACTCCCTCAAGGGCTCAGTCGGCTGCGATCGCCGCCGAGCCTGCTGCTCCTGCCACGTCTCCTCCTGCCCTTAGATTTCCAGAAACGGGTCGGTGGGTCGCAACCAGCAGCGAGGAAGTGGCAACCGGCAACCTCATCCATCATCGCTACCGCATCGACAAGGTCTTGGGCCAGGGGGGGTTTGGCCGCACTTATTTGGCGCGGGATACCCACCGCTTTGACGATCGCTGCGTCCTCAAGGAGTTTCTGCCCCTCAACCAGTCCGAATATGTGGTGGAAAAGTCTCGCAGTCTCTTCGAGCGGGAGGCGCGGGCTCTGTATCAGATTGACCATCCTCAAATTCCTAAGTTCCTAGCCTGGTTTACTCAGAACGATCGATTGTTCATCGTGCAGGACTATGTAGACGGGAAAACCTACTCCCAACTGCTGCAGGAGCGGCAGCAGCAGCAAACCCTCTTCAGCGAAGCCGAAATTATCCAGTGGCTGACCGACCTGCTTGACGTGCTGGACTATCTGCATGGAGCGGGTATTGTCCACCGCGACATTTCCCCCGACAACATCATGCTGCCCCATGACGGCAGCAAGCCCATGCTGATTGACTTTGGGCTAGTCAAGCAAACCGTGAGCGAGCTGTGGACCCGGCCCCCGTCTAATCCTGCCCAGGCGGGCCGGGTTTCACCCCACTCCTTTGTGGGCAAGCTAGGCTACGCCCCCACCGAGCAAATCCGCATGGGTCAGTGCTTCCCGTGTAGCGACCTCTATGCGCTGGGGGTGACGGCGGTAGTGCTGCTGACGGGTCAGGAGCCGAGCCTGCTGATGAATCAGGGGTCGCTGGAGTGGCAGTGGCAATCCCATACGACTGTGGGCGATCGCCTCACTCAGATTCTCAACCGCATGCTGGCCGAGCGACCGCGCGATCGCTACCAGACCGCTTCCGAGGTGATGCGAGACTTGGCAGCGACCCGCTCAGCCGCTCCTGTGAGTCCGAGGGTTGCTACGTCTAACGCCGAGCAACGGGTGACTGCGCCTCCCCCGCGGCCCGTCTCGCCCCCCCCTTCCCAAGCATCTCCCGGCCTCAGTCCCCAGCTTCTGGCTATTAGCAAGCAGGAACTGACGCGCTGGCTCGGGCCGATTGCTGACTATGTCATCGCCGAAGTTTTGGCCAAGTCACCCCAGGTGACGCCCCAGCAGTGGGTCGAGCGTTTGGCAGCCGAAATCACCAATCCTCAGCAGGCCCAGCAGTTTGTCAAAGCCGTGCGGGAGCGATCGCGCACAACGCCGCCGCCCCAATCGAAACCTGCTCCAGAACCCGCCGCCTCCATTTCTCCAGAGTTCCTGGCCCGCTGCCGCAGCGAACTGGCCCGCTGCATCGGCCCGATCGCATCGCTCATTATGGATGAGATTCTGGCAGAGTCTCCCGCAACGCCGGAGCAGCTCGTCCAGGCGATCGCGGCAGAAATTCCCGACGGGGCCAAGGCCCAAGAATTTCGGCAGACCATGCGCTCCGTCAGCGGGTAACGGTCATGAGTGGAGCCTCCACCGATACCACGGCTGTTCTCACCCTGGGGCAGAGCGACCTCCGTCAGGGGTTTCCAGCATCGCTGCGGTTGGGGGTAGCGGGTGGACCGCTGCAGGTGGCGGCAGGCGGGGTGCTGCCGGTCCGCCCCGAGCTCTACCAGCTCTATGCTGACTGGGCCGCTGCCTATTGGCGGGCAGGGCTAACGTCGTCGAATATTCTTTCCGATCCGCAGCAGCGCGACCTGAAGGCCCTAAAAACCTGCCTCTCCCTGGCGCAGCAGTTGGGCGATGGGCTCAACGCCTGGCTCCAGGCAGCGTCGTTTGACCCCATTCGGGAGACGCTGGCAGGGGCGATCGCTCCTCATCAACATGCCTGTCTCCTGCTGGATACGGATAATACCTGGCTGCGGCGGCTCCCCTGGTCCCTGTGGGAAGTGTGCGATCGCTGCTCCCATTTAGAAATTGCCCTGAGCTTTACCACGCCGGTTTCCCTGATGCCGACGATGCCAGTTGGGGCTGGGGGTGAGGGCTTGCGGGTGCTGGTGGTGGTCAGCAATGGTGAGGAGATTGACGTCCAGCGGGATCGGGGTTTGCTGCAGCAACTGCCCCATGCCGACGTGCAGCTGCTGGTGGAGCCCGATCAAACGGACTTGAATGCTGCTGCGCAAGCAGATTCCTGGGACTTGCTGCTATTCACGGGGATTCGTCCTAGCGGAGCGCAGGAGACGGGCCGTATCTACGTGAATCCGACGGCAAGCCTTACGATTGAAACGCTGCGAGCGCTGCTGGCAGACCTGATGCAGCGGGGACTACAGGCTGCAGTATTGAACTCCTGCGACGGGCAGGGGCTGGCGCGCAGTCTGGGGACCATCGGCCTACCCCGGCTCATTACCCTGCGGGAACCCGTCCCCGATCGGGTGGCCTATCTATTCTTCAAGGCTTTGCTGCGTGCCTCTGCCCAGGGAGAACCCTTCTACACTGCGGTGCGGCAGGCGCGGGAAGCCCTGCGAGGGTCTAAGTTTCCCTGTGGGGGATGGCTGCCGGTGGTGTTCCAAAATCCTGCCGTCTCACTGCAATGGGCTAGGGCGGAACGGCGATCGCCCCCACCCCTAGCGTCAGTCATCACGGAGCCCATCAGTACGGAGCCCATCAGTGAGGTAACGTCTCCCCCGCTGGAAGCATCGCCGCCCCAGCAGGCCGTAGAGCCTAATTTGATTAATCAGCGCTATCGCATTCGCCGGGTGCTGGGGCGGGGTGGTTTTGGGCAGACCTATTTGGCTACCGATGCCCACCGCTTCGAGGAACCCTGCGTCCTCAAGCGGTTCTCGCCCAACACCACGTCCCGGGCCTCCCTCCGGAAGGCGCGGGAGCTGTTCCAGCGGGAAGCCAAAGTGCTCTACCAGATCGACCATCCCCAGATTCCTAAGTTCCTGGCCTGGTTTACCCACGAGGAACATCTGTTTATTGTGCAGGAGTACATCGAGGGGCAGTCCTATTTGGATTTGCTGCGCGATCGCCAACATCAGGGCCAGACGTTTACCGAAGCTGAGGTGTTGCGGTGGCTGCTGGATTTGCTGCCGGTGCTGGGCTACCTGCACAACCTGGGGCTCGTGCATCGCGACATCTCCCCCGGCAACATCATGCACTCTACCGCCAAGCAGAAGCCCATTCTTATTGATTTTGGCGTGGTGAAGGAAGTCGTCAGCCAGATTCTCTCGGGGCAGCAGAGCAGCTTCATTTCTCCGCCAAAGGCTACCCTGGTGGGTAAACCAGGATATTCACCGCCAGAGCAAATACGGCTGGGAGATTGTTATCCCTGCAGCGACTTTTATGCCCTGGGGGTGACGGCCATCGTGCTGCTCACCGGGCAGGACCCGCGCTGGCTGATGGACGTGGAAGTTGACCCCGCCGCCTGGCGCACCTATACCGACGTGAGCGATGACCTAACCGCTGTTCTCACCAAAATGACGGTGACTCGTCCCCGCGAGCGCTACCAGTTTGCCGAAGACATTCTTACTGACCTCCAGCCTCTGGTGTCGCGATCGCCCGCGCTGCCTCAAGCCGGTCCCGCGCTGTCTGCGATCGCCACCGATCCCCCCACTTCAGTGGATCGCCCTTCCGTGCCCCCGCTGGACGACCCTGACCCAGTTAAAGTCTCGGACAATGGCAGCAGCGCGGCAGAACCTACCATTGCGCCAGCCTTTGTTGACCGCTGCCGGCGGGAGCTGGTTCAGATCATCGGGCCAATGGCGAGCTTTTTGATTGATGACCTGCTGATAGACGATCCCACCCTGACTCAAACGCAACTGGTGGAGGCGATCGCCACCGAAATTCCCGACACCCAGCTCGCGGAGCAGTTTCGCCAGCGCATTTGGCACCGCTAACCCTGCTGCTGGGACTAGCCTAGATCTGCTCCTGATCTCGACGCCCCACTCGGTAGCGCTCCAGCCGCCGCATGGCTACCGACAAGCTCATCTTCATCCGCTGGAAGGCTTCTGCCAGCCGTCCCACCTCGTCCTTCGATTTCACGTCAAACTCCGCCTGCATGTCGCCTGTGCTGACGGCTTCGGCCACCAGTACCATGCGGTTGATGGGGCGAATGACGAAGCGCTTGAGCCAGAAGTTCACCAGCACTACGGCGCTAGCAAAGGCAATGGTGACGATGCCCATAATCAGCACGAACGACTGTCGCGCGTTTTGCCGCACCTGGCTAGCGGGAACAGAAATCATCTGGGCACCAATAATTTCATTCAGCTCCCAGCCGAAGCCGTTGGCGTCGCCGTAGAAGGAAATCATGCTGGCGGGGGCATCGGCGGGGGTACCGTGGCACTCCAGGCAGCTCTGCTCGGTAATCTTAATGGGGCGGGCGATGTAGAACAAATCTCCACCGGGGGTAGAGCGAAAGTTGCTCAGCTCACCCAGGTTGGGAGACTGCTGAAAGCGTTCAATCACGGCGGCTTCAAAGTCGTCTGCCTTGTCCCGCAGATTGGTGGGATTGAGGGCGGCCTCTTTGTAGAAGAATTCGCTGTAGGTGCGATTGGTCCGCAGGTGCTCAAATACTTCCCGCGCTGAGTAGGCCGGAACGGTTTCGGGCAGAAACTCGGCGTCAAGCCGATCCACCAGCTCTGGCTGAATCTGGCTGTCGGTGTAGTGGCGCACCGAGTTCATGGTTTCCATGAGCATGAGGGCTTTGGTGGCAACGGTGTTCTGGGCGTTGTAATCCAGAATGGCGGCCAGGGCAACCCCACTGACCACAATGCCGATAAAGAAAACGGACAGGAGCAGCAGCGTAAACTTTTGGGCGAGTTTGAGATCTTTGAGAAACACGGCGATATCTCCAGGCGCACGAACAGGGATGATGGCGAGGGATACAATTGGCTACGCACAAGTCCCCTCAGATTCCAGACTAGTTTCTCCAGGATAAGTCTTGGGAGAGATGACCCTGAGAAATTTGGATAGACTGCGAGCAGGGGCAGCGATCGCAGCATCACCATTGTTCCAAGCTTCTTTAAAGAAGCTAGTGAGGATTCGCTGAGAATTTCCTGGGCATCTCTCCAGCTTTCTTAAGGTTCTCCTGAGAATCACGGAGATGTGCCTTCCCCTGGGCGATCGCCAGGTTAAGAAAAGCAGAGCACTGCGGGGAGTAGAATGCCTGAATCGCTATACTGCAAAGGCCCGGGTTTATCCTCGGAACCTCGTTTCCCGAACCAGCTGTTTTATGGTGGTCCATCCCCTTCCCCAACCATTCCCTGCTTCGTCGTCGGCCTCTGAAACCGCTGCCGCAATCCGCGTAAAGGGTACGGTTCAGGGGGTGGGCTTTCGGCCCATGGTCTACCAGCTGGCGATCGCCTACGGCCTGCGGGGTGAGGTCTACAACGATGCCGCCGGAGTAATGATTCGAGTGGCTGGAGCCGCTGAGCAGGTGGCTCAGTTTGTAGCTCAGCTAGGGTCCCATGTGCCGCCCCTGGCAAGGATTGCATCGGTGCAGCAGGAGGCGATCGCCCCGATCGCTATTCCCCAGACCGCATTTGAAATCACTCCCAGCCGTTCTGGGCACAGCCAGACCCAAATTGCCCCAGATGCAGCCACCTGTCCCCAGTGTCTGGCCGACAGCCTGAATCCCTCTAGCCGCTTCTACCGCTATCCCTTCACTAACTGCACCCACTGCGGTCCCCGGTTGAGCATTGTCCGCGCCATCCCCTACGACCGGGGCAACACCAGCATGGCCAGCTTTCCCATGTGTCCGGCCTGTCAGCAGGAGTACGACAATCCGCTCAATCGCCGGTTCCACGCCCAGCCTATTGCCTGCCACTACTGTGGTCCCAAAGCCTGGCTCGAGAGCGCCGCTGGTGATCCAGTTGCCGCTGAACCGTTCCCCACGCTTGATACCACGCCTGACGCCATAGATGCCGCCTGCACGCTGCTGCGGTGGGGCGAAATTGTCGCCGTTAAGGGCCTGGGCGGCATTCACCTCGCCTGCGATGCAACCAATGAAGCTGCCGTCAGTCGGCTCCGTCAGGGCAAACGGCGATACCATAAGCCCTTTGCCCTGATGATACGTGACCTCGTGGCGATCGCCCCCTACTGCGAAGTGAACGAGGCAGAACGAGCGCTACTGGAGAGCGCCGCTGCGCCCATTGTGCTGTTGAGGCGAAGGTCGTCAGTGGATCTAGCGGTAAGTGGGGAAGGCTCGGGTCTCTCCCCTGCTTGGTCGGCGATCGCCCCGTCTGTCGCCCCCCATCTGCCGACTCTGGGCGTGATGTTGCCCAACACGCCGCTGCATCACCTGCTGCTACAGCGCATGGACCGGCCCATCGTGCTGACCAGCGGCAACGTATCGGATGAGCCGCAGTGCATTGATAATCAGACGGCAAAGGAAAAGCTGGGCCAGATCGCTACCCACTTCCTGCTGCACAACCGGGCGATTGTCAACCGGGTAGACGACTCCGTGGTGCGGGTGGTGGCCGGTCAGCGGCAGACGCTGCGGCGGGCCAGGGGCTATGCGCCCGCACCAATGCGCCTACCCACTGGATTCGACCATGCCCCGCCCATCCTGGCGATGGGGGGCGAACTCAAAAGTACTTTCTGCCTGGCCCGCGCCGGAGAGGCCATCCTGTCTCAGCATTTGGGAGATCTGGAGAACGCGGCGGCTTTTACCGCCTATCAGGACACTCTGAAGCTGTACCAGCAAATGTATGCTCAGGGGGTGGCAGACGGAGATGGTTCACTGGGGGCGATCGCCGCTGACCTCCATCCCGGCTACCTCTCGACTCAGCTCGCCCGCCAGCTTGCCCAGACGCAGAATCTGCCGCTCTGCGCCATTCAGCATCACCATGCCCATATCGCCGCCTGCATGGCTGAACACGGCCTGCCCATCGACAGTCCGCCGGTGCTCGGCATCGCCCTGGATGGACTGGGCTATGGCGCAGACGGCACTTTGTGGGGCGGCGAATTTTTGCTGGCCAACTATCGGGACTTTCAGCGGCTGGCCCATTTGGAGCCGATGGCGATGCTAGGCGGGGCGCAAGCCGTGCGGCAGCCCTGGCGCAACACCTACGCCCAACTGATAGCGGCCCTCGGGTGGGAGGCATTGACCGACAGGTTTGGCGACCTGGAGCTGGTGCAGTTTCTGGCGACCAAACCCCGCCCGATTCTGGACCAGATGCTGGCGACCCGCATGGGCTCCCCCCTGGCATCCTCGGCGGGGCGGCTGTTTGATGCCGTAGCGGCGGCGGTGGGCTGCTGTCGGGAGTCGGCCAGCTATGAGGGCCAGGGGGCGATTGAGCTGGAGGCCCTGATCCAGCCAGATACTCCGACGGACAAACCCTATCCCCTGGCGATCGCCCAATCGAACCAAACGCCGATCCTCTCGGCAGCTCCCCTGTGGCCCGCCCTGCTGCGGGACCTCCAGCAAGGGACCGATCGCCCCGTCATCGCCGCTCGCTTTCACTGGGGGCTAGCGGCTGCCATTGCCCAACTCGCGGTTGATCTGGCGGAACGCGATCGCCTTGAACAGGTGGTGCTCTCGGGTGGGGTGTTCCAAAACCAGGTGCTGCTCGTTGCCGTTTCTGAGCAGTTGCGGCAGCAGGGCCTGACTGTGCTGACACCCCACGACGTGCCGCCAAATGATGGTGGGCTGTCCCTGGGGCAGGTGGCGATCGCCGCTGCCCGCCTGACTTTGTAAGCTCTTATGTTCAACCGTTTAAAGAAGGAGTTTAAGCCCATGTGTTTAGGCATTCCAGGACAGATTCTAGAGATTAGTGACGCTGAACGGATGCTGGCGATCGTAGACGTGGGTGGGGTGCGGCGACCGGTGAATATTGCCTGCATTGTGGATGAGGTCCATCCGGTCGGGGCCTGCCTTGGGGACTGGGTGCTGGTGCATGTGGGGTTTGCCATGAGCCGCCTGGACCCCGAAGAGGCCCGACTCACCCTGGAGCTGCTGGCGGAAATCGCGGCGGTTCCCGAGACGATAGACTCTTCAATTGGTCAACAGTAGGCATTCCGTTTACTCTTTTCATCGGTTGGGTATCTTAAACCACGACGTTGAGGGAGTTCTTGAGGAAATTTGTGAGGAAACCTGCAAATGAAGTATGTTCGAGAATTTCGCGATCCTCAAAAGGCGCAGGGGCTGCTGCGGGAAATTAAAGCGCTGGGCGATCGCCTCACTCAGTCGCGCCCTGGTCCCATCAAAATCATGGAGGTGTGCGGCGGACATACCCACGCCATCTTCAAGTACGGCCTGGAAGCCCTGCTGCCGCCCACGGTAGAGCTGATTCACGGTCCCGGTTGTCCAGTGTGCATTATGCCCAAAGGCCAGCTCGATGACGCGATCGCCCTGGCTCAATACCCTGACGTGATGCTCACCACCTTTGGCGACGTTATGCGCGTGCCTGGCTCGCGGCAGAGTTTGCTGCAGGCCAAGGCAGGGGGGGCTGATATCCGCATGGTTTATTCTCCCCTAGATGCGCTGGCGATCGCCCAAAAGCACCCCGACCGGCAGGTGGTGTTCTTCGCCATTGGCTTTGAAACGACTGCTCCCAGTACCGCCCTGACAGTGCTCCAGGCCGAACGGCAGGGCATTGAGAACTTCAGTCTGTTCTGCAACCATGTGCTGGTGGTCCCCGCCCTGGAAGCCCTGTTGAGCAATCCTGATCTCCAGCTCGATGGGTTCATTGGCCCTGGCCATGTCAGCATGGTCATCGGGGCCAGTCCCTATCGGGTGATTACCGAGCGCTATCAGAAGCCCATCGTCATTTCGGGCTTTGAGCCGCTGGATATTTTGCAGTCCCTGTGGATGGTGCTGCGTCAGCTCGCGGCAGGTCGCTGCGTCGTGGAAAACCAGTACACCCGACTCGTGCAGGCGGAGGGAAATGCGGTGGCGATCGCCGCTATGGCAAAAGTCTTTGCGGTGCGGGACCAGTTTGAGTGGCGGGGGCTGGGAGACATCGCCGCCTCGGCCTTCAAGATGCATCCCGACTATGCCCGCTTTGATGCCGAGGTCAAGTTCACCCTGCCCCATCAGCGGGTGGCCGACCACAAAGCCTGCGCCTGTGGCGAAATCCTCAAAGGCGTTAAGAAACCCTGGGAGTGTCGGATTTTTGGCACCGCCTGTACCCCTGAGCACCCGATTGGAGCCTGCATGGTGTCCTCCGAAGGGGCCTGTGCTGCCTACTACAAATACGGGCGCTCCCTCAGCAACGCTCAATCTGCTGCCCCTCAACCTGCCCTCTACTAGAAACTTCCACTCCCTACCTAGATGAGCTTAGCTATGGCCGTTTCTTTTCCCAGACCGACCTCTCCTGATCCGCCGCGCTTGCAGGACAAAACTGTGACTCTAGCCCACGGCAGCGGTGGGAGAGCCATGCAGGAGCTAATCGAGGCCCTGTTTGTCAGTCGGTTTCAAGGCGCTGTACCCACCTCGCTGGAGGACCAGGCCCGCATTCCCTTCGATGAGCTGATGGCTTTGGGCGATCGCCTCGCGTTTACTACCGACTCCTACGTGGTCGATCCGCTATTCTTTCCGGGTAGCGACATCGGCGCGCTGGCGGTTAACGGTACGGTCAACGATCTGGCCGTGAGCGGCGCAATTCCCCGCTACCTCACCTGCGCCCTGATCCTGGAGGAGGGTCTGCCCATGACCACCCTGCGTCGGGTGGTGGACAGTATGGCTACAGCAGCTAAGCAGGCAGGCGTCGCCATCGTTACTGGCGATACGAAGGTGGTGCCTCGGGGCAGCGTGGATAAGCTGTTCATCAATACGGCGGGCATCGGCGTTATGCGCACGGGCATCACCCCAGCGGCAGCCCAGCTCCAGCCGGGGGATGTGGTGCTGGTGAATGGGCCGATTGGCAACCACGGGGCGACCATTCTGGTGGCTCGGGGCGAGCTGTCTTTGGAAACGGATTTGCAGAGCGACTGCCAGCCGCTCAATGGCCTGGTTGACGCCATCGTTTCGGTCTGTCCTGACGTGCGGGCTATGCGGGATGCCACCCGCGGCGGACTAGCGACCGTGCTGAACGAATTTGTCGATAGCGCCCAGGTTGGCATTCAGATCCAGGAAGACCAGATTCCCGCCGATGGGGCGGTGGTCGGCCTGTGCGAATTGCTCGGCTTGGACCCGCTCTATCTTGCCAACGAAGGGAAACTGGTAGTGGTGGTGCCGCCCGATCGCGCCGAGGCAGTGCTGGCGGCGATGCGATCGCACCCCATTGGCACCTACAGCCGCATCATCGGCCAGGTCACCGCTGGCCAGCGGGTTTCCCTGAAAACCGCCTTCGGCACTGAACGCATCGTGGACCGACTGGTGGGCGACCAGCTACCGAGGATTTGCTAATGCATGAATTTGGAATCACGCAAAACATTGTGGCGATCGCCAGCGACCATGCCCAGGGAGCCCGAGTAACGCGCATCTCCCTGGAGATTGGCCAGCTCACGGCTATCATGCCTGACGCTATTCGCTTTTGCTTTGATGTCTGTGCCCAGGGCACGGTGCTGGAGGGGGCTGCCCTGGAAATTTTAGAGAAGCCCGGCATCGGCCAGTGTCGAGCATGCGGTCACCGGATGCCCCTCAGCCAGCCCTTCGGCGTGTGTGACTGCGGCAGCACCCGCCTGGACATCATTCAGGGGGAAGCACTGATGATTAAAGAATTGGAGACAGAAATGCTATGTGCGTAACCTGCGGCTGCTCCGATGAAGCCCAAGTCACCTATACTCGCCCGGATCAGCAGCCTCCCGAACACCACTCGCAGGCGGGGGGACCCCACACCCACACCCATGTTTTGGCAGACGGCACCGTTATGACTCACACCCACGCCCCCAGCACGACCCTCACCCTGGAGCAGAACCTCCTCGCTAAAAATGACCTGATTGCCGCCCAGAACCGGGGCTGGCTGAAGGGGCGAGAGGTTACGGCCCTCAACCTGGTTAGCTCGCCGGGAGCTGGGAAGACTACCCTGCTGGTGAAAACGATTCAAGATCTCCAGGCAGAAGTTTCCATTGCCGTGATTGAAGGGGACCAGGAAACTGCCCAGGATGCGGAACGGATTGCTGCCACGGGCTGCCCGGCAATTCAGGTGAACACGGGCACTGGCTGTCATTTGGAGGCGGTGATGGTAGAACGTGGGCTGGAGGCGCTCAACCCACCCGCCCATTCCCTGGTTCTGATCGAGAACGTGGGTAATCTGGTTTGTCCTGCCCTGTTTGATCTGGGGGAAAAGGCGAAGGTGGTGATGCTCTCCGTGACCGAGGGCGAAGATAAGCCCATCAAGTATCCCCACATGTTCCGCGCCAGCCAGGTGATGGTGCTGACGAAGATCGATCTGCTGCCCTACGTGAGCTTTGACGTCGATCGCTGCCTCGACTACGCCCGTCAGGTCAATCCGGACCTGAGAATTTTTCAGGTGTCTGCCGTCTCCGGCGAAGGACTGTCGGACTGGTACGCCTGGCTGAAATCGATTGCCGGCTTAGGGATTGCGGAACCGAGTCGCCAGCAAGGGAGGACGTAAGCACAGGTAAGCAAGGGGACCAAACAGGGGAACCCAGGCCGCAAGCTGAAACAGTTGGGAATCTGGCATCAGACCGCGCCGCACCATGTCATCCTGCAGCAGGGTCGGGTAGGGAAACAGTACGCAGAATAGACCAAATGTCAGGGTCATGCCGTGAACAAATTTATTCGTCAAAAACTCCTGGGCAAAGCTGCCCCAGTCCCCCCAGAAAATCGCAAACAGAATCAGGATCCCCGTGCTGATGGTTAGGATTACGCCGGTAGTCCGCGCATCGAAGACGGCAATCCAGCCATCCTTCTCGCCTGCAAACTCCTGGTTGGGTTGACGTAGGGCCAGGTAGGGAATGAGGCCAATGACGCCGGTAGCGATCGCTCCCGCCATAAAAGCCCAGGCTGGCAGGGACTGCATTCTCCCGTCTGGAAAAATCAGGCAGCCGTAAATTAGCAGCCAAATCGCCACCAGGCTAAACAGGGACAGAATGACCGGATTAGTGACATCCTCTCCCGCTAACGGTATAGCAGAAGCTTCCCAACCTCACGATTGAGAGTTGCTGCATCACAGGCAGGGTATCCCCTAAGCCTCCACAGCCAGAAAACGGCAGTCCAACCGTCCTATAAACCCGATTCTAGCACAGAAAAACAGGTAAAACCTATGCACATCAACGCTTT
>JBHJGR010000009.1:0-8856 GCA_050331615.1 Elainellaceae cyanobacterium
TGGACGGTGCCATTCAGGTCAACCACCTCAGCGTCCACTACCGCACCATCGCCGCCCTGCGCAACATCTCGCTGACGGTGGAGCCAGGACATCTGGTGGGCATCTTTGGTCCCAATGGGGCGGGCAAGAGTACCCTGATGATGGCCATGCTGGGGCTGGTGCCTCCCACTACGGGCACGGTGACTCTGGCCAAACGTCCCTTGGCGGATCAGCTGGAGCGGATTGCCTATGTGCCGCAGCGATCGCAGATTGACTGGACTTTTCCGGCGACGGTGTGGGACGTAGTGCTGATGGGCCGGGTGAAGAAGGCAGGGCTGTTTAGTCGGCTGTCCGTGGTGAGTCGGCGGCTGGCGGCGGCGGCTCTGGAGCGGGTGGGCATGGCGGCCTATCGCGATCGCCCCATTGGTGACCTCTCAGGCGGCCAGCAGCAGCGGGTGTTTCTGGCTCGCTCCCTGGCCCAGGAGGCGGATATGTTCTTCTTGGACGAACCCTTAAGCGGCATCGACCAGACCACGGAAGAGGTGCTGTTCCAAATTTTTCACGAGCTGGCCGCCGCGGGCAAAATCGTCATGGTGGTCAACCACGACCTGGGGGAATCTATCACCCACTTCGATCGCCTGATCCTGCTGAACCGGGAGCTGATTGCCGCCGGACCCCGCGACCAGGTGCTCACTCCCGCCGCCATGGCCCGCGCCTACGGCAGCCACGTCAACTTCTTTGCCCACCAAGCCGCCTAGTCGCCATGCTGGATCTCCTGCTCGACCCGCTTCAGTACAGCTTTATGCAGCGATCGCTCCTGGTGGCCGTCACCGTGGGCATCATCTGCTCCGTGGTGGGCAGCTATTTGATGGTGCAGCGCCTTGCCCTGTTGGGGGACGCCATCAGCCACTCCCTGCTGCCGGGGCTGGCGATCGCCTTTTTGCTGGGAATCAATATCTACGTCGGCGCGTTTATCGCTGGGGTCGTGAGTACCGTGCTGATTAGCTGGATTCATCGGCGATCGCCCATCAAGGAAGATGCGGCGATGGGCATTGTATTCTCAGCCTTCTTCGCCTTGGGGATCACCCTGATCACCGCCATCCAGCGGGACAACAAGATTGATCTCAACCACTTTTTATTTGGCAACATCCTTGGCGTGACGGCGGGAGAAGTGCGGGATACCGCCATCATCGCCGTGCTGGTGCTGCTGGGGGTGGTGATGCTCTACAAAGAATTGCTGTTCTACAGCTTTGACCCCCTCGGTGCCCAGGCTGCCGGTCTGCCCACTAACCTGCTGAGTTCCGGTCTGATGGTGCTCATTGCTCTGACGGTGGTGGCCAGCCTCAAGTCCGTGGGGGTAATTCTCGTGCTGGCGCTGCTGATTACTCCCAGCGCTACCGCCTACCTGCTGGTGTCTCGGCTGCACCATGTCATGCTCTTGGGGTCGGGCATCGGCGTCTTTGCCAGCGTCAGCGGCATGTATCTGAGCTACTTCATCAACCTGCCATCGGGACCGGCCATTGTGCTGGTGGCGTTTAGCCTGTTTTTCCTGGCCTTCCTGTTTAGCCCCCGCTACGGCGTACTTACCCATCGCCCTGCCAAAGGCGGCGCTAAGTGACTTCACCCGTAGGGCTAGGGGCATGGCTGCTGGGAGGATCGAAGGTCTGGGTGAGGGGAATCTTGAGGATAAACTCGGAGCCCTGGCCCAATTGAGATATGCAGCTAATGGAGCCGCCGTGCAGCTCGGTGATAATTTGGTAGCTGATGGATAGCCCCAGCCCCTGGCCCTGACCCACCGGACGGGTGGTAAAGAATGGATTAAACAGGTGCGATCGCGCCTCCTCAGAAATGCCGGGACCATTGTCGGCAATGGAGATGATGGCCTGGTCATCCTCAGAGAGCTGGGTGCGGATGTGAATCTGCCGTCCGTCTGGGTGGTCGTTGCAGGGGCACTGGCAGTGGCTGCAGTCCCCAAATGCCTGAATTGCATTGTTCAGGAGGTGCATGAAGACCTGGTTGAGCTGTCCGGCATAGCACTCGACCCTGGGCAAGGGACCGTAGTCCTTGAGGACGTGGATTTCTGAGGCGGCGCGCTGGGTCTTGAGCTGGCTGTGCAGCATCATGAGGGTGCTGTCGATGCCGGCGTGAATATCCACCACCTTCAGCGGCGATCCCTCCAGTTGGGCAAAGGTGCGCAGCGACTTGACGATGTGATGGATGCGATCGGAGCCAGACTGCATCGAGTCGAGCAGCTTCGGCAGATCCTGCCGGAGAAACTCCAGATCAACTTCGCTGGCGATCGCGTCAAATTCAGAGCTGGCTAAATCGGCCCGGTTTTGGCAAAACTCCACCAGCCGCAGCAAGTCTTCCACATAGCGGCGGGCATATTCCAAATTACTGTAGATAAACGTCACGGGGTTATTGATTTCGTGGGCCACCCCCGCCACCAGTTGCCCTAGCCCAGACATTTTTTCTGCATGGATCAGGCGGGCCTGGGCTTGCCGGAGGTTTGTGAGGGCCTCAGTCAACTCGGCGGTGCGGTCAGTCACCCGCTGCTCCAGCTCCAAATTGCTGGTCTCCAGTGCCCGGAAGGAAGCCTGCAGCTTGGCCGCCATCTGGTTGAAGGAATCGGCCAGAGTTTCAATTTCTCGAATACCCTGGGCCACAACCCGCTGATTGAGGTAATAGTTGGCTTCGCTAGTATCGGCAGCCTGGGCGATCGCCCGACTGGCCCGGTTTAGCCGCAGAACGGGAGCTGCAATCCACCGAGAGGTCACTAGCCCCAGACCGATGGCAGCCGCTAGGGCCACGAGGCAGAGGTAGATAGTCAGCCGGGTATTGGCCTGAATTTGCTCCATAAACTCGGATTCTGGTATGACCATCACCACCAGCCAGTCCAGACCGCTGTCGTCGTGCCAGGGGATGACTCGAACGAGATAGCGATCGCCCCCATACTCAACCTTGGTTATCGCATCCTGGTGGATTGCATCAAATTCGCCAAAGGTAGACTGTAGCTGCTGGGCAACGGCTCGGCTCAGGGCGTCGTCACTCATGGAAACGGTGATGATTTCTAGCTCGCCGTCCACCTCGGTAAATAGATTGGCGGTGTGGGAGCTGCCCACCAGGCGACCGTCCCGCTCGATGATGAAGAGTCGTCCGTTCTCGCTGGGGTTCAGCCTTTGGAGAAAATCGCTGATGTAGGACAGCACCAGATCTGTGGTCATCACCCCTAGCAGGGTCCCGTCCGGCGCATAGACGGGCTGGGTAATGCCCGCTGCCACGTAGGGTGGCTCAACCGCTTCGATGGCGGTAGACCAGATCGGGCGTTGTGCCGCAACCGTCTTTGAATACCAGCCTTCCTCCTTGGGAAAGTATTCATATTGGTGAATCACTTCCCCAAGGTCGCCCTTCACATCGGTTTTGTAGGAAACAGACTCCCCGCTTTCCAGGGTCCGGTCGATTACGACGCCTTCTCCATCCAGCCAGTCACCCGCGCCAATGTACTCGCCCGTCTCTAGGGCGAAGCCAAAATAGCTGCCCGGGGGATAAATCTGCGCCTGCTGCCAGAAGTGCTTGCCCAGGGCCTCAAAGTCTCGGGCGTCAACAATGCCCTGCTCCACTAGGTTGACATTGATGCGGCTGATTTCATCGGGCATCGACAAATAGTCGTCGAGGTGCTGCCTCACCATCTGCCCAGTGGTGGCCATGAGCCGATCCACCAGCTCATTGATTGCCTTTTCCCCGTTTTTAATCGAGAGATAGCCCGTTAAACCGACGACTATCGACACCTGGAGCACAAACGGAATAACCAGCACCGACCGGAGGGGGGCAGCCGGCAGCCAGCTCAGCCGACGCTTAGCCGCAGGCGGAGCTGGCCGAACTTTGGGCTTGACGGCAAACAGCTGATGTTTTCTCAATCGCACGGAGTTGGATTCCTCACGGGCAAAAGCTTTCTATATTTCAGGTTGCCCCAACCCCGGTCTAAACTACCGGAGAAAAATGTAAAGTCAAGACTGAGGTTGGGATTCAGGGTCTGAGCGGAGGAGTTCTAAGACCTTTTGTCGGGCTAGCTCACCGTTTTGGCGATAGCGGACGGCGCGATCGCGCGCTGTCTTCGATTGTTCGTCGTGCCCTGATACTTGGACCATCAGCGCGGCGGCCTGCTGCCACTGGTCGGCAATTCTAGCCCACTCCTGGGCAGTTTGAGCCGTCCCTTCGGCCTGGAGCGCTGATTCTGCTAGCCGTTCGGCAGCGGCAAAGGGGTTCGACAGGTCCGCCGCTGGGCGCTCAGGGGGCAGAGCTTCGGGAGGAGCAATGCCTGGCGCAGGAGGCTGGGGGCGATCGCGGGCTTCCGGTGAGGCAGCTCGCGGGGCGGGGGCAGCGGAATTTTCTGGCGGGACATCAGCAGGAGGGGCAGTTGGCGCATTATCTGGGTTGGGAGATGGGTCAGGAGATGCGTCAGGGGCAGCGGCAGCCTCAGAAGGCTCAGAGAGCGGGGGAGGACTGAGGATAAACCGAGTGTAGAGGAGCCAGCCTCCACCAGCAAAGAGGGCTAAGCCCAGCGCGGCGATCGCCAACTTTAGCTTCAGTGCGGTCGGATCTTGCCCGATGGTTGCAACGACCGGGTCAGTGGGTTCCACCCCACCCATATCCGGGGGAGCCGGTTCAACCAGGGGGGCAAACCCCGATGGGGCGTCAGGGCGATCGCCCCGCTTTAGAAAAGGTGCGGCAGATGCCTTGGGCGACCAGTCAGCCACGGGGATGCTCGTTCTCCCAACCGGATGGGATGAAGTGCCATTGGGGCGGGAAGCCGCTGCTGGCTGCTCGGCGATGGGCGCATCTGCTCCGGCAGGCACCAGCTCTCCACCGGCAGCTGGTGCAGCGCTGCTGGGCTGCTGATAGTTGCGATAGTAGCGGTGGTAGCCGTGGATCCGACTGGTGTAGGCCCGCACGCCGTTGGCCACCATGCCCAGCACCACGCCCGGAGCCAGCTTTAGTTCATCCAGCGCACCAGCCAGAGCGGTGCGCTCTGTCTTGCCTAGCCCCACGACCATGATCAAGCCGTCGGTATGGGTCGCCAGCAAGCTGCTATCAGCAAACCCGATGACCGAGGGCGTGTCATAAATCACCAGGTCATACTGGTCCTGGACCTGCTGCATCACCACCTGCATGCGCTTAGACGACAGCAGCTTGACCGGATCGGAGGGCAGCGGACCCGCGGTCAGCACCCACAGGTTCTCGTCCAGAGACGAGCGCTGGACGGCGTCTTCAATCCGCAGCCCCTGAGCAACGACTGTACTCAGCCCATGCCCGTTTTGTAGCCGTAGACGGCTGTGGTGTTTGGGCGATCGCAAATCTGCATCCACCAGCAGCACCCGCTGTCCCATCAGGGCGGCGGCCTTCGCCAGATAGAGGGCTGTCACCGACTTGCCTTCTTCTGGAATCGCTGAGCTAATCACCAGGGAGCGAATGGGGGTTGCCGCACCCAGGAAGCGCACGTTGGTGTACAGCGAGCGAAACGCCTCCAGGAACATGGCCGTGTGGATGGTGGTGCGCTGCCGGTGGGAGCCCTGGGACGATGGGGCTCTGGGGCTGGAGCCGTTGCGGTCAGACTGGCGCTGCAGCAGCCCGGTTTGCTCAGGCAGGTTGGGCAGGTAGGGGATGGTGCCCAGCAGCGGCAGGGGGCTGGCGGTTTTGAGGTCTTCCGGGGAGTGGAACACCTGGTCGAGCTTTTCGGCGGTCAGCGCTACGGCCACCCCTAGCAGCAGGCCAGCGATCGCCCCCAGGGTTAGGTTACGGGGCGCATTAGGGGAAATGGGCCGCTGGGCGGTGGTCGGGTCGGCAATGAGCCGCCAAGGCACTGCCTGCTGGGCGGCATCAATTTGCAGGGTTTCTCGGGTCTCCAGGAAGCGGTTGAGGCTTTCGGTGGCTAAGGTGAGCTGCCGCTGCAGTTCTTCATATTCCCGCGCCAGGGACGGCACCAGGGAAAATTCCTGCCGCAGGTCTTGCTCTACCTGGGCTAGAGTCTGGCTGCGGGCCTGGAGCATCTGCACCTGGTTGGCGGCTTCGATGAGCTGGCGGCTGAGGTCGATGGTCGTGGGAGTGAGGTTGCCGTCCACCAAGTCGCCGCTGCGCAGGTTGAGGCGATTGTCCAGAATCTTCGCCGCCTCCGCCTCCAGCAGGGGCAGAATGTTGTCACGTCGCTCGCGGAGGGCAGCAATCTGCGGGGTCGTGGGCTGGTAGCGGGCTGACTCCAGCGCAATTTGCGCCTCCAGTTCCTGCACCTGATTCAGCAGAGCCTGGTAGCGGGTAGACTCGCTGAGGGCGGTGGCCGCCAGGGCTTCTTCTGGCGTTGTGGCAAGCTGGGACTGGAGGGCCTGAAGCAGCGATCGCGCCTGGGAGAGCTGGGTTTGCAGCGTCTGCCGCTGCTCTTCCACCGAGCTGATTAGGGTAGACAGGTCTGCCCCCCGCGTCTCCGGGCTGAACAGGCCATACTGCTGGCGAAACCGCTCCAGTCGCCCCTGCAGCCGGTCCACATCTTCCTGCAGCTCCGGCAGCTTCTCCTCTACAAATTGAATGCCCTGCTGCAGGTTGGCCTGCCGCTGCTCAAAGCTGTAATCCAAAACCTGCTGAGCTGCCGCCTCCAGCACCGCCTGGACACGCTGCGGATCGGTGTCCTGGTAGCGAATTTCCAGCACTTTGGTGTTATCCAGGCGGGCGATCGCCAGGTTTTCTGCCAGGTATTCGCTACGTAAATCTGGATAGGTCTCGCGCAGGTCCTGGACGATCGGCTCCAGCAGTGCCGGGCTTTGCAGCACTTCGACGTGGGTATCGTAGTCCACCGTAGGCTGAGCCGGAGCTGGTTCTTCAGGGGTTTCCGGCTGGGAGCGATCAGTGGCCCTCACGGGCTCGACCAAGACCCGAAAATTTCCCTGGTAGATCGCGGTGCGCGTCAGCGTCCAGCCCCAGACTGCCGCCGTAGCGGTGAGGGCAACGCCGCCGATGAGGACCTTGCGCCGCTGAACAATTTGTGCCAGGGTTGCTAGGTTCATATCACTGCTGCTCGAACGCCGCCCGCCCTCCGAGACCGTAGGAGCAGACGACGGGTAGATTGACGACTGAAAGGATGGGTTGTTGGCTGGTGCTGGCATCTTAACCCTTGACGTGCGTTCGATCTGGCCCGCAGCGCTCAATCCGGCTACGGGTGGAAGCGATCGCCCTGAATCAGCAAGGCTCCCTCTTCCATTTACAATCGCTCTGCCTAAAACCCGCACAGTTGCGCACTAACTTAACGCGTTTCCCCTTGACAGAAATCGGGGTCAGAGGGTAAGCCGCTAAAATACCGTGCCGTCGCTCTCAATTTGAATCGGCGGTGCTCCGCCGGGGCGGCGAGTGGCGGCAATGCGGCGTCCGGCACTCCAGGTGCCCCCTTCCAGCACCTTGGCCAGGGGCAGTTGGGCAGCAGTCAGCCCCAGGCGATGACGAGTAGCCTCCGCTACCCGATCCAGGAGGGCGACGGTTAGCGCCCGCCATTCCACAATCACCTCGGATTCGGGCGGATGACGGACCTGAGTAACGGCTGGATGCTTGGGAAGGAGCAGCCCCAGGTCTACCAGCAACCCTCCGTTGCGATACTCCGGCAGCCCCGTCAGATGGTCGATGTCGAGAACGGTGAGCCCCAAGTCCTGTAGCGGTTCCAGCAGGGAATAGGTCAGCCACTGAGACAGCTTGTGGAAGGGAACCAGATCGCTGCCGGGATGGGTCTGGGGCAGGGCCGGATGGGGCCATACGTCCCCTAGATTCGTGTGGTTGAGGGTGATGCGTCCTGGCCAGATATCGCTGAGACCTGCCAGAATGAGGTGTAGAACGGCATCGGCGGCGATCGCCCCGGCCCCAGCCTGAGCCTGCAGATAGTCCACCAGGTGCCCCGGACGAGCTGGTTCGCCAAAAAAATCTGGATGCTCGGTCAAAACCTGGCCCAGCCGCTGCAGCAAACCGACCCGACCCGATAGGCCCACCAGCGGATTGGCCTCGCTGACCTGAAAGGCTGTCGCCAGCGCCTCTGGCGTGACGGCTTTGAGCCCCCCTGCGTCGGCCTGGAGGGGCTGCTCTGGATCACTGGACAGGCCACCCTGGCAAAACCAGTGGAAGCTGGCGATCGCCAGCCCCTCCGAGCGCTGCAGCACCAGTCCAGTGCCTGGCTCGGTATAGCGCCAGGTTGGTCCGGCTCCAGCATCCAGGAGTACGC
The DNA here is from genome assembly GCA_050331615.1 of Elainellaceae cyanobacterium. GTDB lineage: Bacteria > Cyanobacteriota > Cyanobacteriia > CAKZMO01 > CAKZMO01 > JAYKGU01. The sequence continues at coordinate 8,228 of JBHJGR010000009.1, forward strand.
TGGTGACGACTAAATCTACTCGCGCCCGGGCTAGCTCTAGGGGAGAAAGGCCAGCCTCGTCCAGTTGACGGAGGCGCGCGGCGTTACTCACCTCAAAGTGTCGCCAGCGGCTATGGAAGGGAATGTCGCCTGAGGGATAGCGATCGCCCATCACCTGGATAAGGTAGTCAACAACGGCATCAAGCCGATCCAGGTTGCAGCGAAAATGGGTCAGGCGATTATTGAGGGCCAGCTTCAGCAGGGTCGTACAGCGATCGCGGATGCCCTGGGTAGAGCGGAGGTAGGCGATCGCCGCTTCGAAGGAATCAACTGGAGTCACGGGCATAATATAGATTGCGCCAGATATCCCGCTGCTGGACGGCTAGGCTAGGATTGACTACTCCCCGGTCTGAAGACGCGGGGATTCCCCGGAGGGATTTCAGAACTTCCGGCGAACCGGAATCATAGGCGAAGTCAAAGCGCCTCTAATAGGTCGCCCGAAGGCTTCCCTTTACTTGTTTTTTTGCCGTTCGCGGCTTCCATCACAACGCCAGATCGGTACGCTCATCGCCCTGCCTTTACTGCAACTCGGAGCCGCAATGCAATATGCACTTTCGGTTGCCGGGATTTCTCCGTACTAGGAACGACTC
>JBHJGR010000010.1:0-17326 GCA_050331615.1 Elainellaceae cyanobacterium
AAAATTACTTCGGCTCGCCGATATCCACTAAGAAATCTACCCCTATTACACGGTTTGGCGGGCCCAAATGCCCATTCCCCCCTACATTGTCGTGCAGGTTTTAGCCAGACAGGCATATTTCGGGAATCCTAGAGGCAGCGCGAGATTCTCTCAATACAGCCGAGATGCTTAAGCAGTGCTTCCCGGCGAGGACCAGTCTACGTTATCCGCGTTTAGGCACTGAGCACCGTGGAGCAAGATGCAGCTACTGCCTTCAGCAAATATTACGATTCTGGTGGTCGAGAACGACCCTTTAAATCCGCTCAACCTGGTTGGGCTGCTTGACCAGTTGGGGCATGAGTTTGACCGGGCGGCAGACGGGCAGGCAGCTCTGGAGGCGATCGCCACTGCCCACTACGACATTATCTTGATAGACGACCCCACGCCTAAGTCAACAGGATACGATATTGCGCTAAAAATTCGGCAGAAGGAAATACAGATGCCGATTCCTGCCGTCATCATCGCCGTTAGCGCGGCCAGTAGTCATGACCGCCGCAGCCGTGCCTTCGCCGCGGGGGTGGACGATTTTCTCAGCCGGCCAGTTTCATTACCCTGCCTGCAGTTTACGCTGAATCGCTGGAGCTATCGCCGGGGCCTGCGATCCAATCCGCCCTTGGGTTTGCCGGGAAACGGTGTAGACCCCTGGGTGGCGTTTCGGGACCATCTGGATTGGTCGCGGCTGGCCGCATTCTCGGAGCAGGATGAGGCATTTGCGCGATCGCTCATTCAGCTGTTTCTCACCGACACTTGGCATAAGCTGCGCCAGTTGAGGATTGTCGTCAATCACGGGGACGATGCTGCCGTTGAACAACTGGCCCACAGTCTGAAAGGCGCGAGTGCCAGCATTGGCGCAGGGGTGGTATGGGCGATCGCCAGCAATTTGGAAGCTCAGGCCCGTCAGCACCAGCTCTGGGCTGCCGATCAGCAAGTTGACCGCATGGAGGCATCGCTGCAGCTCATCGAGCAGGTAATGGTTAATCCAGTTGACGCTAATTCTGGGGCTCAAGCGGCGCTGGGGGGCGATGCGCCTCCGCGTAGTTTTTAACCAGCAGCAGACAGTTGCGCTGGTCGTCGGTTCTGGAGTAGCTCAGGTAGCTGGAAATTTGCTTCATCAGGCCCAAGCCGCGCCCCCCCTCGGCGCTTTTATCGACGCGATCGCCGACATGTTCTAGGTAGTCGTCGAAGTCAAAGCCAGGGCCATAGTCCCAAATGCGAATTTCTGAGGAACGATCCCCTACCTTCACCTCAATGTCAATGGGGGTATCAGCAGGCAGCCCCCGATGGGCATGGCGAACGGCGTTGGTAAACCCCTCGGCGAGTGCTAGCTGACACTGGAGCCAGACGGGCGGCGGCATTTTGGAATCGCGGAACCGATCGAACCAAGACAGCACTTGTGTCAGTGCATTAAGATCGGTGGGTGCTTGAAGCGATGCCTGCTGAGAGAACGTTAACGGCATTGATCCCTTCACGTTATCTGGTGAGCGAGTGGTGTGATGCGACCTATGTGGCTGATATTGGCTCACGGAGATGTCGTATCGGGCGGTGCTGAGAAGCCAAGCTGAAGGCACCTGACCCGACTCAATCTTAAAACCGGATGCCCTTTTTGGAGTAAAAAATGCGTTGTTTCTTTACTACGGTAAGCTGAGATAGGCTGTTCATCAACCGTCTTCGGTATTTTTTGATATAGATTTTGATTCGGTTGCTGTGTGACGCGAATTTCCCATGCCAAAAGTTCTCGTAATTGATGATGATCCAGCAGTACGGACGTTTCTAGCGAAATCTCTACAAGGACAAGACTATGAGGTGATTGTTGCTGGCGATGGAAAAACCGGTTTGGAGCTGGCGCGATCGCTACGCCCCGGCTTGATTATCTGCGACTGGCTGATGCCGGGCATGGATGGGTTATCCGTCTGCCGTCAAGTCAAAGTCGATCCGACGATGACCACGACGTTTTTTATTCTGCTGTCGGCCCGAGGAGAGGTCGAGGACCGAGTGAAAGGGCTGGACTCGGGGGCGGATGATTTTTTGGCCAAGCCAGTGGATTTTAGCGAACTGCGGGCACGGGTGCGGGCGGGGCTGCGGCTGCATCAGGTCAGCGAAGACCTGCACCTGCAAAAGCAAATTTTGGAGACAGAACTGCACGAGGCTGCCGATTATGTGCGATCGCTCCTGCCCGCCACGCTTGACAACAAAGTTTCCGTAGATTCTCGGTTTATTCCCTCACGGCAGCTTGGGGGAGACTGCTTCGATTACTTCTGGCTTGACCCCGATTTTCTGGTAATGTATCTGCTGGACGTATCCGGTCACGGGCTGGGGGCGGCATTGCCATCCATTTCAGTGCTCAACGTGCTCCGCTCCCAGTCCCTGCCGGACGTTAACTTCTACCAGCCCCATGCCGTCCTCAAAGCCCTCAATGAAACCTTTCAGATGAACGACCAGAATGAGAAATACTTCACCATCTGGTACGGCGTCTATAACCGCACCCGACGGCAGCTGGTGTATTCCAGCGGCGGCCATCCCCCGGCCATTCTGGTGACGCCGACTGCCGATCGGCTCCAGGTGTGTCGCCTGCGCACGCCAAACCTGCCCGTTGGCATGCTGGCAGAGGCTGAGTTCAACAGCGATCGCCAGACGGTTCCCCCTGGCAGCATGCTCTACATTTTTAGCGATGGCGTTTACGAAACCTTTGACTACGAAAGCCAGCAGCAGTTTGATGAAGTCTGGGGTCTGGATGCCTTTGTCGATTTGCTGGTGTCCCATTCGCCCAAAGGAAGCCTGGACGACGTGCTGCAGGACATCCAGTCTCTGCGCGGCAAGACGACCTTCCCTGACGACCTGTCGCTGCTGAAGATTGAGTTTCCCTAACCCCAACCGCCTTTCTGCTCAACATGACTGACGCCCTGCACCACGCTATTCAATATCTTGAGGGAAAAGCCCCCCGACCGCCCGAGGCGGCTGCTCTGGTGACTGACCTCCAGCAGGCAGAAAAGACGACAAAGCAACAGAAATTTCGCTACACCTATGATGCACTGGTGGGCACCTGGCGCTTGGGGTTCATCACGGGAACGAGGCGATCGCGTCAGCAGGCGGGTGGACTTCTGGGGGCTGGGCGATTTCTGCCGTCCTGGCTCACGATTCAAATCACCTACAGTCCCACCGCGCCCGGCCAGGATCTCCAGGCAGCAAAAGCGCTACGGTCAGAGGGCCAATGGGGGACCGTGCAAAATATAGTGCGGCTGGGCAGCTTGTCCCTGGAAGTAGCGGGACCTACTCGACTCTGGCCGGGCACTAATATCCTCGCCTTTGACTTCCCGCGCGTCAAAGTCTCCCTGGGCGCACTGCGGCTGTACGGAGGCTATATTCCACAGGGGCAAGAGCGGGAAGCCCAGTTCTACCAGCAGCCCCTAAAAGAGCAGGCGTTCTTCAACTACTTTTTGCTGGAAGACAGCTATGTCGCAGCCCGGGGGCGCGGTGGTGGTCTAGCCCTGTGGGTTCGCGTAGGGAAGTAAGTAGTTGTAGCCCTATGGGCTCAGGTTGGAGTGTGGAACCTCTGCGTCGCGCGGGTTCCGCACCTCTTGAGTCAGAATCTCCCTCAGCGTAGACAGAAACTCTTGTTCCAGATAGGGCTTAGTGAAGTAGGCATTGGCACCGAGCTGCACTGCTAGCCAGCGGTGCTTGTCGTTGCTGCGGGAGGTGAGCATGACCACTGGAATCTCTGCCAACAGGGCATCCTGGCGGCGATAGCTGAGGAACTCGAACCCGTTCATATTGGGCATTTCAATGTCGCAAACTACCAGGTTGATGGGCAGGGTGCTTTGCTGTAGCCGGTCGATCGCTTCCTGGCCGTCGCGGGCCTGCACCACCCGGAACCCCGATTTCTCCAGGGAGAGGGCCAGCGTGCGGCGGAGGGCGATCGCGTCATCCACCACCAGAATCGTTGGGGCTTGGGCAATGGGCGGTACGCTGATAGGCGGATAGTTGGGGAGGCGATCGCCATAGGTCAGCGGCTGGGGTTTGGCAGCATGGGGCTGGGATGCCCGTTCCAGATTAAGCTCCAGCAGCGCCAGGCCATCAATCACCGGAATGAGATTGCCGTCCCCCAAAATGGTGCAGCCGTAGGTATAGCTGGGGGCTTTCAAAATCGTGCCAAAGGGCTTGATGACCAGCTCCTGCTCGTTGACCAGCCGATCCACCTCCAGGGCACAGATCTGGTCCTCCTGACGCAGAACCAGCAGCGGGGGCGACCAGTCTTTGGGGTATGGGCTGGGGGTGAGCGCTTTGCTGGGCAGGGTATCGGGCAGCAGGCAGGAGTATTCCAGCAAATCCGTCAGCCGATACACCGGAATCATCCGCTTTTGCCAGGGAAAGAACCGCTGGCCGCCTGCCTGCTTGAGCTGATCGACCTGGGGCGTGAGCACTTCCTCGATGCTGTCTGCCGGTAGGGCAACGGGAACGTTTCCCACCAGACAAATAATCAGCTTCACAATCGTGAGCGTCAGGGGCAGATAGAGGGTAAACGTGGTGCCCTGGCCTGGGGATGAGGCAACGGCGATCGCTCCCTTAATTGCCTTCAGTTGGGCCTGCACTACATCCAGGCCAATGCCCCGCCCTGATAGCTCACTGACCCGACGCGCAGTGGAAAAGCCCGGCTCAAAGATGAACTCAAACAAGTCCTCAGGCATCATGCCCGCCAGCTCTGCGGCGGTTACCCAGCCTAGCTCCAGGGCGCGGCTGCGAATCAGGTCCAGGTTCAGCCCCTGGCCGTCGTCCTTGACTTCGATCACCGTTTGATTGCCCTTGTGGTATGCCCGGATTTCGATTTGCCCCTGTTGCGGCTTGCTGAGTCGGCGGCGCACGGACTGGGGCTCAATTCCGTGGTCAAAAGCGTTGCGGAGGAGGTGGAGCAGCGGGTCGTAGAGCTTTTCCAGAATGGCTTTATCCACCAAAACGCCCGTGCCCGTCAGCTTCAGCTCGACCGGCTTGCCGTGGGTAGCCGCCAGATCGCGCAGCAGCCGGGGAAATCGGTTGAGAATTTCCCCTAGGGGCAACATGCGGGCCCAGATCAGCTCATCCCGCAAACGGGTGAGGGTATGCCGCTGCTTTTCCAGGGCCTGGTCGGACTGCTGGGCAAACAGGGTCACGTCATCGACCGCTTCCTCAAGCTGGACGATATCTTCTAGAATCTCCTGAAGCTGGGAGTGGATAGTTCCGTAGCGATCCATCTCCAGCGGATCAAAATCCCTAGCCGTGTAGTCGCCAGTTTCCAGCCGGGTCATCGCTCTGCCCTGGGAGACGGGCATCTGGGCAAAGATCTGCTGTCGCTGCTGCACCCGTGGGGCATGGGTCCAAACGGTCGCGTCGTGCTGCTCCGATTTCACCATCGCCTGGTCGGCCAGATCTTGGAGATGACCTGCCATCTCCTGAAATCGGCCAAAGCGGTTGAGCAATTCCCGCAGGACGCCCCGCAACTGCTCGTTTTGCAGGGATAGACTGTCGCGGTTAATGGACAGCTCGCCTACTAGATTGTTTATGCGCTCCAGGCGTTCCGAATCTACCCGCGTGGTCAGGTGGGGCGAGGCCGCACCGTCTTGACGCAGGGAGGGGCGCGATCGCACCAAGGCAGGCCGGGTCGGTAGTCGCTGCGGTTGCGCCACGGAGAGCTGGTGGACGGGACGGGGGGACAGCACCAGACTGCCGCCTTTGTCGGTATCGGGGGATGGGGGCGATGGCGGCTGCAGTGGCTGGGAAGCCTGGGTTGGCGGCAGGTCGTCCGCAAGCTGTTCTGCGGGTTGAACCGTTGCTTCTAGGGTTGGCTGCCCGTCCGGCGCTGACTCTGCGGTTTCGGTTGGGGGGCGATCGCCCGCTAATTGGCCGTGATCAGACAACTGAGGCTCGGCGCTGTCGTCTAGCAGCAGCAAAAAAGGAGCCGGGTCCTCTGGGTCCAAACTGTCCAGAGGGTCTAAGTCCAGGGCTGAATCATGCTCGAAGTCCGGCTGGTCTGGCCCAAACAGGGCTTCAATTGCATCGGGTTCCAAATCTTGGTCGCCAAAGTCCTCAAAAGACAGGCTTTCCAGGTCGAGATAATTGGCATCAAAGTCAGTATCAGCGCTTTCATCATCGATGTCTTGCCGATAGAAGCGCTCGTCGTCCACATCGGCACTGTGTTCGCTATCAAAGCCGTCCCTGTCGAAACTATCGCTGTCAAAGCTATCGCTGTCAAAGCTATCGCTATCAAAACACTCGTCAGAACCCTTGCGGGGGGCGCGATCGCCGGTAACCGCCGCCGCCTGTTCAAAATGATTATTAAGGCTTAGCTCAGCTTCCAGCCTTTCCAGCAAAGCATCAAAGGGCTCGTCCGTTTCAAGCTGGGCCGATCCATCATCGACATCGCTGTGATGGGTTAAGGGGTCGGCCAGGGATGCTAGCTCCGGTGCCACCGGGTTAAGAGGCACGCGATTGCCTGCCAGGATGCTCTGCCGGGCTGCTTCAAAATCGATAACCGCCAGTTGGGTAATCTCCAGGGCACGGTCGGGATGCCGATCAAGGGCCTGTCGGGCGATCGCCGCAATCTCCTCGAAACAAGGCAGGTTAAGAATTTCGCCAAACCCTGCCAGCACCTCCGCCTGAGCCCGCAGCTCGCCCGCCACTTCATAGTCCTGCGGATGGGCAATCACGGTTTGCAGCCGCTTCAGCCCCTGGTCCACATCCACTTCCAGAATCGATTTCACCATGTCTATCCCCAGGTCAGCAGAGCTGGGAACGTAGCTCTCGGCCTGGTTCAGGGCGTCGCCGCAGCGGGCTTCGATGGCGCTAAAGATGGGTTCGGCGATCGCCAAAGTTCTCTGCGCGTCAAACATCCCCGTCTCGATCTGTTCCGTCAGGGGCAATCGGAGACAGTCGAACGCCTGCAGCAGTTGCTCCTCCAGCTCGGCATCAATCTCAAAGGAGTCGCTGTAGCAGGCGCGAAAGATGGTTTCCAGACGGTGGGCCAGGGTGGCGATCGCCTGGAGGCCAATGCCAGCCGCGCCACCCTTGAGGGAGTGGGCCGCCCGCATGAGGCTGTGAACTCTGGCAGTGCTGCGATCTTGACGAAGGGTGAGTAATCCTGACTCAATCGTTTGCAGTAGCTCAGGCACTTCCTCCACGAAAAATAGGTAAGCCTGGTCGCGGATTTCAGAATTAATCGCCATGTTGGTATGCTGCTAGTTCACCTTAAATTGACTCACGCCCTCCTGCAGGGTTTGCGCTACCTGGCGCAGTTCCTCAAACGACAGGGAAACTCGGTTGGCTCCCATCGACGTTTTGTTGGCAATCTCGGCAACCCCTTGCATGGTGTGGGTGACCGTTTCCGCTGACTGGGCCTGGAGGACGGTGGACTGGGCGATCGCTTCCACCAGTTGACTAATTTGGGCACTGGCCGCCGTAATCTGGTTGAGGCTCTGCCGGGTGTTGTCCACCAGCTGGGTTCCCCTGACCACTTTCTCAGTTCCCGACTCCATTGCCGCCACCACCTCGTTGGTTTCGACCTGGATGTTGGCCACCAGCTTGCGAATTTCCTCCGTCGCTTCCGCCGACTTGCGGGCCAGCCCCCGCACCTCTTCAGCAACGACCGCAAACCCACGGCCCTCTTCCCCGGCACGAGAAGCTTCAATAGAGGCATTCAGCGCCAGCATGTTGGTTTGGGCCGCAAAGGCGCTAATCAGTTCTACAACGGTGGAAATCTTCTGCGAGGATTCGCCCAGGTGTTTGACCTTCTTAGCCGTTTCCGCCACCGTTTCCCGAATGGCCTGAATGCCATCGACCGTCTGGTTCATGGCAATGTCGCCCTCCTCCACCGTGTGGGCCGCCTGCTGCACCGCCGATTCCGCCTGCTCTGCGCTGAGGGCGATGTTGCGAATCGCCTCGTTCATGGCCTCTAGCTGATCGAGGGCGGCGGTGATGTCGGTGGCCTGTCGCGCTGCTTCTGCCGACAGTTCTTGTACCGAGGCTTCGTTTACCTGGGTAGTATCCGCCACCTGAATGGCCGCCGTTTGCACCTGGGATACAATGCGGCGCAGGCTGCTGACGATGGCGTTGTAGGAGTCGGCGATCGTGCCAATCTCGTCTGCCGTCACCTTAGCCCGAACCGTCAGGTCTCCCTGGCTGATGGGGTCCACCTCCTGAAGCAGCTCCAGGGCTCGACGCTGCAGGCTTTCTTTGAGCTGTCGCTGCTCTTCTGCCTGCTGCTCCGTGGTGTTGAGCAGGGTGACCCGGTCGATGACCAGCCCGAGCTGGGAGGCAAGCTGCAGCAGGAAGTCCAGCTCGGCCCCTTGCCAGGTGTGGCGGGAGGCACAGTGGTCAGCCACTAGCAGGCCCAGCAGGCGATCGCCCGCCACAATCGGAGCCACCAGCGTAGACTCCACCTCTAGCCGCTTCATGAGCTTGATGTAATCGGCAGGCAGTCCAGACGTGGTCCAGTCCTCTGCCGTAAAGACCCGCCCCTCCCGGACTGCTTCCAGAACGGGCTCGGGAATCTGTAGATGGGTGACACGCTTTTCCAGGTCTCGAAACCAAGTGGGGGCAGCGCATTCGTACAGTACTGCTGCTTGATCAGGGTGGGTCATCTGATAGACAACCAACCGATCCAGCTCCACTAGCTCCCGCGCTTTATTCAAGGAGTCTTCAAAACTTTCAAAGAGACCGGGAATGGTTCTGGCCGATGAGCTAGCCACGTCCGCCAAAATTCTAGCCTTCTCGGTGTTGACGGTTTGCTCGCTCAAAAAAGCTTTGACACGGGCGACCAGGTTGTTGAACGTCTCCGCCAGGGTTTGGGTTTCGCTGGTCCCCTGGGGCATCGCCAGGGCATTCAAGTCTCCCAGAGAAACCTGCTCAGCCACTCCGGACAGACCCTTCAAAGGTCGAGAGAGCTGGTTTGCCAGCCACAGCACGAGCAAGACGGCAGCGATCGCCAGGGGGACTGCCAGTAGGACCATAATCGCCGCCAGGTTCCGCCCGGTAGCCTGAATGTCGGCTAAATCCACGGAGGCAACCGCAACCCAATCGGCGTTGGGAATGGCGACGATGCTGTAGCGCCGGTTCTGATAGTCAAAGGCGGCCCTGAGGTTTTGACCGTCTAGGCCGATATTGTCATAGGAGTCAATCTGCACGTTCCGCAGGGAGTGTTGGGCCTGGACCCCGTCCAGCACCTGCTGGAGCCCGTCGCTCTGGCCCCGGGCTTCGATCAGGGCGGCGATCGCCTGCTGGGTCGCCTCTCCCCCTACAATGTCTGGCGCGTCGACCTGACCCGCGGCGGTCAACGTCCCGATGACCAGCCCTGAACTGGCATCAATCACCTGAATTTGCTCGGACTGCTCCAGCTCAAATGACTCCAGCAGCTCGATGACGAAGCTCTCGAAACTGTCTGCCGCAATTACAGCCTGAACCACCCCCAGAAATTGGCCGGAGTTCGGGTCCAAGATAGCTTGGCTAAAGTCCACCGAGAACTCGCCCGTAGACGGATCAATCTCGGGCTTTTCCAGCCACTGGATATTGTCCCGCGCGTTTTGCCACCAGCTTTCGTCGCTCTGGACAAAGTCGCCGGTGGGGATGCTGTAGGTAAACACGTAACCATCGCGCTGGGTAACGTGAAGCTTGTCGATCCGCTCGTTCTCAACTACGCTCTCCATGTAGTCGTTCAGCACTGGGTTAACGTCCAGGGATTTGGTGGCGGTAAACCGCTGCTCCAGGGTATCAATGGAAGTCTGGGGCAGGTCTTCATCGGTGGCCTGCTGACTGTACCGTCGGGCCGAATCGATGACGAGCGGGTTGGTTGCTACCGCCAGCGGAATCTTGCGGCTATCTTCCACAAATCGGAGCGTTGCTTCACCCGTTAGCAGCGAGATTTCTGAGAGGTTTGTCTCGGCGGTGCTCTGAGCAAAGCCATCTACGACTCGATAGCCCACAAAGCTGGCGATCGCCAAAGGTCCCAGGGTCAGCGGCAGAAAGATGCGCAAAAGCTCATTCCGCAGCGTCGTACCAGAGGTTTTGGGTAGCTGCTTGCTTGGAGAACTCTGCCGTGACTGAATCTTGCTGAATTCATCAAACGCTGCCTGGGAAGATATCTGGGAAGGAGGAGGGGGAGGATTCACGCCAGACCCATGGCTGGATTGTCCGTTTTCAATAGATGCAGCATATTTTCCATTGAGGTCTTTAGAATTCGATCTAGATGATATTTGGGACATATATTCGGCCCTACCGTCAACAGTTGCAAGATTGGTCATTAAACACCGCTCAAGAAGAGCAGGTTGGGTGTTAAGTAGGTGGTCATAAGTAAACGTAGCTGTGGTGGGATGCGCCCCCCGCCGGGGGACGCACCCCACTGGCTTTTATTTATGGCCATGTACTTAAGAAGTTAAACAAAATTATTTTCTTGGGATGTGCGCTCTCGGCGGGGGCACACCCCCCAGGAGATGTAATTAATCGTGCTTTCAGCACTTCATCTCTCAAGTTTGAGCATTGGTTGACTGACAAAACTTACGAACCGCTGCCCGGAAGCCCTCTCCCTAGCCCTCTCCCGCAGGGAGAGGAAACAGGAGCATTGGTTCGGCTCCCCTCGCCCTCTGGGAGAGGGGTTGGGGGTGAGGGCCACAAACTTTTGTCAGTCAATCAGGTTTGAGCATTGGATATTGCGGCAATAATTGCTTCCCGGTCTAAAACCGCTAGTATTTCATCATTTGCGGTCCACCAATAGCCCTGCACAAATGGAGTGAGTTCTGGTATTACCGATAAAGGTGTCGAAGCCTGTACCAGGTTAGGGTTACACCACTCGATATCCTCAGCTTGGTAGACCACGAGCCCCACTACTTGTCTGCTTTGGGCAGCGCCTTTAGTGGCTTCGTGGGCATCGAGCAAAACAGTCGTTAATGTCGAAAAACTACCCGTTTGTTGATACCAGGCTGGCAATCCAAGTAGGTGCCCCAAATCAATCATCCATAGAATCTCGCCCCTCCAGTTATGGACCCCCATTACCCACGGCGGCATGTGAGGGATGGGAATAATCTGATTGGTGGCGATGGTTAAAACTTCACCCAAATATCGTACAGGTAGTAGCGCCAACGTATCAGACGCAAGCCGTAGCCGCAAAAACTGCTCAGTCGAATCCGGAGGTGTTACGGTTGGTCGTTCCTGAGCTAAGGCCGGAATTGATTGGGCATCCAGGTCAAAATTTGTTTCAGACATGGAGTTCGCCAAGAACTTAGCTTTTGATCAGTTGCTTGATTGTTCGCACCAGTTCATCCTGATCGATGGGTTTAGAAAGGTACGCATCCGCGCCCTGCTTCATGCCCCAAAACTTGTCCATTTCTCCCCCTTTCGTTGAACACAGCACGATGGGAATCTGACTGGTTTCGGCTCGGGCTTTCAGTTCGCGGCAGACTTCGAACCCACTACATCCTGGCAGTACAACGTCTAACAGAATGACGTCTGGCTTTTGCTTGGCCATGGTAGCGAGGGCTTCTTCCCCACTGTGGGCCACCAAAACGCTGATGCCGCTTTCTTGAAGACAGCGGGTCAGAATTTGCATGTCTGTTAGGGAGTCTTCAACGATTAAGGCTGTACCCATGACAAATTACCTCGTACATAGATAGATGGGAAGGATCTAAAAAGTTAAGCACTCATCGCATCCTGCTTCAGGTGCTTGTGAATGACGCTGAGGACGGCTTCTGCCTGGAGGGGCTTACTCAAAAAGTCAGACGCACCTGCGAAATTTGACCGGAGACGGCTGGTAAATCCATCGTTACCCGTCAGGATAATGATGGGAGTTTCCCGAAATCGAGACAGCTTGCGCAACTGCTGACAGATTTCATATCCACTGGCCTCCGGCATGACCAGATCTAGGAAAATCAAATCTGGCTTTTTGGCCATTAGCACCCCGAGGGCTCGCAAGGCATCGCCGACTCCAATAAACTGATAGCCTGCCGCACTTAGCAATTCTTCCATTGTTTGGCGAATCAGGAGACTATCATCGATACAGGCAATTAATTCATTAGAAGATGCTTCCCAGGATGGCGGTAAATTTGGCTGAGACGGAGGCGTCGTTGGCGCTTCGAAATCTGGAATGTCCGCCAGTTCAATCCACCCCAGCTGGAGACCCGGCAGTAGAGATGCGGCAATCTTGACCACGTTTCGCTGGGTTTTGACGGATAAATCCCGCAGCGATCGCCGTCCGTCCATTAAGCGGGACATGGCCTGATAGGCTCGCGCTGAGCGACGATGCTTGATTTGATCAGGTTGGCGAATGACGGGAGCGGCATTGGGCGAGTAGTCACCCAGCATAGCGTTTTGCCAGGCATCAAGAGACTGTTGGGCAAAGGCGATCGCGCGATCGACCTCGATCAAGATGGGCGGATTGGGTGGCGATACCCCTGGTTTGATCTGCTGCGCTACGGTTTTCGCTTGGGCCACATCAAACAAAATTTCTGTAATGGATGCCCCGATTACTTTGGCGGCCTGCTTGGGGGTCACGCGCTTGCGCTTCACCCACAAACATAGCAGCGCGTATTCCCAGCCAACGCTCATTTCCATAGACGTGCTCAAGCTGTCAACATCATGTTGCCAGACGACCAGATGCAGGGGAATTTGAGGACAGTAAACTGCCAGATTTCTGCGCCACCGTCTAACCGCGTGCTCGCCCCCAGATGCATACAGCAGCATCCCCTGTTCTAGGTAAAAAATCCACCGTTGCCCCGTTAAGTCAGTTAACCATAGCTGGCCACTAAAGCTGAGTCGAGCCAAAGTTTTAAGAAACTGAAGACTTCTCAAAGCGGTAAACCTCTCTGAGTAGAAGGGAGCTCGTCGAGGATGATCAAGCAGCACGTTCATCGACATAGACGTTTTGAACAACAGAGCGGGACTTGATAAGTAGTTAAGCAGCATTATTTTCTTAGGGGGATGCGCTCCAGCGGGGTGCCCCCCCTAAAAAGAGGAAACCAATGGCGCTCTAGCACTTAGATAGAATCCCTTGGATAATAGCTATAGTCTCTCGGTATGATGTTGAGCTGCAGTTTGATGATCAAGCCAACTATAATAGGCTCTAAGTAGAACTGCGTTGAAAAACGAAGGTTAGAAAACGGGTCGAGCGCCCTGCCGGGGCGCTCCCCCGGTTTTCTAACATGAATTTAATTGTGCCGACCTACTTAGCAATTATTCAAACTGCCTTAATCAAATGCTAGCCATCACGTTGTGGACGGAATGCATGAAACATTCCGCGTACAACGCAAGTGCCAGCAGTCCGAGAAGTGGCGCGTGTTTCGCGAGAGAGCTTCCAATTGAAAGCTTGTTCGAGAGATGGTAGCAGCATCCCCAGTTGTCTAAACCCAGACATCGGGCAAAGCAGTAGCTCCCCTGAACCGAATAGCTGTTCGATGCGCGTCCTCGCCGCAAGCAAATCTATTACAGCCAGCAGATGCTGCCTGGCACCGTTGCAGTACGCTTGATGGGTACTATCATGCGGATCCCAGCCGTCGCCTGGCAATAAAGAAAGTGGCGGGTTAGCCAAAACTTTAAACTGTTTCGGGGGAAATGTGTAGTTATTCTGAATTAGCTCTCCATCTAAATGCCTTAGACACGCTTTTTGCACCCGTTATCCAGACTATTTGCACCTCTAACCTACAAGACACCCTTGTAGTGACGGATACCACCTGATCCTCCGGGGTAAGATGCCTGCTTACTCCCTTAGTTGCGTCAGACGCACCGCCATCTGAAAAGTTTCCAATACGAAAAGCCTGAACTTTAAAGCATATCTCAGTGCGCAAGGACGATTACTTACGTCTTGTGAAGGTGTACGCCTCGCCAACACCCCCCAGAAAATAATTTTGAACCACTGACCTGCCTTACCACGCAAGCACAGCCTTGCTAACCATATAGCATGCCAGCAACAGCAGCAGCCCCCGAAACAAAACTTTGACCCAGCTATCAGGTAGCTTGGGCAATAATCTTGCGCCTAGCTGTGCACCCAGTAGACCGCCCAGGCCCAAAGCAATGCCTGCAAACCACAGCACGTTGCCAGACAGGGCATGTCGCCCAACGGCCCAAACCGAGATTAGCGTAATGGCTCCCAAGCTGGTGCGAACGGCGTCTTTGATGCCTTCACCCAGAAACAGCATTTGTAGGGGAACCATAATGATTCCACCGCCTACGCCGAATAACCCTGAGAGAACTCCCGCCACTAAGCCGACCCCTTGCGTTTTGAATAGGTCTGAGGTGTTCAACGAGTGTGAGGGGCGATCGCCTTTAGATACGGGTAAAGCTGGTCCTTTACCACTATTTGAATAACCTGTCAGTACACCAACAGAAGCCTGGGCCGGTACAGCGGCTTTAAGCTCCTGCTTTAGCCCAACTAAGTAAATCGCAAGTACTTGCAGTGCAGCAAAGCTAATCAATAACAGGTTTGGTGGAAGCGCATTGGCTAACCAAACTCCCAGTTCAGTCGTTAGCATTGCGGGCGGTGCCAATATCGCAACTCGTTCTAGATTCAGTCGACCCGTCCGCCAGTTCTGAAATGTTCCCGAGGTTGAGCTTAAGACAATACCGACCAAACTTGTGGCGATCGCTTGGATGGGGGTCGCCCCCCACAAAGTAAGGATGGGCACCATTAGAAGACCACCCCCAATTCCCAGCAGCGCTGCCAAAATTCCGACACCAATGCCAACTAAGCAGAGGAGAACCAGTATTGCCCCAGTTGGTTCGGTAGATGCTGAGGCAAAGAGATCAGGAAAGTTCAAGGCGATGTATCCCTTCTAAGTAGTTAAACAGAGTTATTTTCTTGGGGGTGCACCCCCAAGAAAATGTAATTAACTGTGCTCAAGCACTTAAGTACATGGACATAAATAAAGCTAGTGGGATGCACACCCCGCTCGGGGGCGCACACCCCCCACAAGCTACAATTAATTGCGCTTGAGCACTTAGACGATGTTTGAAAATAATCCTACCCGATGACGTAAGGGCAAATGGCCATTTGCCCTTACCGACCGTTGAACTACATCCAGGTCTTGGCTGGAGCTTTCGTAAATGACTTTAGCTCAATGCCGTGACCAGAGGGATCCTCGACAAACATAACGTGTTGTTCATGTCCCTTACCAATAAAACGAACGTGGGGATGAAGTACAAACTTGATGTCATGAGCAATCAGCCGGTTTTTCAGCTTTTCAAACTCCTGGTAGGGAAGCGCTACGCCAAAATGAGGAACTGGAACGTTCTCAGCGTCCACTTCCATCTGAAAGTTTTTAGCGCTAAAGCCAGGAACTTGATGGCAGGTTAACTGACAGCCATAAAAGTCGAAATGAGCCGATGTTTTAGAAGCACGTCGTTCTTCAAGGTCTAGAATTTCACTGTAGAAGTGACGAGCTTCTTCTAGATTGTTGACACACATCGACAGGTGAAAAGGCAGATTAGTAGCCGATTCTGCTGCCTCTAATTGCTCATTAGTCGTCATCGCAGATGCGTATGATGCCACCATAATAGAACCTCCATTTCTCCTTAGAGTTTGTGTTTGAAATACGCGGACATGTTTCTAGCCCCTCAGCCAGTCTTGCAGACGAGACTTATTAAGTGCATGGCCATAAATAAAGCTAGTAGGGTGTACCTCCAGCGGGGAGTGCTCCCCACCACAGCGTCGTTACTTATGGCTACATACTTAGTGGCTATCCGAAAACTTGCTAGAGCTTTTGGAATCCAAAACCCCTGATGGAGTTTTCGAATAGGTCCCTGTATAGGCTATATGAAAAGGCTAGAAAGAACGAAACGCTTCGCTTTGTCTAAATTGAGATCTTCGACAGTTTAAGATCCCATTTGTTCCTGAAATAGGTTTATTTCTGGGAACCTTTCTATATTCTGAGACTTTCGCCGTTTGAATAAGTTCCGCTAAATTCAGGAATCTCTTTTTGAAATGTATCATGCATCTACCCTGATTTTGTCAAACCAATTACAATAGCAAAAATTTTTTGATTGTTGCCTTTTAGGCAAAAGGTTTCTATGGCTTCGCCTTAGGAAAGGGCCATCTTTAGAAGCCATAAAAGATTGGAATAATGCTTCTATCGCCTACAAAGTAGGCACTATCATCCAAAGAGATGATCACGAAAATCTACGGCTACCTGCTTACAGCAAGGATGCCTTCAGCAAGGTTTGCAAGTAATCAGCTACACCAAGCAGCCCTTGTATGAACTTTAAGAACCACACCGCACCGCAAGCCGAAATGACATTCGTAGTTTGGGCGAAAGAAGTGGCCATGGATCACCAGAGTAAGCCGCTTTGAGTGAATCAAAGCAGCTCTTTCCGTAATTTGCCTACAAGTGTCGGGCCACAAATAAAGTGATCGGAGTGGCTTCCCGCCGGAACATCCCGACGATAGCTTGCCTATTTTTGGCCGCTGACTTAGTTAAAAGCTTATGATCGAAGTATGCCAAAACCCAGGGTGCAACTATAGCGTAGCGATATGCAAGGGTCTAGGATTATTGCAATAAACCAGCAGCGATAGAGACTTTGAATGGGCAGATGCATAAGCAACGTAAAAGCTCCCTTTCTAGTGGTTAGATTCGCTCTCAGCAGCCAAGGACCTGCAGAGAAATACAGCTTCTCTGTAGACGCGATCGCTCCGAAGACCCCAACACCTTAACAAAAGTATAGGAAACTGAGGGTATTCCCCATAACATTGCCAAAATATCGTGGTTCATGGAGATTTTTGGCTAATTTCGCCAACAATCTATTTCAGCCCCAAGGTCAATGTCACGATTAATCGTGTTTCTTTGTAAAGACTTTACACAGAAACGACTTGAGTTGGGGAAACCTACGGATCTGATATATCAGTACGCCTTGCCTCGATACCTTCTTATGTATTTGGGCTGCGACGGCTGAGGAGGTCGTTCATTGGAGCTAAGCTGATAGGCTCGGCCCCGATACTTTACGCTTGCGGACGGTTGCTGGAGCTGATTGGCACCAGTTTGGGCAGCCACTAGCTCTCCATGCCAATAGATGACTTGGTCTCGAAGAATTAGCTCTCGGAGTTCACTCCACGAATGATGGGGGTGCGCTGCGAGCCACTGTTGAATAAGCTGCTCAGCAGCCTGATCCTTGAGCTGAAACCGCATCATTAGCGTGATCTTCAGGTCCAGCAGATCCTTCATCTTTGTTACGCTAAGTAGAACTGCGTTGAAAAACGAAGGTTAGAAAACCGGGGGAGCCCCCCCGCCGGGCGCAGCCCCCCGTTTGTAAAAATAATTTAATTGTTCCGACCTACTTATTTCCAATTTGCTTT
>JBHJGR010000011.1:0-16956 GCA_050331615.1 Elainellaceae cyanobacterium
TCATCAGGGTACTCTTGCCCGCCCCATTGGGACCAAAGATGCCCACCAGATGTCCTGGCTCCACCGTCAGCGAGATGTTGCGCAGGGCGGCGATGGTGCGGTAGTGGACGCTGAGGTGGTTGACCTGAATGGCACCGTCCAGGGCCGATGGCGCTAGCTGGACAGCAGCAGGACGGCCAGGCGCGGCTGGAGTGGACCTGGGGCGATCGCCTGCTTTGGATTGGAACGTTGGTGAATTAAACATAAATCATGCCTAGCGACAGAACAAGCGGCTGGGACGGATCAGTGAAGCTGTTAGAGCTAACCGCATCCTCAAGCTCGGAAATGATGAGACCAATTATGAAACAACTATGAAAATACTGTACCATCAGAAAATGAAAAGAGTATGAAAAAAGGTGACGGTGGATGGAAGTATTGACTCAGCTCTATACCAATGCTAAGCAGTGGCCCCGCTGGACGACCTCCCTCGTGGTGGGGACGATCGTGGGTAGCCTGGGGCTGATTGGGTGCGATCGCTCCTCCGGCGACTCTCCTACTTTGGGAGGGGACGACCGGCCCGATGTCGTCGCCACCAGCACCATCATCACCGACCTGACTGCGCGCATCGGCGGTGACGCCATTGACCTGACGGGTATTCTGGAACCGGGTACCGATCCCCATATCTATGAACCGGTACCCCAGGATACGATCGCCTTCGAAGAGGCAGAGCTAATTCTCTACAACGGCTACAACCTAGAACCAGGGCTGATTCGCATCATGAATGCGGCGGGCGTCAATGCCGCCACCCTGGCGGTGGGCGAGGTGGTGCCTCCCCTAGAGCTGGAGGATGAGGGTCAGACGGAGCCCGACCCTCATGTGTGGGGCGATGTGGAAAACGGCATCGCGATGGCTGGGGCCATTCGGGACGCACTGGTGGCGATCGCCCCCGACCAGGAAGCCGAGATTACCGCCAACGCCGATCAGCTCATCGCGGAGCTAATTCAGCTAGATGACTGGATTAGTGTTCAGATTGCCACCATTCCCCCCGAGCAGCGGCAGCTTGTCACGACCCACGATGCCTTTGAATACTACGCCCAGGCTTATGGGTTGGAGGTGGCAGGTACCCTCATCGGCATCAGCACGGAGGAGCAGCCCAGTGCCCAAACTGTTCAGCAGCTTGTGGAGTCGGTGCGGGCGATCGGGGTGCCCACCATCTTTGCGGAAACGACAATCAACCCCCGCCTCATCGGCACGGTAGCCGAGGAAGCCGGCGTGGAGCTGGCATCCCAAGAGCTTTATTCTGACTCCATTGGCGCGCCTGGCGAAGCAGGGGACTCCTATGTCAACATGATGGTGGCCAACACAGAGACTGTGGTTTCCGGGCTGGGAGGGGAAGTGGTACCATTTGAACCCTAGCCCGTAGGGCTATATCTGGGCAGAAATAAGCCCCCCGTCTGCCCGAACTCCTCCTATGCGTCTTTATGCGAAATTGGTGTAGGCCCAACCGCTATGCTGGAACGGCCACCTTCGCTAGAGGTAACTGCACCGTGAAGGTACTGCCGTGACCTGGCTCTGAACGAACGGCGATGTTACCGCGGTGCTCGTCCACAATGCGGCGGGAGAGGTAGAGCCCCAAGCCGCTGCCCGAGCGCCGGTCCTTAGTCTGACGGAAGCGGTCAAAAATGAGCTGCTGATCGCTGGGAGACAGACCGGGACCCGTGTCTTCCACGTCGATGACCAGCCAGTGGTTTGCTGCCTCAGCTTCAGGGATGGCATCAGCGGTATCGGGCGATCGCTGCTCTTCCCGTAGGCGCACCGTCACCGCCCCCTCATCCGTAAACTTGATGGCGTTGCCGATGAGGTTGACGATGACCCGACGTAGCTCGATGCGATCGCCACTCACCTCGATCTCTTCGGTAGACGGATCAAACGGAGCCTGAAGCTGCAGCGCCAGATCAATCTGCTTTTCGGTAGCGAGGGGAGCCAGTTCACGAATGACTTCCTGAATTAGCGGCAGGATGTTGAACGAAGTAAACGTCAGGGTCTTACGCCCAGCCTCGTAGCGATACACCTCCAACAGGGTATTGACCATTTGCAGCAGGCTCTGGTTACTGCCGCTCATCACCTCCAGCACCTCGTGGACTTCCGGGGGCAAATGACCAAAGGTGTCGTCCCGCAGCAGGGTCAACATCCGGTCGGCGGCCACTAGCGGCGTGCGCAGGTCGTGGGTGAGTCGCGAAACAAAGTCTTCGCGCTGGGAGGCAATCTGATCCCGTTCTTCGATGGTTTGCCGCAGCAGCTCGTTTTGAACCGCTAACCGCTCCTCCGCCCGTCGCCGTTCTGTAATATCAATCACCACCCCCGCCATGCGAAAGGGGCGTCCCTGCAGGTCACGCTGGGCCTTAGCCCGGACAATACAGTAGCGCTCGTCACCGCTAGCCCGCTGCAGCCGCACTTCCAAATCGAACGGCGAGCCGTGATCGAGATGGGAGGTTATGGCGCTTTCAAACCGCAGCCGCTCCTCGGGGTGGACAAAGTGGAGGAAATCTTGGAGCGTGGCCGCCCCAAACTCGTCTTGGGCCAGCCCTGCAATCTGAAAGAGGCGATCGTTGAAGTAGATCTTGTCTCGCAGCAGGTCCCAGTCCCAGATGCCGTCGTTAGAGCCTTCTAGCACAAATCGATAGCGTTCTTCGCTTTCCCGCAAGCGCTGGGTGGCGTCGGCGGCCTCCTTTTCAGCACGATGGATGCGAATGACGTTGCGCAAACACTTGGAAAGAGCCTTGGGGGAGAGGCGATCTTTGGAGAGGTAGTCAGACGCCCCAGCCTTCATCAGCTCGACGGCGGTCTGGTCATCTGCCTGGCCAGTGAGAATTACCAGGGGAGTCTGCACATCTGCGTTGCGCAGATCCTGCACCAGGGCCAGGCCATCTTTATCGGGCAGACGATAGTCAATGAAGATGCAGTCAAACGTCTGCTGCTGGAGAACGGCGATCGCATGGGCATAATCACTGGCTTCCGAGAGCTCGATGGCCAGATTAGCCTGCCGAAACGACCGACGTACGGTCATCCGGTCCACTTCATCGTCGTCCACTACTAAGATCGTGAGCGATTCATCCATACGCTAATTGAGGGAGTGAGAATAGTTCAGGCCGTCAATTTGGAGGTTTCTGGGTTTTGCAAACCCAACGCTTAGGGAATTTCGTTGACCTTCCAATACTGATCGACCACCGCCATTGCCTCGGCAAAATCCGTGAAGGGCACAGACTTGAGGATGTAGCCGGCCACATTGAGGTCGTAGGCCCGCACCAAGTCTTCGTCGGCATCGGAGGTCGTCATCACGACGACGGGGGTGCGGCACAGCTCTGGGTCGGCCCGCAGCTCTTTGAGAAACTCAATACCGCCCATGCCAGGCATATTGAGATCCAGAAAAATGATGCGGCGCTCCTTGGGATAAAAAGGCTGATTGTCGGAGTTTTGATGGCGCAGCAGTGCCAGCGCCTCTTGCCCATCCCCCGCTACGTAGATTGGATGGTTGATGCCGTGCTTGCGGAGCGCCCGCTTCACGTTCATCACATCCACCTCGTCGTCCTCCACCAAAAGGATGTGAAGTTCCCTATTCTCCGAAGACGCTGTCACAGTCTCTTGCCTCGGCAGCATAGCCATGTTATGTCGCTTATGGACCAAAATCTATACAAATGAATCTATACAAATGTGTCAGTGATGTTACACGCTTAACACCAGCAGCTATATCGATTTGTTAAATCGTAACGATTCGGTTTAGCGGTATCCCTCAGCATTGGGACTGATATTTAGATATGACGCCCATTATAGTGGTGCCCTCCAATCATATAAGATTCCTCCTAAGGTAGGAAATCTGGCGATCGCCCCACCCCTGCTCGAATGACCAAAATTACTTTCCTGGCGGTACGGGCGCACCTCAAAAAAAGAGAAAGATCATAGTCAAGGCGCAGGCAGCTTGGGCCAGGTAAAGCGAAATACAGAACCTGCCCCAACTTCCGACTCCAGATAGATTGACCCGCCTTCCACTTCCACCGTCTTTTTGACAATTGATAGCCCAACGCCGGTGTTTTCCGTCTTATCCCGCGCCTTTAGCACCTGAAAAATCATGAAGATCTTGTCGTGGTACTCGGGTGCGATACCGGGGCCATCGTCGCCCACGGCAAATTCAAAATAATCGCCCCGGTCGGTGTAAGAGATCTGTACCAGACCGACAGACTGGTTGTGATGCTTGATGGCATTGTTGATCAAGTTGGCAAACACCTGCTGCAAGGGCCAGCGTCTCGCCATAAAGCTGGGCATATTGGGGCTAATATCGACGGTAATTCCCGGCGGCGGCCCGAGAAATCCCACGATTTCCTGTAGCAACGTGTTCACATCTACCAGCTCGGGCCGGGTCTTGGAGCGACCAATCCGCGCATACTGGAGCAGGCCATTGATCAGATTTTCGATGCGCTGGACGCGGCTGCGCAGCAGGTGGATTTGCTGCCGGGTTTCGTCGCCCATGATGTCCTGCAGGTCTTCCTCAATCCACTCCGAAAGGCTGGCGATCGCCCGCAGCGGAGCCTTGAGGTCGTGGGAGGCCACATAGGCAAACTGGTTTAGCTCCCGATTGCGCTCGGCCAGCTCGTCATTGGTTCTGGCCAGCACCGTGGTCATGCAGGCCAGCTCATTCGTATGGGCGCGCAGCATCTCCTCAGACTGCTTGCGCTCAATGGCGATCGCCAAAACGTTGGCAATGGACTGGAGGAAATCGGCATCGTTGCGGGTGAACTCACGCCGCCGCTGGGTCTGCACACACAGCACACCAAACGGCTGGCTATCTATCCCTGGAATCACTACGCTGAGGCTGCTGGCAATGGGCGGCACATCGGGCAACAGGGGAACGCGAAAACGGGTCTCGAATTCAACGTCTGCAACGATAACGGACTGATTCACGACCAGGGTATAGCCCATCTGGGACTCGACCGTCGCCTCTACCATGCGCTGCTCTGCTCCAGTTGCGTCCAAACCATGCCCCGCCCGGACGGCAAAGCCCCGGGTTAGGGATTTCAGCTCAAGTACGCTGCAAAAGTCCACCGCCAGTGTGCGAGGTACCTCCTGGGCGACGGTACTAAACAGGCCGTCAATTTCAGCGCCAGATAGGGCCTGGCGTCCCAAAACGGCCACCATCGCTTGCTGGTCGAGGCGGGCCTTAAGCATCTGCTGGTGATGGCGGCGATCGCTGATGTCGCTCGTACTGCCCACTGCCCGCACAGGGGTGCCCGCTTCGTCCCGAACAACCACGCCCTGATCGCAGACATAGACGTAGTAGCCGTCGCGGTGGCGCACCCGATATTCCACGGTGTAGCGATCGCCCGCCGCTAAAGCCTCCCCCACCTCCGCCGTGGCGGCAGCTAAGTCATCTGGATGGATGAGTGAGGTCCACCAGTCGCGAGTAGGCAGAGCCTCCGCGGGAGTGTAGCCCACGAGCTGGGTCAGCTTGTCGGTGCGCACGACGGTTTGGGTAGCCAAATCCCAGTCATAGATCATAGAGTCAATGGCCATCACCGCCAGCCGGTAGCGATCGCTGGAGTCGCGGAGGTCTGCCTCCATGCGGCAGCGATCGGTTACGTCTCGCCAGGCAGCTACAAAGCCATCCCCCAGCTTGCAGGCGCGGATGTCAAAGGCCCGCTCCAGCCGATTCCCCTGATATTCGTCTGAATAGACTACGGCTTCTTTCGCCAGCGGCTTACCCGTTTCCACCACCTGGCGATATTCGTCCAGCAGACCACTCTCCCGGTGGGCGGGCAGAATTTCACAAAGCCTGTGCCCGAGCTGGGCCTCCCGCGGCATCATGTTGGCGATGCAGGCGGCTTCGTTCACGTAATCTACCCGGAAGTCTATGATCTGCCCCCGGTCGTCGCGGACGCTGGTGTAGATGCCGTAGCAGTCCAGCATGGTTTCAATCGACGTGCGGAAGCGGGCTTCACTGGTTTTGAGGGCGGCGATCGCCAGATCGTCTTCCTGGGGGCGGGGCGGGGCGATCGCCGCCTCAATCGCAGGCAACAGCCGCTCTAGCCGCTGCTTGATGACATAGTCTGCCGCGCCCTGCTTAAGAGCATTCACGGCCCGCTCCTCGCCTAGCACTGCTGAGAGGACAATGAGGGGAGCGGTTGGCCAAAGGACATGCAGCTTCTGAATCGCCGCCGCGCTATCCATCAGCTCCAGAAGCCGATAGTCCGCCAGAATGACATCAAATAGCTGGGACCGGACCGCCGATTGCAGGTCAGCCAGGGTGGCGATCGCCGCCATGTGGAAAGTCAGCCCCCCTGCCGTTAGAACGGCCTTGATGCGCTCGACGCTGGCCTGCTCGTCTTCCAACAGCAGGATGTGAATAACGGTATGACCAGCAGCGGCATGGGGCAGCTTCATGGGCTTGAGCAGGATGGGCAACAGCAGCCCGCGGTAGGACTGGTAGATGGGCTGGCGATGATGGAACCGGCAAGCGCAAGGGTTGGGCCGAGTGCCATCATCTCACGAAGTAGCAAGAACTTCTCCCTAAACAATAACGGCAGGTACAGGCAAGCGTGCCTGCCCAAATCACGTGAAGGTAGCCCACCTTACATTTCAATCTAACGCTCTGTTGAAGTGGATACAAAACGCTGCAGGATAGATTTTTGCCATGTGTCTAAATCGTAATGCCTAGACTCCAACACCGTTTTTCTGTGAGGCTGCACACAACAAGGGGTTTAAGCCCCTTGTCTGCTAGAGCCATCAGTGAGTGGGGTGCGTCCTCAGGCGGGGGCGCACCCCATCGGCTTTGCATTTACGGCATATTTACGGCCATGTCCTTACACGTGGTTCCCTCTCATCAGCATTACTTCTCTCGGTAGATGAAGGTTTCAACAAAGAACGGCTACTGTACTGAATAATCGAAGAAAACTGGAAGCGTTTAGTTATGGACGACATTCGCGTCGTGCTAATTGAAGACCACGACTTGACACGAATTGGCCTGCAGTCTGCGTTGCCAAAGCGTGGAAACGTTCGAGTCGTGGGAGAAGCGGGTTCAGGTCGCCAAGGACTAGAAGTCCTCAAGCAGACCCGGCCTGACGTAGCGATCGTTGACATCGGGTTGCCCGACATCGATGGCATCGAAGTGACCCGACTCTTCAGACAGTTTCAGGCGTCGTCGGGCTCAAACGAAACCAAAGTGCTGATGCTGACGATGCACGACAGTGAGGATGACGTGCTGGCTGCCTTCGCCGCCGGGGCTGACTCCTACAGCATCAAAGATGCCAGCATTGACAAGCTAATCGATGCGGTGCAGGTCACTCAGGGGGGAGATAGCTGGATTGATCCCTCCATTGCCTACATCATTCTGCGCAACGCCCGCCGAGATCAGGCCAAGGCCGTGGCCGGAGTGGCCGCGGAAGGCAACACAACTAGCATCGCAGCCCTTGATCCGGAATGCGAGCAGGTCATGAAAACCTGTTCCTTGACGGAGCGGGAGCTGGAGGTTTTGGAACTCATCGTAGCGGGCTGTAGCAATGCAGACATCGCTGAACGTCTTTATGTCACAGTTGGAACGGTTAAGACCCATGTCCGCAGCATTCTGAATAAGCTGTGCGTTGACGATCGCACTCAGGCTGCGGTGAGAGCGCTACGGTCAGGGCTAATTAGCTAGCGATCTAGCGGTTATTCTGACGGTCTGCGACCGTTTGTGACATTAACTGGTGGTTGGAACAGTGGGTAGGTCTTAGCGTTGGCTAGGCCTACTTTTTTTATTTTTTAACCTGTTTTCTAGCTTGTGATGTTTTAGGGATACCCCCCAAGGGGGGGCGGCGGATCTACACTCCGATGGGTGAGGCAGCAGCGGGGCGGCGACTAGGATGAAGTCAACGGGTTAGATCAGCACCACTGATGCTTCTGGTGGCGATCGCCCGGCCCATACAGCTCGGCCAATACTCTATTCAAGGCCAGCGGCTCGCTGAAACGATTGAGGAGTTCACCATGAACCAGGGTCAAAAATTATCGCTAGAGCAGGAATTTAACCTAAGGGCTTTCGCAGGCCAGGTCCAGCAGATGTCGAGGGAGCAGGCCCAAGAATTTCTGATTGCGCTGCGCAAACAAATGATGGTTCGAGACAATATCTATCGCTCTCTGGTGAAGGAGAACTGGGGGATGCAGTAAAACGCTCTGGGGCGGCAGGAATGGCGATCGCCCCAGCGCTCGAGTCTTGCGAACTGTTTCAACTGTTTCGGACTATTGCTGCCACTTAACAAAAGTATATAGATCTAGCATCAAAAACTCTGCAAATTTACAGACAACTCTCAGATGAATTATCTATATTCAAAATCTAGCCCCCGCCTAACCTGCTAGTTTTCACAAGCAGCTAGGGAAACCTAAGGGGAACGCGTGGTTTCCCCAAACTACTCCCCTATTCGCTTCGCTCCAAGATGATCAAGCCCTCCCCTCCTCTCCCCCTCCAGCCAACCGATCAGCCTGCTTCTGGGCCAGCAAGAGGTGAGCCCGGCTGGTGGCGATCGCGCTTACCTAAGCTGGCGGAACTCAGAGCGGTTGCTGGACTCGTTGGTGGCCTGGTGATTGGGTTGGGGGGTGCGGGGTCGGCGATCGCCGCTGAGCGACTGAATGTACGCCTAGGACCGATTGAACAGTCCGTGGCGATCGCCGACCTGGCCCATTTCGTCAACACTGGCGAGGTCAGCGGCAGCCTCCGCCCCTATGCGCCCCTGTTGACCCATGAAGTCCGAGCAGCGCTGAGCAGTCAGGTGCCGCTGGATACCGACGTTAGCGACACGCTCATTCAAGACTTATTTGACTCCTCCTCGGGGGAGCAGTTGCTAGACGTGCTGGAGCTTACCATTCCTGACAGCACCCCCGATCAGCTCCAGTTTACCCTCCAGCAGGTGGTGCAGAACTCCGGCGGCGTTAGCCTGATCGGGTTTCTGGAAGCCTACCCCGAGGCTGACCTCAACGTCGATGCGTCGTCGGCCCTTGCCCTCGCCTCCCAGCTCAACCTGCCCTACTGGCAGAGCCACGCCATTAATTCACTGCTGGAGAAAGAGTTGACGATGGAGGCAGTGCCGTTCCAGGCCGCGTTTGATCCGACCCAGCCGGGTTACGAGCGGGTGCGCCAGCAGACCCTCACCTTTCGCGAT
Organism: Elainellaceae cyanobacterium; assembly: GCA_050331615.1. Lineage (GTDB taxonomy): Bacteria > Cyanobacteriota > Cyanobacteriia > CAKZMO01 > CAKZMO01 > JAYKGU01. Next base: position 9,159 of record JBHJGR010000011.1, read on the forward strand.
CGCGATCGCAGTCGCACGATTCCAGTAGATTTGTACTGGAGTCGCTGGTCCCGAGGGCCGCTGGTGGTGATCTCCCACGGGTTTGGGGCAGACCGCCGATTTTTTAGCTACCTGGCCCACCATCTAGCATCCAACGGGCTGACGGTGGCGGCCCTCGAACATCCCGGCAGCAATGTGGCCTGGCTCACGGGCATTACCCTTGGGGAGGGAGGCAGCGGACGGCTGAGCGAAATTCTGCCCTCCACCGAGTTCATCGAGCGGCCCAAGGACATTACCTTTCTGCTAGATGAGCTGCAGCGGCTGAATCGGTACTCCAGTATTTTGCGAGACCAGATTGATACCGACCGGGTCACCGTCATCGGGCATTCCCTGGGGGGATACACGGCCCTGGCTCTAGCTGGTGGCGAACTCGACCTGCAGGCCCTGCGTGAATTTTGTCAGGAACGCAGCCTTGTGGGGCTGGCCCCAGCGGATTGGCTCCAGTGCAGCGCCATGGATCTGCCGGACCATCAACGTTCGTTTCGTGACCCGCGGGTGACCCAGGCGATCGCCTTCAACCCCGTGATGGGCCGCATTTTTGGCGCGACGGGGCTGTCGGCCATTACGGTCCCCACCCTGATTGCCGCCTCCAGCGAAGACACGATTACCCCCGCCGTTAGCCAGCAGTTTCTGCCCTTCTCCACCTTCACCGCCCCCACCCGCTACTTGCTGACGGTAGTCGGTGGCACCCACCTGAGCATGGGCGATCCGGCCAATCTCAATCAGGCTCTCACCAGCAGTATGTTTTTGCGGGAGCGGCGGCGAGATGAGACTGAGTCTCTGCGGCGCATGCTGAAGGGGGTTAGCCTGGCCTTTATCAAGCAGCAAACCCCTGAAGCCGAGCTGTATGCGCCGTTTCTGACGCCGACCTATGTCCAGTCATGGTCTACCGATCGCGTCAAAACCCGCATTAGCTCTGACCTGCCGCCCAAGCTAGAAAAGTGGCTCAAGATGGCGGCGGTTCCCCTCGATCAGGTGGTATCGGCCACCCTTCCTAAACAGCGCAAGGAGCCAGAAGACACCTTCTACACAGCATCTATCCAGTTTCTTGCTAAGAGCCTACCGTTTGTCATGTTTATCCCACCAGCCGGGGCTTCTATGGCGGGGGCCGAGTTTTTGCGGAAGGCGCGGCGGCAGCGGCGATCTATCCCCAAGAAACGAGGCTAGGGTCAGGTCTACTGCCCTCTGGAAATCTGCGCTTTGCGAAATAAAGATTAGCAAGAGTCGCTGGACAGCGGCAGCGGCCATGGATATAGGAAATTTTTTTTCAAGCGAATCGCCTCAAAACCTCTGGCTGCTGGTCGGGCTGCTTGGCCTGTTTCTAGGCACGGCGGTGGGCGAACCAGGGATAATGGCCGTGGGGCTATCCGCTATCATTACGGCGATCGCTGCTATCTCAATTCCCAACGTTTCCCTTCAGCTGGTGATTTGGAGCGTGTTATCCGTTTGTCTGGCAGTTGTCATGCGGGCCTTGGTGCCGCGCGAGTCGAGAGATCTGCAGCATAAGCTGAATGGCGAAGTGGTGCGGGAGATTCGACCGGGACAGACGGGAGAAGTCGCCTATGAAGGTTCCCTCTGGAAAGCCCGCTGTCAAATTTCAGACTTGGCGATCGCCCCAGGGCAGGAGGTTGAGGTGGTCGATCGGCAGGGCAACACCCTAATCGTACTTCCCTTAAGATTTTATTAAGAAATTTTCGGGGGTAATTGACCAGGTGGCGTAGGGGCAAACGGCCATTTGCCCGTATCAACCGTCCCGCGATTGAGCAGAAATCCATCAGGAATCGGTTTAGAGCAGGCCGAATCATTCCTCAGTCAGTCTCCGGGGATTTGACAAAATCTGTGCCATAGTTGGATTAGGGCGATTTGACCCAGGGCATTGCTTGCGCCTCATATCTAACCACCGGGAGACTAGCCGCTATGGTGCAGACCCTTGCTATCCTTGCCTTTCTAATCATCGGCTACATTGTTGGCTCGGTGCGCATCATCAACCAGAGTGAAGAAGCCATCGTCGAGCGGCTGGGTCGCTACCACCGCAAGCTGATGCCGGGGCTAAACTTCGTCGTGCCCATGCTCGATCAGATTGTCTTAATTGAAACAATACGCGAGCGGATTCTGGACTTTGAGCCCCAGGAAGCCATCACCAAAGACAACGTCAGCATCGAGGTTGATGCCATCGTCTACTGGCGAATTCTGGAGCTTCAGCAAACCTACTACACCATCGACAACATTGAAGAGGCGCTCAAAAATGTAGTCATCACTAGCCTGCGATCGCTCATTGGCCGCATGCAGTTGGAAGATACCTATTCCTCACGGGAAGACATCAACCGCAGTCTGCTGGAGCAGCTCGATGATGCCACCGCCACTTGGGGGGTAAAGGTGACGCGGGTAGAAATTCAAAACATTATCCTGCCGGATGCCGTGCGAGAATCCCTGGCCCGAGAGCGGGCAGCCCTCAGCGAAAAGCGAGCCACCATTGAGGAGGCGGAAGGTAAGCGGCTAGCAGCGATCGCCGAAGCCCAGGGCACCGTCGAATCGGCCCGCATGATTGCCGACGCTCTGGGAGACAAGGTAAATCCCCAGGCGGTGCTGCGCTATTTAGTGGCCCAGCGTTATGTAGACGCCAACTTCCGGCTCGGCAGTAGTCCTAGCGCCAAAGTCGTGTTTATGGACCCCAGCCAGCTCTCGGATGCAATGGACGAACTCATCGGCTCGGAGGTTACCGGCGACTAATGGCATACACGCCGTAGAAGTCATCTCGGTAAAGCTCGGTGAGCTGGCGGCAGCGTCGCCGCATGAGCCCCTGGGGCAGCACCACATGGGTGACGCCGTCTTTGCTGAACTCGCGTCTGAGCAGCCGACACTGCTGCCGGGGGCGGCGCACCTGGTAAAACGCCTCGGCCCGCTCTAGCCGCTGGTTCCACTCGATCACTTCAACGTCTTTGTAGGGATGGGTTTTGCGGTTGATGAAAATAGGAGTCCCCGTAAACAGCCGAAACTTACGCAGTTCCCTCGCGGCTGGCGGAATCAGGTAAACATCTCCCGGCTGCTTGCTAGTCCGCACAAACTCCATCATCGGCACGGTCTCATCCCGCAGCGTCCATTTATCGTACTGGTTAACCCCCCCAAAAATCACCAGCGTCAAAATCATCACCAGACTGCTCCGCACTAGGAGAATTTGGTGGCGATCGCACCACCGGGGCCAGCGCCGCGTCACTGCCACTACGCCCCAGGCCAGGAGCAAACTGGTGGCAATGGGCACCAGAAACACGGAAATGCGCCAGGGGGCGATGAAGGCCACAAAATCATTGTCGATAACCATTTGCAGCCCGGTCAGGGAAACTGCCGTAGCGTAGGGGATAGCTAGGATCGGGAAGAGGGGGTGGCGGCGAGTTAGGAGGAGGGCGATCGCCACCACGCCAATTTGAATGTAGGTGGAAATGTCGATCCACTCTGCCGGGATCGAGTGATGGGGAATGCGCTGGTTGACGATGATATCGGCGGCCTGGGCTGCCAGGGCGGGCGTTGTGTCCTGGAAGGTCACCAGCATGTAGCTCAGGACCGGCAGGATCAGCCCCGTGCTCAGCAGACCGACGCCCAACGCCATCCTGAACTGCCGCCGCTGCGTCAGCACTACCATGTAGGCCAGCGTCAGTACGCCCACGCTGGGAAAATAGGCGGGGTGCAGGGTTCCCGCCAGAGCCAGCAGCGGCACTGCGATCCAGGTCCGTCCCCGCAGAAATAGATAGATGGACAGCAGTAGAAACGCGCCAAAATTCGCAGGCTGGAACACGGGACCAAGGATGTACTGGTACGCCACGCCTGCATGCAGGTGCCAGCCCAGGTCAAAATCGTTATCGAACATCTCCAGGTGAACGCAGTGGATGAACAGAAACGGGGCAAAAAACAGCGCCAGTTTGACGCGATCGCCCCGCAGCGGATACACCTGGGAGACAATGCCCACTAAGCTGTAAACATAGATACCAAAAATAACGAAGTAGTAGGCATAGAACGCATACTCGGCATGGAGAAACTGGTAGGTGATCTGCACCAGCACTGTAAAGGCCGGCAGCGGATCGAGGGTGCCCACCATCCAGTCATCCCGCAGCAGGCCATAGCCGCCCCTGGCCAGGCCAATGAGGTACTTGGTGTTTTGGTTCTCTGGGGAATGGAAGATGGCGTCCTGGGAGTAGGCGACGCCAAAAACCAGAGAAACCACAATGAATTGGGCGATCGCCCCGCCCCATCGCCGCCACGGGACGACCCGAACCGATTTCAGCGCTGCTTGGGTTTGCATACTGTTCCTAACGCTCCACACACCAGTTTCACTATTGAACCATTCCTTCCGGATTAACGGTGCCGGGTGGATAGCCTTGGGCATAATGCCAGAAGGTGGAATTTCCTGTAAAAGCATCCTGAAAAACTCAACAAGAGGACCATTACCGTGCGCCGCTCTATCACCCACGCCCGCCCACCCCTGGAGTTCATTCCCCCAGACTACAATCCCCTGGTGCTGGGCGGGATGCGATCGCTCATTCCCTACTGGCTCCGCTGGCGGCTGGGCGTGACCCGCATTGAAGACTCCCATTCAGAAGCCCTGGTCAAGCTGTTTCACCAGTTCCAGGCGGGCAAAGTACGATTCTTGCTGGCGTTTCGCCATCCCACCAACTTCGACCCGCTCTGCATCATTCACTACCTCTGGAACCATCTGCCCCAGACTGCCCGCCAGCAGGAAATTCCGGTGAAGCAGCCCACTCACGTCCACTTCATCTATGACCGAGGCATTCCCCTCTGGGCTGGACCGCTAGTGGGATGGGGTATCGCTCACTTAGGAGCAACCCCGATTCGGCGTGGATCGCTAGATACGGCAGGGCTGCGCTCAATCCGCTACCTGTTTGCTAACGGAGCCTTCCCGATGGCGGCAGCTCCCGAAGGGGCCACCAACGGCCACAACGAGATCGTCAGCCCCATCGAGCCGGGCATTGCCCAGTTTGGCTTCTGGTGCGTGGAGGATCTGCAGAAGGAGAATCGGGATGAAACCGTCTTAATTGTGCCTTTAGGAATTCAGTACCGCTACGTGGAGGCTCCCTGGCATTCCCTGGAGCGCACCCTGAGCCGCATCGAAGTCGCCAGTGGCGTGGTCAGTTCCGCAGATGCCAAAGCGACCGAACTGGGGCTGCAGAACGGCATAGATCCTTCTCCCGAGCAGGAAACCGCTCTCTATCGGCGGCTTTATCGACTAGGAGAGCATTTTTTGTCGCTGATGGAGGAGTTCTACAGCAAGTATTACCAGATGAAGCCGGAGAGTATGCCGACCGGCGACGATGGCAAAGACCTACCAAACGCAGCTCTGGCGAGGCGACTGCGGGCGCTCCTGAATGCTGCCCTCACCGTGGCTGAGCAGTCGTTTGGCCTCAAGTCCAAAGGCAACCTGACAGACCGCTGTCGCCGGGTGGAGCAGGCGGGATGGGACCGCATTTATCGCCAGGATTTTAAGCAGCCCGATGCCCTATCGCCCGTGAGCCGCGGCCTGGCCAACCTGGTGGCGGAGGAGGCAGATTTACGGGTTTGGCACATGCGGCTGGTGGAGACCTTTGTGAGCGTCACCGGCAAATACGTGGCGGAGAAGCCCACCGTCGAGCGGTTCGCTGACACCATTCTGCTGCTCTGGAAAATGGTGGCCCAGATCATTGGCAAGCCGTCGAGCGATAACCCAAAGCTGGGCACCCGCATCGCCTACTTCACCGTAGGGGAACCGCTCAACGTGACGGAGCGCTGGCCCCGCTATCAGAGCAAACGCCGCCAGGCCGTTGCCGACCTCACTCAGGACCTGCAGGTGGCGATGGAGGTTCTGATTCTCTAAGCTCGCCTTGAGCGGCTTTGCAACCGCAGGAAGCTACCAGAAATCGGCATTCCGCCTCCTGTCGCCGCGATCGCCCTCCCTACACACCGATATAATAAAGAACCAGGACTCAGCAATATCCAGGAAGGCGCATGGCAACGGAACTTCAGAAGGCGTTAAGGCAAGAGGTCGATAAGCGGCGTAATTTTGCCATCATTTCTCACCCCGACGCCGGGAAAACCACCCTGACCGAAAAGCTGCTGCTTTACGGCGGAGCCATCCACGAGGCCGGAGCCGTTAAGGCCCGCCGCGCCCAGCGCCACGCCACGTCTGACTGGATGGAAATGGAGCAGCAGCGGGGCATCTCCATCACCTCCACCGTGCTGCAGTTTGACTACAGCGACGTCCGCATCAACCTGCTGGACACGCCGGGTCACCAGGACTTCAGTGAAGACACCTACCGCACCCTGGCCGCCGCCGATAACGCGGTGATGCTGGAAGACGCCGCCAAAGGTCTGGAGCCGCAGACCCGCAAGCTGTTTGAAGTATGCCGGATGCGATCGCTCCCTATCTTCACCTTCTTCAACAAGCTAGACCGTCCAGGCCGGGACCCGCTGGAGCTGATGGACGAGATTGAACAAGAGCTGGGAATGCAGACCTATGCAGTCAACTGGCCTATCGGTATGGGCGATCGCTTCAAGGGCGTTTTCGACCGGCGCAAAAAGCAAATTCACCTGTTCGAGCGCACGGCCCACGGTAGCCGGGCGGCGGCAGATACCATTGTGGACCTGGGCGATCCCCGCATTGAAGATCTGCTGGAGCAGGATTTATACTACCAGCTCAAGGAAGAGCTGGAGCTGCTGGAGGGAGCCGGTGCCGACCTAGACTTGGACTCAGTGCACCAGGGAAAGATGACCCCTGTTTTCTTTGGCAGCGCCATGACCAACTTCGGCGTCCGCCTCTTCCTGGAATCCTTCCTTGATTACGCCCTGCCACCGGCACCCCACAACAGCAGTCAGGGTGAAATCGAGCCCACCCATCCCGAGTTCACGGGCTTCGTGTTTAAGCTCCAGGCCAACATGGACCCGCGCCACCGCGATCGCATTGCCTTCATCCGCGTCTGCTCCGGCAAGTTCGAGAAGGATATGGTGGTCAACCACGCCCGCACCGGTAAGAACGTGCGCCTGTCCCACCCGCAGAAGCTGTTTGCCCAAGGGCGACAGTCTTTAGACGAAGCCTATCCGGGGGATGTGCTGGGTCTCAATAACCCCGGCACCTTCGCCATTGGCGACACCATCTATGTGGGGCAGCGGCTGGAGTACGAGGGCATTCCCTGCTTCTCCCCCGAGCTGTTTGCCTACCTGCGCAATCCGAACCCATCCAAGTTCAAGCAGTTCCGCAAGGGCGTCAACGAACTGCGGGAGGAAGGGGCGATTCAAATCATGTATTCGGTAGACGAAGCCAAGCGGGACCCAATTCTGGCGGCCATTGGCCAGCTCCAGTTTGAGGTCGTCCAGTTCCGCCTCCAGAACGAGTATGGCGTCGAAACGCGGCTGGAACATCTGCCCTATAGCGTGGCCCGCTGGGTGGACGGGGGTTGGGAGGCTCTAGAGAAAGCGGGCCGCCTGTTCAACACGGTGACGGTGAAAGATAGCTGGGGGCGTCCGGTGCTCCTGTTTCGCAACGAGTGGAACTGCCAGCAGGTGGAGGGGGATCACCCCGAGCTGCGGCTCAACCACGTCGCGCCCGTGGTTTCGGGGCAGGAACCTGAATCCCTCTAGCGACGACTCTAAGACACAAGTAGAACTGCATTGAGAAACGAAGGTTAGAAAACCGGGGGGGGGGCCCCGCGGGGGGGGGGCCCCCGGGTTTTTTTTTTATTTTTTTTTTGGGGGCCGATTTTTTTTGTTGGTGGTGTTT
>JBHJGR010000012.1:0-2457 GCA_050331615.1 Elainellaceae cyanobacterium
CGGCTAAAGTGTGAGGGGCAAAGGGCGATCGCGCAACCGCATTTCACCCAGGCCCCCTCATTCACAAAAGCCTGATCTTTCCGTCTAGCGGCGGCGAATCAGGTAGCTCATCGCCTCACCCTGAGGTGGGGTAATCAAAATCCCCCGCTGCGGCACCGTGACCAGCCGACTCCAGCGACCGGGTTCTTCGTAGTCGAGCACATAGAGCAGATGAATGGTGCGCTGCACGATCGCCGGGGGACCGACCAGGATATGGCGCAGCACTTCGTCGCCCGGTTCCGATTTGGGGTTGGGCAGCCATACGGGACTGTCCGCCTGGGGGGTGGCCCCAGACGCCAGAAAATATGGGATATAGACCACTTTGGGATTCCTCCGAATAAGTTGAGTGGGAAGGAATCCCAAAAACCTCGCCGCCCCACACTCAGCAGTGCGTGACGACTAAGGGCCATAATGAACCCTAGCCTTCACGTCAGACTACCCCTGGCGTGCGGGTTAGGTACCGGACGTTGCTGCTACAACTTCCGGTACCGCCACCGGCTAAGTTTTTGGGAGACCAGACTGCGAACACACAGTCATAGCCCGGTAGATTACCGGAGGGCGGACGCAGAGTCAAGACAAGTGGGATACTTTTTTCTGATGGAGGTGATTGGGCAGAGATGAGGAGTGGCGATACTCCAGAGGAGTCGCTGCGCGATCGCCCCAAGTTCAGCAAACCTCTAAAATATCTCAACTCTCCTCGAAAATTTCTCAGAAAGGATAGCTCTGAGTACGAAATGGCGGGAGGACGACGCAAGTCTGAGCGACAGAAGCGGACGCGACGAGTCAACGAAAACACAGACCTGGTTCAAGGCTTATAGCGTATCTGGGTCCACGCCCAACTCCCGCAGCTTCTCCGCCAGGCGATCGGCCCGCTGTTTTTCCTGCTTAGCCCGCTGTTTTTCCTGGTCGGCCCGTTGTTTTTCCTGGTCGGCCCGCTCGTCTCCGTTTAACAGCAAACTGCCGTTGCTATCCCACCAGCGCAGCCAGGGCAGCGTCTGGTTGAGGTACTGTCCCTCCCAGATGCCCAGCTCCGCGTTCATGGGGGCAATGGGAAAATGGCCCCGCTCATTGGGACGGCAGCGCTGATAGTGGTTGCCCACCAGTTCGTAAACCTCAACGGCGGCTTGCTCGACTTCATAAATGGCGTAAAAGGGCACCCGAATCGCCTGCTCATAAACCCAGAATTTTCCTGCTTTCGCCCCATCCCCGACTAGAGGCGAGGTCGTATCCCGCTCTTCGGAGCCATCCCCTGAGACAAACTCAATCACAATCAAGGGGGCAATGATCTCCTTCCACATCACGTAAGACCGCCGCCTTTTCCCATCCAGCAGCGGCGGCACCTGCGGCACATAAAACCAGTCAGGCGCTTCCGCCCCCCGCTCTGGTGGGTCGGTCAGCCGCCAGTAGATGCCGCAATCTTGACCAATGGCATACTGTCCATCGGGATGCAGGGCATCGAGCACAGGGCGAATTGAATCTGTCAGCAGCAGACTCTGGGGATGCTCCTGGAAGTTTTTCACAAATGTACCGTCTGTTTCCGGCAACTGCGTATGGTCCGGAAGGCTAAGGGTGGGTTGAGATGGGGCAGTTTGCATAGCAATGCTCCGCAAACATCAGGTGATTATAATTTTAGCCTATGGAAGCCGAAAAGGCGTTCAAAGGATCTACATTGGGGTTCAGCGAAGGGTGATTGAACCTAATTTCAGTAGCTGGGCAAACCGAGAGCAGGGGGTTTGAATGAGGGTTTGGCGATCGCCATATTCCACTACTTTTCCCTTTTCCAAAATTAGAATCTGATCGGCCCGCTGTATGGTTTTGAGCCGATGGGCGATGATAATCCCCGTTCGCTGTTCAAGTAGTTTGTCAACTGCTCGTTCGATTAATTCTTCTGTGGTGGGATCAAGGCGGGATGAAGCTTCGTCGAGAATTACCAGTCCAGGATCTTTGAGAAACACGCGGGCAAAGGCCAGAAGCTGGGCCTGCCCTGCTGAAAGTCCGCGGCTGTCGGCGCTGAGGATGGTGTCTAACCCGGCTGGAAGGGCATTCAGCCAGTCGGAAAGTCCCAGTAAGTCAAGGGTTTGCAGGATGTCTTCGTCCTGAATAAAAGTGTCGAAAAAGGTGAGGTTGTCGCGGATGGTGGCCTGAAAGAGCTGCACGTCCTGGGTAACCAGGCCAACCCGCTGGCGCAGTTCGGTGAGGGGAACCTGGGTAGTTGCCCGTTCCCCAATGCAAATCTCCCCTTGCTGGATATCATAAAAGCGGAGTAAAAGGCGGGCGATCGTGGTTTTGCCGCTGCCGGTGTGGCCCAGGATGCCGAGAGTTTGGCCGGGGGGGAGGTGGTTGGTGAGGGTGTGGAGGGAGGGGGGGATGTTGGTTTTTGGAGTGTGGGTTGTGGATTGGGGGGGGGGGTGTGGGTGG
>JBHJGR010000013.1:0-20533 GCA_050331615.1 Elainellaceae cyanobacterium
GATTGGGCCACCGTAGGCCCCTGATCTTCGCTGGAGAACGCCGCGGCGTCGGCAACACCACCCTCCCGCTGGCCATGGTGGCGCTCCTTAGCCACTTTGGGGAACGGGGGGGGGGCGATCGCCCCCGCACCGTTCCCCAAAGTGCCTAAGGAACGCCAGCATGGCCAGCGTGAGGGTGGTCTTGCCGACGCCGCTGCGTTCTCCAGCGATGATCAGGGCCATACGGTCGCCCAATCCATCACCGATCTGACAGCACCCGCCGTGGGGGCAAACGGCCATTTGCCCCCACCAACGCCGCGCCCGCAGCCAACCACAGATAAGTTGGGGTTTAAATTGGGCAACTCATGACCCCCGCCTGCTGGCTGAATCGCAGGTTCTCCCGATAGTCCACCGGGCAGTCGATCACCACTGGAACGGGCTGGTTGAGCGCCTCCTTGAGGACGGGCACGAAGTCGGCGGTCGATTCGATGCGGTAGCCCAGCAGGCCCATGCTCTCCGCCAGCTTCACAAAGTCGGGGTTGCTGAAGTGAACGAAGGTGGACTTGCCGTAGTGGTTGAGCTGCTTCCACTCGATCAGGCCATAGCCGCCGTCATTGAAGATGATGGTGACAAAGGGGGTGCCCACGCGGAGGGCGGTTTCCAGTTCCTGGCAGTTCATCATGAAGCCGCCGTCGCCGGTCGCGGCCACCACCTTCTTGTCGGGGGCCACCAGCTTAGCGGCGATCGCCCCAGGAATGGCAATGCCCATCGCGGCAAATCCGTTGGAGATTAAACAGGTGTTGGGGCGATCGCAGTGGTAGTGGCGGGCAATCCACATCTTGTGGGCACCCACGTCAGAGATGACGATGTCCTCCGGCCCCATCACCTGGCGCAGGTCGTAGATCAGCTTTTGCGGCTTAATGGGAAATTCGTCATCGGTGGCGTACTGCTCGTAGTCGGCGCGAATATCCGCCCACAGCTCTAAGGCGACAGGGTCGGGCTTGTTCTGGCGGCTGGCTCGCTTCAGGATCTCCCACAGGGAATCGGAGATGTCGCCTACTACCTCGGCAATCGGGATGTAGCTGCTGTCCACCTCCGCTGGGGTCTGGGCAATGTGGACGACGGGAATGTGGCCCTCGGGATTCCATTTCTTGGGCGAATATTCAATCAAATCATAGCCGATGGCGATCACCAGATCGGAGCTGTCAAAGCCGCAGCTAATGAAATCCCGCTGCTGCAGGCCCACGGTCCACAAGGCCAGGCGATGAGTGTAGGGAATGGCTCCCTTGCCCATGAAGGTGTTGGCCGCGGGAATATTGAGCTGGGTGGCGAACTGGGTGAGGGCTTCGCTGGCGTGCGATCGCAGCACCCCGTTTCCAGCCAGGATGATCGGATTTTTTGCCTTGGAAATGGCTGCTGCCGCATCTTCCAGGCTGTGGAAGGAGGCATAGGTTTTTTCCCGGCGATCAGGGCTGAGGGGCTTGCCAGGGGCGGCCATGTCGGCAATGTTTTCCGGCAGGTCGATATGAACGGCACCGGGTTTCTCGGTTTGCGCCAGCTTGAAGGCTTTACGAACGATTTCTGGCGTATTGCTGGGGCGCACAATCTGGGTGTTCCACTTGGTGACCGGAGTAAACATAGACACCAAATCCAGGTACTGGTGCGATTCGATGTGCATGCGATCGGTCCCCACTTGCCCGGTGATGGCCACTAGAGGAGCCCGGTCCAGGTTGGCGTCGGCAACCCCGGTCATGAGATTCGTCGCGCCGGGGCCAAGGGTTGACAGACAGACGCCCGCCTTGCCTGTCAGCCGACCATACACATCGGCCATAAAGGCTGCCCCCTGCTCGTGGCGGGTGGTAATGAAGCGAATGGACGAGTCCCGCAGCGCCTCCAGCACCTGGAGGTTTTCCTCGCCGGGCAGACCAAAGACATATTCGACCCCTTCCTTCTCCAGGCAGCGCACCAACAGTTCCGCTGTATTCATGCCGTTCGTATCGTTCATGTTCATAAATGAGTTTCCCCTTTCCCTTTTTCCCGTAAGTAGTTGAACGAAATTATTTTCTTGGGGTGCCCCCCCGTGGAGGGCGCACCCCCAAGAAAATGCAATTAAGCGTGCTCAAGCACCTATCATTGACCGGTTATTTGACCCAAACAGTTTTGAGGTTGACAAACTCGTGGATTCCTTGAATCCCCAACTCTCTCCCATAGCCAGATTTTTTGATGCCCCCAAACGGTAGACGGGGATCGGACTTGACCAGGCCGTTGATAAACACCGCCCCCGCCTCCAGTTCGTTAGTCAGGCGATCGCGCTCCCCCGCATCCTGAGTCCAGGCACTGGCCCCCAGACCAAAGGGTACCTGGTTGGCGCGGGCGATCGCCGCATCCAGGTCCGGCACCCGAAACAGCAGCGCCACCGGACCAAAAAATTCCTCCTGCTCAGCGGGCGTACCGAGGGGAATATCCGTCAGAATTGTGGGTGGATAGAAGTTCCCAGCTTTGAGGCCAGGATCGAGGGGCATTTGAGTCGGATCGCCGCCAATTAAGGCTGTGGCTCCCGACTGGAGACAGGCTTTTACCTGCTGGTCGATCTCCTGAAAAATGCTGGGCGTCGCCAGTGGCCCCACGTCCGTTTCATCGGCCATCGGATCACCCAGCTTCAGAGCTGCAAACCGCTGCACCAGCTTCTCGGTAAATTCGTCCGCCACCGATTCCTGCACAATGAATCGCTTAGCGGCAATGCAGGACTGGCCGTTGTTCAGCATCCGCGCCGTCACCGCCGTTGCTGCCGCCGCATCAATGTCGGCACTCTCTAGCACAATAAACGGGTCGCTGCCCCCCAGCTCCAGAACGGTTTTTTTAATTTGCTTCCCTGCCGCCGCCGCTAGGCTCGCCCCTGCCGCTTCGCTGCCCGTGAGAGTGGCTGCCTTCACCCGGTTGTCTGCCATCAGGTCGGCGACGCGGCTAGCGGGAATCAGTAGGGTCTGGAAGGCTCCCGGTGGAAAACCGGCCCGCTGGAAGATGTTGGCGATCGCCAGGGCACATTGGGGCACGTTAGAAGCATGCTTCAGCAGGCCCACATTCCCGGCCATCAGCGCCGGAGCCGCAAAGCGAAACACCTGCCAGAAGGGAAAGTTCCACGGCATCACCGCCAGAATGACTCCCAGGGGCTGATAGCGCACAAAGCTCTGGCTGGCGTCAGTGGTGGCGGGCACGTCCTGGAGGAATTGGGCGGCATTTTCGGCATAGTAGCGGCAGACCCAGGCGCATTTGGTGGCCTCGGCGATCGCTGATTTCATAGGCTTGCCCATCTCTAGGGTCATCAGTCGCCCCCACTCCTGCTGCTCCTGCTCCAGAATATCGGCTGCCGCTATCAACCAAGCTGCCCGCTGCTCCAAGGTTGTATGGCGATACTGCTCAAAGGTTTCTTGGGCGGTAGCCAGTATTTGGGCAATGTCCTGATCTGATAGAGGCTCAAATGTCTTGACGGTTTCCCCGGTCGTTGGGTTCACGGTGGCAATCCCCATAATTCCCTCCTGCTGCAGGATTAATGTGGCGGTGCATCGCCACAGTTGGCTCATCCTTCCATCATCGAAAAGATTTCGGAGTCCCACTCGAGCATAGCTAGGGATGTTTAAAAAACTCCACAAAAATTAGGGATCGTTTTATGTTTAGAGGCTGTCATTCAAGGGACGGTCTGTTAAATGCCTGAGACGCCGGGGTTCCACACTCAAACCTTAGCCGGAGGGCTATATCTGAAAGACTTGTGTTAAGAAATCGGGGGGCAGCACCTCTACAAGGCAGGCGATCGCCCGACTAGACTAGCAAAAACAGAAGGGAGAGCGATCGCTCTCCCCGTAGCAGGTTTTTGGAAATTAGTGGTAGCAAATTCAACTAATTGACCCGCAGATCTGCCTCATCGCAGAAAGCTGCTGACCAGCCAAAACAAAAACGCTGTAAATAAGGCTGCAAAAGACTGGATAAAGGACTGGATCTCGGCACTATCGGCGGCTAACTGGGGAGCGGTAATTGCGCCTAACTGGAGCCCCACCGTTACGCCAATGACCAGAGTAGCCAGGGTCAGCAGTAGCGCCCGGCCAAACTTATTTTCTTTGCGAGTAAGAAAGTAAAGCGAAAACCCAACACCTAGGGCGAGGGCGACAGGAGGGCTGGCGAAACCCAGCGCCCCGATACCCACAAAAGCAATGGCGGGCCAGAGAATTTCAGACTGACTGGGATTATCAATAAATCGCTGCAGCCAGTCTGGCGCTTGCTTCGTTGGAGATGAGGCCGCCGGCAGCGGCGGATCGGCCAGCCGCTCAGGGAAGCGAATGCGATCGGGGACCTTGATTTTGCCTTCCTGACGCAGACGGAGCCGATCCATCAGAATCGCGTCGTAGGCAGCTTCAACTTCCTCCATCTGCCTGCGATCGCTATTGCACTCTTGCAAGAGTCGCTGACGAGCAGCCTGAATTTCTTCGAAAGAAGAATTCTCGTCTACCCCTAACTTCTCATAATTACTCTGGGTACTCATCGGTAATCTCCAAACCCCTTGTCAAGCGCGATGACGATTACTCTCATTGGATAGGAAACGTTACGAACGGGTTGGCGTCTAGTCTCGGCTGCCGTAGCTTCGATTGTTTCAGCCTGGCTTCACACGTGCAACCAGCCGCATGCTCCTCTCGTTACATCAACCCACGGCACCGTTACCCTAATATCTTAATGGTCTACAGGTCGCTACACCACTAACCTAGCTCACCAGAGCTGTTTTGGTTGTAGCCTCTAGTTGACTTCTCCACCGGTTGAAACACGGGGGATTCTGAGAGGTTGCTACCGGGCAGGCTGAAGCCGTGCCCTTTCGCTGCTCTCGCGATATGACCTCGACAGACCGTCTAACCGATATCGCTTTGGCAGAGTCAATCGCCTCACCGAAGTCCACATCGGCTTGATAGGTGGGCTGCTGATAGACATATTCGGCATAGAACTCACTGTTGTCCAGGGATTCATAGTCGCATTCAACGAAGGCAGGCTTTCCCCAGCTGAAGTGATGCTGACTCATGGCCATCTATTTATTGATCGATATTGAGATCTGGAGCCCTGGCTCCTTTGGTGGCTATAATGCGGAAGCTGGCTTCATTTTCATAATTAATTTACAGTTCAATAATGGGTTTAATAAGTCAGAGGGATAGCACTGATTTCGAGGTTGGCAGCTTGCTTACCATTACAGTTGCTTTCACTGATCCTCACCATATCGCTTTGTAAAGCTGATTTATTGACGTTCACTTACTCCTCAACACAAGGTTACGACCATGGCATCAGCCAAGATCCTCGTCGTTGATGATGACCCTGCCATTCGGACTCTGATCCACCGCTTTCTGTCGAAGCACGATTACCAGATGGAATCGGCTGAGGACGGTAAGTCGGCTCTGGCGATGTTCGAGCAGTTTAATCCCGACCTCGTCATTCTAGACGTGAATTTACCCGACGCAACTGGCTACACCCTCTGCGAAGAGATGCAGAAGCGAACGGGGGTTTTCGTCTTGATGTTGACCAGTCGCACGGACGAAGCAGATAAAATCAAAGGTTTCTCCCAAGGGGCCGATGACTACATCACTAAGCCATTCAGCTTGGGTGAGCTGGAGATGCGGGTGGGGGCAATCCTGAAACGACAGCGCCCAGTCACTGCCGCTGAGCAACAGCGCTTGACCTTCAACCGGCTCATGATTGACCCCGTGCGCCGTGAGGTCACCCTTGATAACGACCCCATCTCCCTGACCGCGCTGGAATTTGACCTACTCCACTTCCTAGCGAGCCACCCCGGACGTGTCTGGCGGCGGGCTGAGCTAATCCAAAAGGTGTGGGATTACGAGTACGTTGGCGACCAGCGAGTCGTCGATGTTCATATTGGGCAGATTCGTAAAAAAATTGAAATAGATACTGCCCAGCCCGCTCTAATTCAGACGGTACGAGGAGTAGGCTACAAATTCGAGGCTCCCGGCGACCAAAATTCTTCGCCCGAGGGGGGCTCAGCTTAAGTCGGTGAGCGGCCACCGGGGCCAACAGCTTGTCGATAGCGTCCCACGGCTGGGCAGGGGCTTAGAACAGCATGCCCCTACCCGGCCACGCCGTGCCTTTTGATTTGGAAAACCGCCGATAGCCTACGGAGCCTGCAAAGCACACTTCTCAGCGCTGAGTAGACAGCCATTAATGGGGCGTGCGCCCCACCATAGCGTTGCTTCTTATCGCTAACAACTGATTAAGTGTCTACCAAAAACATATAGTCCTACGGGCTAGGATCTGGGTGTGGAACCCTCGTGACTCGGGAGCTCCACACATCTTGAACGTCCTAACGCGAAAGCGTAACGCTATAAGGGTACGCCTACTCGATAGGTAAGGCGATCTCTAGGAAAAATTCTACCCCTAGTTAAATGGTCGGTAGGGGCAAATGACCATTTGCCCCTACGTCATTGGGTATCATCATTTCCAAAAATTACCTTAATAACTCGATGCTGCTAGGACACCCACTTGTGGGCAACTAGCTCAGCCAGGTCAACAACGCGCTGGCTGTAGCCCCACTCGTTGTCATACCAAGCAACGACCTTCACCATATCTCCTTCCATTACCATGGTCAGGCTCGCATCTACGATGGAGGAGGCGTCGCTCTTGCGGTAATCGCAGGAAACCAGCTCCAGGTCGCTGTACTCAAGGATGCCCTTCAGTGAATTTTCAGAGGCAGATTTCAGCACCTCGTTTACCTGCTCGGCAATGGTTTTGTTCTCAACTTGAGCAACCAGGTCAACCACCGAGACGTTCGGGGTGGGGACCCGCATCGCAATTCCGTTGAGTCGGCCCTTCATTTCGGGGATGACTAGGGCCACAGCTTTAGCAGCACCCGTCGTAGTTGGAACGATGTTGATGGCAGCGGCTCTAGCTCGACGCACGTCGCGGTGGCTCGCATCTAAAAGGCGCTGATCACCCGTATAGCTATGGGTGGTCGTCATGGTTCCCTTGATGATGTTGAAGTTCTCGTGGAGCACCTTAACGACGGGAGCAAGGCAGTTCGTGGTGCAGCTAGCGTTACTGAGGATGTCGTATTCGCTGTGCTGATAATCTTCGTGGTTGACGCCCATTACGAACGTGCCGATTTCGCTACCCTTGGCCGGTGCCGTAATAATTACCTTTTTGGCACCCGCATGGAGGTGCTTGGATGCCCCTTCCATATCTCTGAAAACACCCGTTGACTCGATGACTAGGTCGATATCCCAAGCTTTCCAGGGCAAGTTAAGGGGATTACGGTCGGAAACACACTTAACGGTTTTGCCGTTGACGGTAATGGAGCTATCATCTGCACTGATGTCCGCATCGAGCTTGCCAAGCATGGAGTCATACTTGAGCAGGTGTGCGTTGGTTCGAGGATCTGACGTATCGTTGACGGCGACTACATCAAGCTGGCTATTTTCTCGCGTCAGCCAACACCGCATAAAGTTACGCCCGATACGCCCAAAACCGTTGATCGCGACTCTAATCACTGCGTCTTGCCCTCTCAATGTACTGAATTAACCTCCAATATTGAGTCAGATCATATCACCTCAGGGGATCGTCTCTCATCCGTTTCGCTGAGTTCGGTGTGCTGAGGCGAGCTATTGGGGAACAATTTTTCAAGCTAGGGATAAGCGCCCTGGAGTGGGTTACGTACATGGCCATAAACAAAAGCTAGTGGAGTACGCCCCGGTGGGGAGCGCACCCCACCACAGCTACGTTTACTCGTGACCACCCATTTACCGCAGAGCAGAACGGTTTAGCGTAGGCGAAATCGCGAGGTCAGCTCCCCTCCGACGAGCGGTATAGCTGATGGCTTTCTAGGTAGCGCCATACAGAATCAGGAACCAGATAGCGAACCGAGCGGCGATCGCGGCAATAGCGACGGATCAGGCTGGAGGAGATTTCCAGCAGCGGCATATCTAAAAGCTGCCACTGGATAGGCAAATCGTATAGGTTCTGCTGTCTGAGCCGCTGCCGTATGGCCGCATGTACGGCATCACGGGTAGGTCGGAGTGAATCCCGATCAGCGGTAGGGGCAGCGCTCAGCTCGCGACTCGCGACCGGTCGGGGGGCGACCAGCCAGGTGCAGCGGGGGATCAGCTCGCGGCAGCGATACCAGTGGGGCAGCGAGAGAAATGTATCTAGACCTAAAATCCAGTACCACTGGCTCATGGGGGCGCTGGCCTGGAGCTGGTGCCAGGTATCTATGGCATAGGATGGGCCGGGGCGATCGAGCTCAACCTCAGATAGCTCGAAGGTAGGATAAGGGGCGATCGCTCTTCGAATCAGCTCTAAACGATGGGGAGCGGCCAGAATGTCTGCCTGGGCTTTGTAGACAGGGTTCTGGTTAGGAACCCAGAGGACTTGGTCGAGGCCCAGCTGATGGCGTGCGGTTTCTGCCGCCACTAAATGACCGACGTGAATCGGGTTAAAAGTTCCTCCCAAAATTCCCCGTCTAGTCGCCATCGGTATGACCTACCCGCTTCTCTGATCGCTGCGAGCTTCATTCCCAGACCCCTGAGCTATTAATGAAAGCTCGAACATTTACGGATTCTCAAACGGAAGGAATGAAATCAATTTAGATAGGGCGCAAGATATCGCGGAAATACAAATCTTGCTATGATATGCGCGTGTTATTGGTGTGGTGTGGTGTGGAAGGAGAAAGAATGCCAAATTCGGTTGACTTTAGCGGGAGACCGTTCCATTTTATCGGGATTGGCGGCATCGGAATGTCAGCGATCGCTGCTATCCTCGCGCAGCGTCGTTTGCCAGTTTCCGGCTCTGACGTTCGCCTTAATCATATTACACAGCGACTGCAGGAGCAGGGTGTCCACATCTTCTTAGATCAGGCCCCGTCCAACCTTGAGTTTTTTAGCCCCCAGGGGGATGCTGGTAACGGTTCACGGTATACGCAGTCCCCCCTTCAGGTAGCAACGCCGATACTGTCTGCTCCGGCTACTGCTCCCCTAGCGGGCTATGGGGATAACCCCTCCCATGCTCCACTTTCGAGACGAATGGTGTCGCGTTTCTCAGGGGGCTTGCCGCAGGTCGTCTGCTCAACGGCGATCGCCGAGACAAACGCCGAGTATCAGGCAGCCCTGGCGCTAGGCTGTCCGATTTTTCACCGCTCGGATGTGCTGGCTGCGCTAATGCAGGACTATCGCGGCATTGCCATTGCGGGCACCCACGGCAAGACCACGACCAGCAGCATGATTGGCTACTTGCTGCTAGAGGCAGGCATTGATCCGACGATCGTCGTGGGTGGCGAAGTCGACGCTTGGGACGGCAACGCCCGCCTAGGGCATGGGGACTACCTGGTCGCTGAGGTTGACGAGTCGGATGGGTCACTGGTTAAATTTGCCGCTGAGGTCGGGGTGATTACCAACATTGAGCTAGATCATCCCGATCACTACAGCTCAATTCACGAGGTGATCGATATTTTTCAGCAGTTTGCTCAGCGATGCCACCACGTTGTGGGCTGTATTGACTGCGAGGGAGTGGCTAAACACATCCAGCCCACCGTGACCTACAGCGTACGACCTGGGGCGATCGCCGACTACACGGCTCAACAAATTGCCTACACGGCCCAGGGCACCACGGCTGAAATCTGGGAGCGGGGCCAGCGGCTAGGAGCGATCGCCCTCAAACTGCTGGGCGAGCATAATTTAAGTAATGCTTTGGCCGCGATCGCCATTGGGCGTTTCCTACAAATTCCCTTTAGCCAAATCGCCGCTATTCTAGCCAGCTTCGAGGGTGCACGGCGGCGCTTTGAGCGGCGGGGCGAGTATCAAGACATCACGTTTATCGATGACTATGCTCATCACCCCAGCGAGATCCAGGCTACCCTGGCGGCAGCGCGGCTCAAGGCCCAGCGCTCTGAAGGGGGCGAAGCCCGGCGCGTAGTGGCGATCTTCCAGCCCCATCGCTATAGCCGCACGCTGGCGTTCTTTGAGGAATTCAGCCAGTCCTTCTGCGATGCGGATCTGGTTATTACCACTGATATCTATGGTGCTGGAGAGGTTGACCACCAGCAAATCGGAGGTGCCTGTCTAGCAGAGGCGATCGCCGCTCATCACCCATCAGTCCACTACCAGCCCATCCTGGCGCGGGTCACCGATGACCTGAAGCAGATTCTACAACCGGGAGATCTGGTGCTGTTTTTGGGGGCGGGCAACCTCAACCAAATTATTCCAGATTTGCTTAGCTTCTATCAGCAGCAGGACAGCCATCTATCGGCGTCCATTTCTCGCTAGGCCATCTGCTCTGGGCCGGTTTGAGCTGTCTCAAAGCCCTCCAACCAGCTACGGCGGATACTCGCGAGGCGGCATGCTTGGCTTTGGCTGGGGGAATGAGCCAGCGCCGCCGTCTTAGCTGCGGCTGCTGTAAGCCAATCTTCTCTGGCCAGTCTTTCATTGATGCCTTATCTCTGCTGCTTGATTGCAGCGGCTGTCAGTACAGAACTTAATCAGCGACTCCGTAACTGCCCCCAAACGAGCCATTCATTCCTGATGATAGAATCATGACACTTTCAGACCCTTGCCTCAACGGCCCTGAACTCATCCTCCCTGCATCTCCTCCCCTCTCTCCAATGAATATCCAGAACTCTGCTTCAGACGGTGGAACCAGGCACAATTCGCTGCCTAACTCTTCTCCCGTCCTGGGTAAATCCCCCGCTCCCGTTCGCCTGAAAGGGGTTAAACGACTGCTCCAACCCCAGGTGCCTCTAGCCAGGTTTACCTCTTTTCGGGTAGGCGGCGTGGCTGAGCTGTTTTTTGCACCCCGCAATTTGGAGGAACTCACGGCTGGATTTCACTGGGCTGAAAGCCAGCAGGTGCCCACGACGCTGCTGGGGGCAGGGACTAATTTGTTGGTGAGCGATCGCGGCTTATCTGGGCTGGTCATCTGCACCCGTCATCTGCGCTCTCTCCAGTTTGACGCTGATACTGGGCAGGTGGTGGCTGCCGCTGGAGAACCTCTGGCCCGACTAGCCTGGTGTGCAGCTGAGCGGGGCTGGAGTGGGCTGGAGTGGGCCGCCGGTATCCCGGGTACCGTCGGTGGCGCGGTTGTGATGAATGCAGGAGCCCACCGCCGCTGCGCTGCGGATGTTGTTTTAGACGCCCACGTGCTTTCTTGCGACAATACGGTCCAGGTCTTGAGCCATCCCGAACTAAGGTTTGCTTACCGTACTTCGTCCCTACAGGCCACCTCACGCCTGGTCTCGCAGGCGACGTTTCAGCTTCAGCCGGGGCAGGATCCCCAACAGGTGCTGGCAGAAACCCGCCGCTACCTCCAGCATCGCCATACGACTCAGCCCTATCACCTCCCTAGCTGTGGTAGTGTCTTTCGCAACCCGGCGTCCCATGCGGCGGGGTGGCTAATTGAGCAAACGGGGCTAAAGGGGTACCAAATCGGCGGGGCGCAAGTGGCCCAGCGACATGCAAACTTTATCCTCAATTTGGGTACGGCGACGGCAGCTGACATTTTCAACCTGATTTCCTATGTGCAGGAGCAGGTAGAACGCCAGTGGTCGCTTTTGCTGCACCCAGAAGTGAAGATGCTGGGCGAGTTTTAGGGCTGACCCAGCGGCGGGTGCGCAATGCACGAACAGGGATGCTAAGGTTTAGTTGATAAAGGTCCACTTCGATACAGCTACGGCAGGATACTATGGCAAAAGGGCAAGGATTTGGCTTTGGTCTGAACAAAATGAAGGAGCTGACCGAGGCTTTCAAAAAAGCTCAGCAGGTTCAAGAAGGGGCGAAGAAGCTCCAGGAAGAGCTTGAGGAGATGAACATTGAGGGGCAGGCCGGCGGCGGGCTGGTGAAGGTCGTTCTCAGCGGCAATCAAGAACCCCGCAGCGTAGAGATTTCGCCGGATGTATTAGGCGAAGGGGCCGAGGTCCTGTCTGAACTAGTCACCGCTGCTATGAAAGACGCCTACAACAAATCAACCGCCACCATGCGGGAGCGGATGGAAGAACTCACGGGTGGCCTGAACCTGCCGGGGATGTAGCAATCGGGCACATGCCGCAGCAAAGAGGGGCTGATGTGTCACATCAGCCCCTTTTGTTTTGGTGGCATTAATGGAATTTGGGAAGCGGTTTTCATAAAATACTAGAAATAGGGTGATGCCTCATAGATAGGGTAGGTTTTCCATCAGCTTCCCATGATACGCTATATCTGGTGGTTCTCCCCGCCGTCACGGTTCCCCCAGCGCACCTATGGACATTCCCCGCCTCCATCCCGACACCATCGAGCAGGTCAAGCAGCAGGTTGACGTGGTTGACGTGGTCTCTGAGCACGTCGTCCTCAAGAAGCAGGGGAAGGATTTTGTCGGGCTGTGCCCCTTCCACGACGACAAGTCCCCCAGCTTTAGCGTCAGCCCCAGTAAGCAGTTTTACTACTGTTTCAGCTGCGGCGCTGGGGGCAACGCCATTAAGTTCTTGATGGAGCTGGGCAAGCGCCCCTTTGGCGATGTGGTGCTGGATCTGGCGCGGCGCTACCAGATTCCCGTGAAGACCCTGGAGCCTGGGAAGCGGCAGGAACTGCAGCGCCAGCTCTCCCTGCGGGAACAGCTCTATGAAATATTGGCGATCGCCGCCCGCTTCTATGAACACGCCCTCCACCAGCCCGATGGCCAGCCCGCCCTCCACTATGTTCAGCAAACCCGCCGCCTTAGCCCGGCCACCATGCAGCAGTTCCAGCTGGGCTACGCCCCCGGCGGCTGGCAAACCCTCTACGGCTACTTGGTAGAACAAAAGCGCTACCCGGTGGAGCTGGTGGAGCAGGCGGGGCTGATTGTGCCCCGCAAAGAGGGCAGCGGCTATTACGACCGGTTTCGCGATCGCCTGATGATTCCCATCCACGACCTCCAGGGGCGGGTGGTCGGGTTTGGCGGTAGAACCCTGGGGGAGGCCCAGCCCAAATACCTCAATTCGCCAGATACGGAGCTGTTTGACAAAGGCTCCCTGCTTTATGGGCTGGATAAGGCGCGGCTGGCGATCGCCAAGGAAGACAGCGCCATCGTGGTGGAGGGTTACTTTGACGTCATCGCCCTCCATGCGGTGGGCATTACCCACGCCGTCGCCTCCCTGGGCACCGCCCTCAACCTCAAGCAGGTGAAGCAGCTGCTGCGCTATACCGAGTCGAAGCAGGTGATTCTCAACTTCGATGCCGATGCCGCCGGCACCAGGGCCGCCGAGCGGGCTATCGGTGAAGCGGCAGATCTGGCCTACCGGGGAGAGATCCAGCTGCGCATCCTCAACATCCCCGATGGCAAAGACCCGGACGAGTATCTGCAAACCCACGACGCCGATGCCTACCGCCATCTGGTGCAGCAGGCCCCCCTCTGGCTCGACTGGCAAATTCAGCAGGCCCATGGCGATCGCGACCTGAAGCAGGCCGACCACTTCCATCAGGTCACCCAGGACACCGTGGCCCTGCTTAGCAAAATCGCCAACGCCACCACCCGCACCCACTACGTCCGCCACTGTGCCGAGCTATTGAGTCAGGGCGACGGACGGCTGGTGCCCCTGCTGGCGGACAATCTGCTGGCCCAGGTGCGGCGGCAAAGACGGCGATCGCCCGACGGCACCGAAATTCCCAAGTCCACTCCCCTGCCCACAGACTTTCTGGAGCAGGCCGAGGCCACCCTGATTCGCGTCTATCTCCATGCTCCCGGCTACCGGCAGGCGGTGATTGCTGCCCTGGAGGAGCGGGATTTGCAGTTCAGCCTCTCCCATCACCGATTTCTCTGGCGCAAAATCCTCGAGCTGACCGCTCAGGATTCTGCGCTCTCTGCAGACGAAGCGTCCACCATGGCCGACCCGCTGATTGCCCAGCTCCGCAACCACTGCGCCGAGTTCGCGGGTGAGCTGGATGCCGTCAGCTACCTCTTCCAGCTCGATGAGAAGACCCAGCGGGATATCCTGCGGGCTCCCCTGGTGATTCAGGCCGCCGCCGACTGCCTGGAGCGGGTCATGTGCGAGAAGCGCTACCTCCACTTCCGTGACCTCTGGGTAGATACGGACATTGCCGCCGCCCCTGACCTCTGTGAGCACTACCAGCGGCAAATTTACGCCGAAAAGCAGCGCATCCAGGAGCTAGATCAGCAGCGATCGGTCAGCTTTGAGGATTTGGCCAAGCTGCCCTGGGTGGGGGAGTTTTACGCCACAATTCAGCCCTCGACCTAGTGCAGCGCTATAGGCAAGCCTGAGAGCGTCAGGTTTTTGATTGGTGGGCATTGCCCACCCTACTTCTGGTGGTCTTGCGCTTTTGGTGGTGGGCAATCCCCACCCGACGGTCTGTCCAGAAACCTTTCAGGTGCTAGCGGGGACACAGCAGCGTCTCGCGGGTGGCGCGCTGGGTTATCGGGTTCACGCCAGCGGCTACGGCACAGAGCTTATCCTGCATATCGCGCCGCAGCAGCACGTCCGTGAAATCGGCCCCGTCGATGGTAGCCCCGCCGAAGTTGGTATTAAACGCAAACGCGCCCTCCAGGACAGCGTTCTTTAAGTTGGCGTGGACCAAGCGGGCGCTGTCGAGGGTGGCATAGCTCAGATTGGCTCCCTCCAGGTTGGCGTCCTCCAGATTAGCGGCAAACAGCCGTACCCCGGTTAGATCCGCATGGCTGAGGTTGCTGCTGCGCAAATTTGCCTTGTCAAAGCTGGAATCCGTCAGGCTCTGGCCCGCAAAGTCGGCATCCACCAGATTGGCCTTGTCGTAATTATCGGCCCAGGTCGGAGAGGCCAGGATCAGGCTCCAGATCAAGCCCATGCTGACGCCGAGTTTCAGGAAGCGACGCCAGCCAGCGAGGCTGTGTTGAATGAATCGATTCAGCATATTCAGGGAAAGACAATCAACTCGACGATGCTCTATCCTAATACTGCCTGACCGGCGTTCCCGCTTCAACTCAGTATCGATTCTGTATCGATTTGCCCTATCGCCAAGACATTCGCACCTTGAGCAATTCCCCCCCTGCCCCTCGCCGCAAATCCGCTACGTCCCGCCAAACACGGGAATTGGGTAATTGGGGAGAGGCGATCGCCGCTCAATGGCTCTCTCACCAGGGATGGACGATTTTGGATCGGCAGTGGCGCTGCCGCTGGGGCGAGCTGGATCTGGTGGCTCACGGCTATCCAGCAGGGGCATTGACTTGCCTGGGTGAAGGTACTGCTCCCAAAACAAGTCCCACCAGTCCCATCCTGGCGTTTGTAGAGGTCAAGGTCCGCAGTCGGCGCAACTGGGACGCCGATGGTCTGCTGGCCATCACGCCGCAAAAGCAGGCGAAGCTCCAGCGGGCGGCTCAGCTTTACTTAACCGAACATCCCCAGGTCGCCGCCCTTGCCTGCCGCTTTGATGTTGCGCTGGTAAAGTGGTGGTCTGGCGGACGGTCACAGACGATTCCCTCCGTCCCCGAACGGATCGAGCTGGGGCAGCCAGTGGCGATCGGCGAGTATTGCTTCAGTCTGGAGCACTATTTAGCAGGCGCTTTTGACGGCTCTTGACGACAGCTAAGTCAATAGATAGCTCACCGGTTCAATGGGATCTAGACCGAAGATCTAGACCGAAAAGGAAATGGGGAAGGACGGGAGCGGCTACTAACCGCCGACACCGATACCTTCCCCATTGAACCACCACTCTCAAACTTGATCAGGAGCTGTAGCCCTACGGGCTTAGGTTGTGGCTGAATCGCCCGCGCTGCGGGGGATTCAGCCCTGGAAATGTCCTGACGCTAGATCGTAAGGCCATACGCCGAGACGACCTTTACGCCAGCGTCTCTGGACAATATCCCAACCCCTGCACAAACTGCTTGCGGAATGCCTCAATCTCCTCCCGGTCGGGAGCACCGTGGGAAACAACGGCGACCTGGTAGCGCCGCATTACGTCAATAGGCGATTGGCCGGTCTCCAGGCTCCAGAACGCCATGCGAACTCGAATCTCAGGCTCGTAGGGGATGCCTAACTCGTTCAGGTAAGCTCGAAAGTCCCCATCCTGTTGTGGATTCAGGGAATAGGCAAGCTTAATTTTAATCACCCAGCCATCAATTTGATGAATGACGGTCATGAAGCGAACTGGGATTGATGGAGTGGCGTGAAGGTGTTCCACAATCCGCAGCGAGAGACTGGCATTCGCTAGGTAATAGGTGTAGTCCATACGTCGAAAGTCCAAGCAAATGCTACACTTCTATCTTTACGAAAACCCTGGTTTGCCAGTAGGGGAATCCTCCCCAGCCTGGGGAATCGGGACTGGGGGATTCCCCCCAACTTTCCCATTTGCCCCCCAGCCGCCCGTTGAGAGCCTCACTGATCTAGTAATTTTCCATGTCTCGACCCGATTCTCCCCAACCTCATCCCCTCACGTCCCCACCTGAAAACCTCCACCCCCCCGACCCCGACGGGGGCAATCCCGACTATCAGCTCAGCGCCTATGACTACAAACTGCCCCCCCAGCAGATCGCCCAGGAACCCGTAACTCCCAGAGATAGCGCCCGCCTGCTGGTGGTGGCCTCCCCCACCGACCATGCCCACCATCGCTTCTACGAATTACCGGATCTGCTCCAGCCCGGCGATCTGTTGGTGATGAACAACACGCGCGTTATTCCAGCCAGGCTCTACGGGCAAAAAGTCGGTGGTGCAGCGGTGGAAATATTTTTGCTGGAGGAGCAGGAGCCCGATCGCTGGCTGGCCCTGGTGAAACCCGGACGTCGCCTCAAGCCCGGCGCACGGGTGCGCTTTGGTCCGGCAGAGGCGCCCCTGGCGGAGGCGGTTATTGAGACGGCAGACCCAGCGACAGGGGGGCGGGTGATCCAATTCGAGGTGGCGGCTGGGCGATCGCTCTGGCAAATCCTGCCTGAACTGGGGACTGTGCCGCTGCCCCCCTACGTGACCAACGAGGAAATCGACGCCGAGCGCTACCAGACCGTGTATGGCGATCGCCCCGGTGCCGTAGCTGCCCCCACTGCCGGACTGCACTTCACGCCCGCACTGCTGGAGCGGTTAGCGGCCCGTCAGATTCACCACACGTTCATCACTCTCCACGTGGGGGTGGGCACCTTCCGGCCCGTAGAGGTTGAGGATATTACCAGCCACACGATGCACGGCGAGTGGCTCGACGTCTCAGCGGCCACCGTGGCCCAGATCCAGCAGGCTAAGGCCAGGGGAGGACGAATTATTGCGGTGGGTACTACCGTCACCCGTGCCCTGGAGGCGGCGGGTCAATCGGGCACATTGGTCCCCTACTGCGGCAAAACGGACCTGTATATCTATCCCGGCTATCAATGGCGGGTGGTGGAGGGGTTGATTACCAATTTCCACCTGCCCAAATCCAGCCTGATGATGCTGGTCAGTGCCCTCATCGGTCGTCCCCGACTGCTGGCGCTTTATCAGGAGGCGATCGCCCAAAACTACCGCTTCTACTCCTTTGGCGACGCTATGCTAATCCTGCCGGAGGCGCGGGTCTAGTGCAGCGTCCCGGTCAAAATTAGGGTAAATCCCCTGAGATTTACCCTAAAGATTAGTCTTGGCCAACCACTAGCTGCGCTGATCAGGACGGGGCTGCCGCGCCGCGCGGTAGGACGGCGTTAGCGGGTCGTCGGTGACGGGCCTGGAATCTGTGGCAGCGTCCTCGGAAGCAGGCTCCGGCATCGCTTTGGCCGCAGCATGTCCGTCTGATAGGCCATCTACGACCTGCCCGTCTGCAGCGTGATGATTGGCAGCGTGGCCGTCTGAGTCATTCCTGTCAGAGGTGTGACTGTCGGAGGTGGGGCGATCGGTAGCCTGCTCCCTGGGTAGGGGGGGCTGAGAAGGGGAGGTATCGAAGCCCTGGTCGATTTCTTCGTAGTGGGACAAGGACGGCTGGTGGTCTTCCTCCCGCTGTATTTCCTCAGTTAGAGGCGTATCAATCCGGCGCACCTGGATTTGGTGGAGCCGGGGTCCCTCAGCGGAAACGATCGTCATCTCCCAATTATCAAACATCAGGACTTCGCCCGGTTCGGGAATCTTTTGCAGCTCGTGGATGATGAATCCCCCCAGGGTCTGGTAGTCGTCCGTCACCGGCAGGTTCAGATCCAGCAGCTCGTTCACCTCTTCGATGTCGAGCTGAGCCTGCACCAGGTAGGTCTGGTCATCCAGCAGCCGCACATCAGCATCCTGGGGGCCTTCCGGCTCGTGGACATCGCCGATAATTTCTGCCGTCACGTCCTGCAGGGTGAGCAGCCCCGCCGTGCCGCCAAATTCATCCACCACCATCACCATCGGCTGGGCCGAGCGCTGCATCAGGGGCAGCAGCTCACTGAGCAGCAGATTTTCCGGCACAAAGCGGGCCGGTCGCACCCAGGGCTGGATGGAGCTTTCCAGCGTCAGAGTGCCCTCCACCAGGGGAGCCGCCAGCTCCTTGAAGTGAAGAATGCCGCTGATATCGTCCAGGGATTCCCCCATCACCGGGTAGCGGGAGTGGCCCGTCGCCCGTACCTCCTCCAGCAGCGTCTGAAAGGTGGCATCAGCGGGGATGGCGATAATGCTGGTGCGGGGCACCATCACCTCACCTGCCGTAACATCGCCAAACTCGAAGACATTGGTGAGCAGCTCCCGCTCCTCGGCCTCCAGCCCCGGCGATTCGGTGGAGGTGCTGATAATGAGCTGCAGTTCTTCGGGGGTGAGGCGGTTGTATAGCCCCTCCCGCTGATAGCGGATGCCCGCCAGACGCAGCAGCCAGCGGGTGGACTGGTTGAGCACCCAGACAAAGGGGTTGAAGAAGCGGGCGATCGCCAAACTGGGCGGTCCCAGCACCCGCGCCAGCTCCTCCGCATGGATCAGGGCCACTGACTTGGGGCACAGCTCCCCCAGCACGATCTGCAGGTAGGCAATCAGGAAAAACGCTGCGGGAAGGGCGATCGCATGGGCCAGGGGCTCCCCGACACGATTGGGAAAAACCTGCATTAGCGCTCCCATCAGCGGCCGGGCAATGGTGTCTTCGCCAATCCACCCCAGGGCCAGACTGGAGAGGGTAATGCCCAGCTGGGTAGTGGACAGCAGCCGCTCAATGCTCTGCTGCAGGGACTGCACCGTCTTGGCCTGCAGGTCGCCCGTGGAAGCTAGCTGGTTAATGCGCGATCGCCGCACCGACACGATAGCGAACTCCGCCGTCACAAAGAAGGCGTTAATGGCAATCAGCAGGCAAACTGCCAAACCCCGCCACAGCATGTCGGATGCGGTGAGCTGATCGGGGACAACCCGGATCACCAGAAGGACGAAGTCGCTGGAGATCATCCGTAGACGTAAGCCAAACAACACGGTGGGGCGGCAGACTCCTTGACCCAGTTGGCGATTATGATATGAACCGTCTGTTCCAGAAAGCGAGACATCACTGCGTCACAGGAATATCGGTAACGCTCAGCTCAATTCCTTGGCGGGAAGCATCCACCAGGCTGAGGGAAAGAGTTTCTGAGTCATAAAGTAGCGTCGCCGGAATGCTAATCGCCCCGCGATACTCTTCTCCGGTGGGCGGTAGTTCTTCAGGCAACCCGCTCAAACTTCCTACCAGTAGTCGCCCCTGGTCGTCTACCACGTTTAAAGAATTCGGCAGAAATTGAATGGATTGCGCTCCCACGTTCTGTATGCTGATGTTGGCAACCCACTGGTCACCCTGCTGCTCTGCCGATCGCACCTCCAGGATGACGCCGCGATTCTCGGCAATGCGGGGGAATCCGGCCCGATAGTCGATAAACGCCGAACTGCTAGAGACAAAGGTTCCCTCCGGGCGATCGCCCCCAGCCTGAAGCACGTCGGTCTGGGACGCTACTGCTGGAGTGATGGCTTCTGGGGCGATCGCCTGCTGACTGGCTGCCGCTGGTTCTGGCCCTGAGGACTGGCTGCTACCTTGCCCCATGCGGGTTTTAACGTCCTCAATAATTTCGGTCTCAGACAGAATGGTCAAATCTTGGCGAGACGTACCGGGCTGGGCAGGCTTGAGGCTGCTAGGGCGCACATCCGGCTGGGTGATTCCCTGCAGGGCACTTCGCCCCAGCGCATACCCCCACGATGCGCTGACCGCTGCAGCCCCAGCAATGAGAGACAAAAACATGAGAATGAGGGCGATGGTCGGGTCAAGTCTCATACAGATCTGGTGGAGGTGGAAGCTGGGCGATCGCCACAGATGAATACTTGGGGGAATGTTCCTAGTCTACCAAGATTCGTCGCAGTGCTCCGCCCATAGCCGAAGGCTTGGGGAGGTGGTGAAGCGGCGGCGAGTTGAAGTGCATCCCCTAAGCAATGCGATAGCGAGAGAAGGGGATAGCGCTGAAACGAGCAAACTGGTACTATTGTTTTGGGAAAAGGTACGGTAATGCGTCAATCCCAAATTGAACCTTGACAACAAAGTAGGGGGTTCCCAGCCTGAATCGTGGCTGGGGTAAAACTTTGTGCGTAATAGGTTGAACATACTGATCACCGATTTGTACTTGTTCACTGTCTGCGGTGGGGCGCATCGTGGACATTAAGCAAACAGCCTGTGGAGGC
>JBHJGR010000014.1:0-3521 GCA_050331615.1 Elainellaceae cyanobacterium
GGGAGAGGGAACAGGAGCACTGGTTCGGCTCCCCTCGCCCTCTGGGAGAGGAGTTGGGGGTGAGGGCTACAAACTTTTGTCAGTCAATCAGGCGGCAAGATTGTTACCGTTCCATGCTGTCCATCAATCTGTACCCGCTGACCATTTTTGAGCACCTGACGCGCGTTTTGCACGTCCATAACTGCAGGAATACCATACTCCCGAGCAATAATGGCTCCATGGGATAAGCGTCCCCCAACTTCGGCGATAAGACCGCCAGCCTGAGCGAGCCGAGTGGCCCATCCAGAATCTGTATAAGGAACAACTAGAATTGTATCCTTATCCAATTCAGTTGGACTGTAAAGGTTGTTTAGAATTACGACTTGACCAATGGCCTGTCCGGGACTGGCCCCAATTCCCCGGAGTTGAACCCCTTCCCCCTCGGGCATTTCCTCAAAAAAGTTTACTTTCATGACTGCTGGGGGCTCGTTGCCGTAGGTCAGATTGGGAATGACGGCTACTTGACAATCTGCCGACCATTGCGATCGCCGCCGCTCCACCAGACGAGGGACTATGTCCCAAAGCGGGGCATCATCGGCTGCTACCAGTTGCTGCACCTCATCAAACTCCAGGAAAAAAATATCCCCTGGCTGCTGGAGGCGCTGGCACCTCAACCAGAGTTGCTCAAGCGCCACAAAGCTGCAGCGGAGGTCGGCTAATAGACGGTTGTATATCTCTGCAACCTCAGCTTTGAGATCTAGCCGTCGCTGCACCTGGCGCACCTTCCAGCCCTGTTGGGAGCGATCGACGGCCTCGCGCTGTGGCGGACGAGTGCGGCGATGAAGAAACTGTACGAACAGTTCACGCACCGGACGGGGATCTTCGGCCCAGGTAGGCACGGCAATATCTGTCGCCACTTCGCTGAGGTAGCCGTATTCTGATAGGAATTGGTCGAGCTGGTTCAGGATAGCTTGGCCATCCGTGTTTTCGCCCAGTGTGGCAAAGATCATGGAGCGGCTTTGCTGCTGGTTGCCCAAATCGGGCAGGAGTGAGCGGCTGTTGGCAGCAAGAGCCTGCAGGGCGTGTAGAGCTGCGACTTCAGGAGCACGGCTATAGTCCAGATCGTCGTCCTTAACCCGAAAGATGGTCTGCCGAAAGGATGCACTCAAGGGCGCGAAGATGTTGTAATAGGTGACTTGCCTCAAAATGGCGAGAGTCTGCTCTATCCGTCCTAATAGCGCCTCGGCCGTCAGGGAATCCGGAGGCGATTGGGACAATTGATTCAGGTAGGGGGTAAAGATTTGTTGGCAAGCCTGATCAAAGTCTTCCTGGAGGAGCCACTCTCGGCTAAGCAATCGCAGAAGCCCAGGAATAGCGCCTAGAGTAGACCGAAGCGGCGGACGGTTGAATTTGGCCCCGCGGGTAAGAAATTCTAGACTCTCAGCCGGTAACCCCATGCGGTTGAAAATCGTGCCCAGCAGGGTGGCATTGAAGTAGGCAACGGAGTGGTGGAGGGTGGCCGTTTGGGAAAAGTCCAGCCCCTGGGAGCGATCGCCCAGCACCAAGCTAAAAATTTCGCCCCACACCCCACAGGTGAGCGGCTGGTTAATCGACCAGGTGAGCGGTCGAATAAAGCCAGGGATCACCTCCGCCGCAATCTTGCGGGTCCAGATAGGCAGCAGGGTAGTAATCGGACGCGCCTGCAGCACCCATAAAGTTTGCCCGTCAAAACTCCACTCCACGTCCTGGGGAATGCCGTGATAGCGGTTTTCTAACTGCCGGGTCAGGTAAGCGACCTGCTGAATTAGGCGAGGCGGAAGGTTCCCCTCTCCGGTTATGGGCAGCGTCACGGCCTCGGGCAACGCCCAGTCTGGCAAAGTCTCATCCGCTTTCGAGGAGGAGACTTCAGGTGAACCGGTATTGGCTGATACCAGCACCCGATAGGTTTCAGGCGTTACCCGACCGGAGACGATTTGGGTGGTCGGGCCTGGTAGCGCCTCCACCAGCACTGCGTCACCTTGACGGCTGATGGGGTCTCGGCTAAATGCCACGCCAGAAAACGCTCCCTTAACTTGGGATTGAATCAGCACCGCCATTGCCTCACCAGGAACGCGGCGATCGCGACGATATTGGACGGCTGAGGGCTGGTTATAGGATGCCTGACATTGGGCGATCGCCCGCTGTAGGTCAGCCTTGTTCGTGACGTTAAGAATGGAATCGTACTGCCCCGCTGCGGACGCCGTCTCGGAATCTTCGCCGATGGCGGACGACCGTACCACTAGGGGCTCATCCTCCGAAGGATTTAATAAGTTAATTAGCGGAGCTGCGTCGTCTCCCGGCGGCAGTACCCATCCTTCTGGCACGGGATAGCCCCAGCGCCTCAACTGCGCCAGGTTAGCTGCCTTTTGACCCACTGACGAAGCCTGCAGATCTTGATCAAGCGTGAGGACAGCGCGATCGCCTCTAAAAAATTGAAATAATCGCCGCGAGTCGGCTTGGGCTGAATTGGTGGGGAGGTCGAGGTCGTCCGGCATGCGGTAGTAGATCCAGCTAATTAGCAAACTGAGGGCTAGAGCTGCCAGTAGGCGAGCCGAGTCATAGGGATGGAGCAACCCAGTCACCACGGGGATCAAAACTAGAATCCCCAGCCGCCCCAGGTGCCGCTCCCGGAGAATGGTGAACCCAATGCCACCAATCAGCGCAATGAGGAAGGAAGCCCGCCAGTCATAGACAATGTATCCCCAAACCACATTGGTCACGCCTGCCCCCCGGCTAATCCAGTAGCGACCTATGACCAGCAGGATCAGCGCCCCAATCTCCCAGGCTGGCTGCTGCGGAAAAAGCGATCGCGCCAGCAACACCGCAGCGATGCCCTTAGCAGCCTCGGATAGCACCGCCAGAACCCCCACCCAGCGTCCACCGTGGT
Source organism: Elainellaceae cyanobacterium (assembly GCA_050331615.1). GTDB lineage: Bacteria > Cyanobacteriota > Cyanobacteriia > CAKZMO01 > CAKZMO01 > JAYKGU01. The sequence goes on from JBHJGR010000014.1 coordinate 2,906, forward strand.
AAAACGCAGCCGAGACACTGACGTTGCCCGTTCCTTGCTTGGCGAGACGCTGTCCCGTAAACGCGAAGTGAATCCAATCGATCACAGGAAGTCCACCCAGTAGGGGACAGATTAACAGCAGCGCAATAACATCCCACATCAATCGCGTCGAGAGGGTGAGTAAGCTTTCAGTTTCTAGGCTAGCGCTGATCGGCGTAAAGAGCGCTTTTCAGATCAATATTTTCAGCTCTGCCCGCCTTGATGTAGCTTTACGCTTTCACATTAGGATATTCAGGAGGCGTAGAACCCCCGCATCGCGGGAGTTCTACACTCAAACCTTAGTCCGTAGGGCTATACCAGGGCAAGGGCAGAAAGTTCAGTGCAAGCGATCGCCTTATAGCTCAAAAAGCGCTCCCCATGAGGAGAGCGCTTCGAATCATTGGCTAGCTAATACAGCTTTGCTTATCTGCGCTAAACCAAATCTGTGAACGGATATTAGCCGTTGATGGAAGGAGCAGTCAGAGCCACAGGAGCAGCCTCAGCACCCGCCAGGTCAAGCGGGAAGTTGTGGGCGTTGCGCTCGTGCATTACTTCCATACCCAGGTTCGCACGGTTGATCACGTCCGCCCAGGTGCCA
>JBHJGR010000015.1:0-19211 GCA_050331615.1 Elainellaceae cyanobacterium
CCCGTCCAACGCCCAATCCAACGCCCAGTCCCAGTCCAGCGCCCCGACCGACCCCCAGTCCCGTTTCCCCCAATACCGCCGGTCCGCCGCCGCCGCCCTCAGACTATGCCTCTCGCCTGGGATTCAGCTATCGGGTGGTGGTGCCCGCCACTAGCTCCGCCATCCAGAGTCGGGTGCGGGCCGTGGTGCCAGATGCGTTCCGCACCACCATTGGCGGCGAGATTGTGATGCAGGCAGGGCTATTTCGCGATCGCACCGACGCCGAAGTTCTGCGCCAGCGCCTCCGCATCTACAACCTGGCAGCCAACATTCTGGAGATTGCCGCTGCTGAACCGGGAACCCCCGAAAACGGGAACACGCCTCCGCCCAGCGATCCGCCCCGGCAGCCGACGCCCACGCCGGAGCTGCCGCGCATTCCCGCCACCCGCACCGTGATTGTGATTGATCCGGGGCACGGTGGACGCGATCCGGGGGCGATTGGCCGCAACGGTCTGCGGGAAGCGCCCACGGTGATGGATATTTCCCTACGGGTGCAGCGGCTACTGGAGCAGCAGGGTATTCAGGTGGTGATGACCCGCACCGGCGATGTCACGGTGGATCTGGAGCCCAGGGTGGCGATCGCCCGCCGCGCCGACGCCGACCTGTTCGTCAGCATCCATGCCAACGCCATCAGCATGAGCCGCCCTGAGGTGAATGGGCTGGAAACCTTCTACTACAGCTCTCGGGAGGGTTACCAACTGGCCCAGAGCATTCAGCGCAGCATGGTGCAGTCCACTGGCATGGTGAACCGGGGCGTCAAAGAGGCCCGCTTCTACGTGATTCGCAATACGCCCATGCCTGCCGTCCTGGTGGAAACGGGCTTTGTTACGGGAGCCAACGATGCGCCCCGGTTGGCCGACCCCAACTTCCGGCAGCAAATGGCCGAGGCGATCGCCCAAGGCATCTTTGAATACTTGCGCTAAGGATACTTGCGCTGAGATTCTCTGCCCTATTTCTCCAGGATGGTGCCGATGATGCAGGCATTGCTGAGAATGATTCCAGTCAAATTGGCATCATCCAGATCGGCACACAGCAGATTTGCGCCGTCTAGACTTGCCCCCGCTAGATTGGCACCGCGCAGGTCGGCCTCTTCTAGGTTGGCCCCGGTGAGCAGCGCCCCCTGGAGGTTGGCCTGGCTGAGGTTCGCCCCCTGGAGGTTGGCCTGACTAAGGTTTGCCCCCCGCAGGTCGGCACTGCGCAGGTCAACCCCGGCCAGGTTTACCCCCGTCAGGGTGGCACCACTCAGCAGCGCCGCTGCCAGGTTTGTGCGGGTGAAGCTCGACTGCATGAGGTTGGCCCCCCGCAGGTTGGCCCCCCGCAGGTCGGCATCGGTCAGGTCAGCCTGCATCAGGTTAGTGCCCAGTAGATTAGTGCGGAGGTCGGCTCCGGTGAGCTGGCAGCCCGCCAAATTGGCACCGTCTAGCCGGGCCCCCTGTAGGTTAGCTTTGGCTAGGAGACTGCCTGTAAGACTGGCCCCCGCCAGGTTGGCCCGGCTCAGATCGGCCCCCGACAGGTCTTCGTCTTCGAGGTTAGCCCCTGCCAAGTCAAGAACTTTTCCGGCTCGAATTGCATCTATATCCATACCTGGTATTTTCGCACAGGACGGAGGCAGCGGGCCGGGCAAGTCAGGCAACCGCGTTGGCAGGGCGGCGGATGAGCGATCGCATCCGGTCGAGCAGGATGAGGAAATCGGTAGCGATCGCCTCCTGATTAACCGGCGTCAGCACCGGCACATGGACAAAAATACAGGGGCTGTCGATCCCGTTAAGCTGCAGGTAGTTGAGCACGTCGTAGTAGAGCTGGTTGCAGACAAACCGCCCTGCATCATGGCTAATCTCTGTAATCGTCAGACCAGCAGTTAGGGCACTGAGGTCGACGGAGGTATGCAGGACGCGATCGCCATTCACCGCCGTAGATTCGACGTTTAGCGACGTGTAGCGCTCCCCCATGCCGCAGCACAGGATTGCCCCTGGCTGTCGGTTCCTGATGGCAGCGATCGCCTGCCTAGGGGCAAACTGGAAGTCCACCGGCAGCTTTCGCTGAATGCAGAGTGAGTCTCTATAGGGATAGCGAGCAATGACATCGTCCATCAAGTCATCCGACGAATTGGAGGTCTGCTCAGGTTTCCAGGTGGTGAACGAGGTTAAAAGGATGGGGTCATTCATACCGGCTATGTTTCCGTTGGTAGGGTTAGAGCTCCCCTGATTCCTGTAGTTGGGAAGCAATGCGTTCGCTGAATTCTGGGTCACTATTGGCCAGCCCCAGCAGTTGGACATATTCCTGCCGCGACAGGCCCACATCCTCGATGGCGGCTCCGATCTTGCGCTCCAAATCGCCCTGGCGCTGCAAAAAATCTGATTCCGTTTCTGCACCCCGCAGCGCATCTTCCTGATCTTCAACCAGACTAATTACCCGCTGATATGCCTCAATAAACTGGCTCACCTTTTCGGAAGAAATGGCGCTGATGTCTAACCGCCCCGACTGGGCTGCTGGCATTGCCTCCCCGGGCGGAGGCGCGTTACTGCTAACGGCGATCGCCAGGTCTGCCCGGCCTATCGTCCAAATCAACAGGCTGAGCAGCAGGGCTAATCCCAGCCGTCTCCCCCAGGTTATGTCGTCAAACATCTGGCCCATTTCCGTACATTTAAGGAGAACATCCCCCCTACTGTAACCCCCTGTGGGAGAGACCCCTCATTTCTATAACGTTCCTATAACAAGCAGCCGTTTTCTTGAATAAGACTTCATAGCGGCTTTCAATCGCATGGGTATGAACTCGGGAATTGGTGTCGCGGCGTGCCAAAAACTCCGCATACTCCACCAGCATGAGAAACGCTATAGAATGTAGACGATGGCTAGGTACATATACAGGGCTATAGGGCAGGTATGACAGATATGACCGGGAAGGAGACTGCCGCGCCTCTTTCAGATCGGGAACTGCAGATTGTCGAGCTAGTGGCCGCAGGTTTGACCAATCAGGAGATCGCCGAGAAGCTTGAAATTAGCAAGCGGACCGTCGATAACCATATCAGCAACATCTTGACCAAAACCGCTACCAGCAACCGGGTGGAGCTATTTCGCTGGGCGCTTCAGTCGGGCAAAGTCTGCGTCGATCCCTTCAACTGCTGTACCTTGCCCCCTTCCGGCGACGGCGCTAGCAAGCTGCAGGATGATTTACGCGACGAATTACAGGACGATTTACAGGAAGACCTGAAGACCGATTCGCTATGACGGACTCAACTAGCCCATCCACTGCCACCCCTCAACCGTCGGAGCCACCGGCAGAGTCCCGACAGTTTCAGCTCCGTTGCCCCGAACTGCCCCTGGCGGTTTATCGAGAAGTGGTGGCCCACCTGCGTCAGGTTGCCGGCGTGGATGCTGAGCTGCTGCCCCAGACCGCATCGACCTTTGATTACACTACCAGCCAAGTCGGTGGCCTCCGCCTCCACTACTCGGTGCAGGCCGATGATGCCGCCCATCGCCGCGTTGAGCAAATTTTGCAGTACTACAGCGATCGCTTCGGAGCCTGGGAAACCCTGCACCGCGAATAGGGCATGGGGTCTGTCCCCTCTACGCTAAAGTGTTGAAAGTTCAGCTAGGGAGGGAGGCTTGTCGCAAGCTATGGGTACCGTTAAAGCGATTCGAGGCACAAAAGACATTCTGCCGGAGGACGTAGGCTACTGGCAGCAGGTAGAGGCGATCGCCCGCGATATTCTCACCAAAGCTGCCTACCGGGAAATTCGCACCCCCATCTTTGAGCAGACCGATTTGTTTGAGCGGGGCATCGGCGAAGCTACCGACGTGGTGGGCAAAGAGATGTACACCTTCTCAGACCGGGGCGATCGCTCCCTCACCCTGCGCCCCGAGAATACGGCTGGCGTTGTGCGGGCCTTCATCGAGCATGGCCTCCACGCCCAGGGTGGCGTGCAGCGCCTCTGGTATAGCGGTCCCATGTTTCGCTACGAGCGGCCCCAGGCGGGGCGGCAGCGCCAGTTCCACCAGATTGGCGTTGAGGTGCTGGGCAGCGACGATCCCCGGGCAGATGCGGAAGTGATTGCTATTGCCGCCGACTGGCTGCAGGCCATTGGCCTCAGCAATCTATCTCTGGAATTTAACTCGGTGGGCACAACGGGCGATCGCCAGCAGTATCGGGATGCCCTGGTGGCTTACCTCACCCAATATAAAGACGACCTCGACGCCGATTCTCAGGACCGCCTCACCCGCAACCCCCTCCGCATTCTGGACTCGAAGGTGGAACGCACCCAGGAAATCCTCCAGGCGGCCCCCAGCATTCTCGACTACCTCTGTCCCGAATCCCGCCAGCGGTTTGAGCAGACCCAGCGTCTGCTGGACAGCCTAGACATCGAGTATCGCGTCAACTCTCGTCTGGTGCGCGGGCTAGACTACTACACCCACACGGTGTTCGAAATCCAGTCGGCGGATCTGGGGGCTCAGGCTACCGTCTGCGGTGGCGGGCGCTATGACGGTCTGGTGGAGATGCTGGGCGGCCCCGCCACTCCCGCCGTAGGCTGGGCCAGCGGCATGGAGCGGCTGATTCTCCTGCTGCAGCAGCTCGCTCCGGTGGCGGCAGCCCCGGTAGATTTCTACCTGGTCTCCAAAGGCGATCGCGCCGAAGCCAATGCGATGCAACTTACCCAGAAGCTGCGTCACCTGGGCTTTAGCGTCGAGATGGACCTGAGCGGCAGCGCCTTTGGCAAGCAGATGAAGCGAGCCGATCGCAGCGGTGCGGTAGCCTGCCTGGTGCTGGGGGATGAAGAGGCCGAAAAGGCCGTGGTGCGGCTGAAGTGGCTGATCACGGGCGACCAGGAGGAGCTGGCCCAGGCAGACCTGGAGGGAATGGGCGATCGCCTGCGGCAAAAGCTAGCGACGGCCCGCAAACCCACGTCTCTTTAAACTTCTGTTAACCTAAAACCCGACGAAAGACAGATCCCAATTGGGTCGGGCGATTGATGGAAAATCCGCGCCATTTTTAGATCATGGTTGTAGAGCCGCACGGCCTTGCCATTCCTAACAAGGTTTACTGACAAGCTGGTAACTCCGTGCAGGTTCGATGCAGTGATCCCAAGGAGGGACAATATGGCCGTTCAAACACAACGAGCAATTGGACTATTTCGCACCTACGACGAAGCGCGCTCCGCACTCTACCAGCTTCGCGACGCAGGCTTCAACATGGACAAGGTATCCATCATCGCCAACAACCCTGCAGGTGACGCTTCGATGGCAGGAGCCACCGTTGAAAAGAGTAAGAGCGAGCAAGCCAGCGGGGGGGCCGGTGCGGGTGCCGTTGCCGGAACCGCAACGGGTGGCCTGATGGGTCTATTCGGCAGCCTGGGTGTATTGGCGATCCCCGGCGTTGGCCCTATTGCAGAAGTGGGTATTGTCTTAGCTAACACGCTGCTGGGTGGCGGCATCGGTGCCGCAGGTGGCGGCCTGCTGGGTGCACTAATCGGCTGGGGCGTCCCCGAAGATCGGGCAAACTACTACAACACCCAAGTCTTCGAAAATAACGAGTATCTCGTCGTTGTTGACGGTACTGAGCAGGAAATCCGCAACGCAGAAACCGTTCTGAACAATTATGGTCTCCATGATTGGGGAGTCTACACACCGCGCGATCGCCACGCCGGAACCCGCCGTTAGATTGTCGCCGTCCCTGCCCAGCAGGGTTTAGCTCCACAGGCAGCCTAGCGGTTTGTCAAGACTGATTTTTAGGGTAGATCCTAGGGGATTTGCCCTAATTTTCATTGGTGACGCTGCACGAGCGATTCAGCTGGACTGGTGCTGACAGGAGCACACCCACCTGCGTTTACCGCTGAGCCTGGAGGGCTATAGACAGATTACTGTGGTATGTTGGGGTCGTGCTTATAATTTGTATATGAATCTTCTCATTCCAATACCTAAAGTAATATTGGAGTGTTACAGCTCATTTTTTGCACGAACTATTAGCCAAGCCGGTCATTGAGTCACATAAAATGCCTCGGATACTTGTCATCGACGATGATCCATCAATTTCAGAGCTCGTTGCCGTAAATCTGGAAATGGCAGGCTACGACGTCAATCAGGCGGTTGACGGCATTAAGGGCCAGGCGCTGGCGCTGCAGCTTATGCCTGACCTGATCATGCTCGATCTCATGCTGCCAAAAGTAGACGGATTCACGGTTTGCCAGCGGCTGCGTCGCGATAGCCGCACTGCCGATATCCCCGTTTTAATGCTGACGGCCCTTGGTCAAACCCAGGACAAAGTCGATGGCTTCAATGCCGGTGCCGATGACTACCTGACTAAGCCGTTTGAGGTCGAAGAAATGCTGGCCCGCGTCCGGGCACTGCTGCGCCGCACTGACCGCATTCCCCAGGCTGCAAAAAGCTCAGAAATTTTAGACTACGGTCCCCTCACCCTGATTCCCGAACGGCTAGAGGCTATCTGGTTCGAGCAAACCGTGAAGCTCACCCATCTGGAATTTGAGCTGCTTCACTGCCTGCTGCAGCGTCACGGGCAGACCGTCTCCCCGGGCGAAATTCTCAAAGAGGTCTGGGGCTACGACCCCGACGACGATATCGAAACCATCCGGGTTCATGTGCGCCACCTGCGGACTAAGCTTGAACCCGACCCACGCCACCCGAAATATATCAAAACCGTCTACGGAGCCGGATACTGCCTAGAGCTGCCCGGCAAGCCGGAAGATGAGGCCGACGCCGAAGAGACTCAGCCATCCCGGGCATCCTGAGAAAGCTGCTTCGTCGGGCAGCGATCGGGCCAATTTATGGCAACCTTAAAGGTGGAAATTCACCACAGCTAAGTGCTGAAGCGCAATTAATTGCACCTATGGGGGTGCGCGCCCCCAGCGAAATAATTTTGTTTAACTCCTTATCCCCGCTAGAAATCTGAGAGCGCACCTATGCAGACGCTGCCTAATCCAGTTGCACCCACCCCTTCGACCTCTATTGGTCAGCTTTCCACCGACACCACCATCCACCGCCGCAAAACCCGCCCCGTGCGCGTGGGCGACATCACCATCGGTGGCGGTTACCCAGTGGTGGTTCAGTCCATGATCAACGAAGACACGCTGGACGTTGACGCTTCAGTCCAGTCCATTCGCCGCCTCCACGAAATAGGCTGCGAAATTGTCCGGGTCACGGTCCCCAGCCTGGCCCACGCCAAAGCCGTGGCAGAGATTAAGCAAAAGCTGCAGGCAACCTACCGGGACGTACCCCTCGTGGCTGATGTGCACCATAACGGCATGAAAATTGCCCTGGAGGTGGCCAAGCACGTGGATAAGGTGCGCATCAACCCGGGGCTGTATGTCTTTGAAAAGCCTAAGAGCGATCGCACCGAATACACCCAGGCCGAATTTGCAGAAATTGGCGACAAAATCCGCAGCACCCTGGAGCCGCTGGTCATTTCGCTGCGAGACCAAGGCAAGGCTATGCGTATTGGCGTCAACCACGGTTCTCTAGCGGAGCGGATGCTGTTTACCTACGGCGACACGCCGGAGGGCATGGTGGAGTCGGCGCTAGAATTCATCCGCATTTGTGAGTCGCTGGACTACCGCAATCTGGTCATCTCCCTGAAGGCATCGCGGGTGCCCGTCATGCTGGCGGCTTACCGACTGATGGCCCAGCGCATGGATGCTCTGGGTATGGACTATCCCCTCCACCTCGGCGTTACCGAAGCAGGAGATGGCGAGTATGGTCGCATCAAGTCTACCGCTGGCATCGCCACCCTCTTGGCTGAAGGCATTGGCGACACAATTCGAGTTTCCCTGACCGAAAATCCCGAGAAGGAGATTCCGGTCTGCTACAGCATTCTGCAGGCGCTTGGCCTCCGCAAGACGATGGTCGAGTATGTCGCCTGTCCTTCCTGCGGTCGTACCCTGTTCAATCTGGAGGACGTGCTGCACGAAGTGCGGGAAGCGACCAAGCACCTAACCGGTCTGGACATCGCGGTGATGGGCTGCATCGTCAATGGCCCTGGCGAAATGGCCGACGCCGACTATGGCTACGTAGGCAAACAGCCGGGCTATATTTCCCTCTATCGGGGGCGCGAGGAAATCAAAAAGGTTCCTGAAGATCAGGGCGTTGCCGAGCTGATTAATCTAATCAAGGCTGACGGACGCTGGGTTGATCCGTAACTTGTCCCCAGTTCCTTGACTGATTCGGTAGCTCTTGCCTGGAGCTAGTCGGGTAGTGGTAAGACCAGTCTGAAATAGTGCACTAGTGGGTCATTTGCTTTGCTCCGAGCTATTGCGCCCTCACCCCAAACCCCTCTCCCAAAGAGGGCGAGGGGCTTTGAAGCTATTAGTCAGCTCTGGCTCCCCTTCTCCCAAGCTGGGAGAAGGGGCTGGGGGATGAGGGCCATGTTCGTGCCAAATGACCCACTAGGCGATCGCGTCAAACTTTTGAGTGGTGGGCAATGCCCACCCTACGCTGCCAAGCTCCCATCTTTCCCTCGTGCCGGTTCTCTCGACTGTCGCGGCGTCTGCGGTCCACTGGGGCTTATGTTAGATTGGGCATAGTTTCCATGCAGTCTCTCGCGCCAGGTTGAATTCACATGACATTGATCAAGCGTCGCCTCGTTCTAAGTGCAACTGCTGTTGCAGTAACTGCGGTGGTAACCGTCGTTACGGGTCTGCATTTATCTCGAAGTCAAGCGTTTTTTCAGGACAGCCCCAAAGATCTCGTTGACGAGGTATGGCAGCTAATCGATCGCACCTATGTCGACGCCACGTTCAACCAAACCGACTGGGAGGCGGTGCGGCTGGAATACCTGGAGCGCGACTACTCTTCCCGCGAAGACGCCTACGTGGCCATTCGAGAAATGCTGGAGCAGCTTGACGATCCGTACACGCGCTTCATGGATCCTCAGGAATTCCGCAATATGCAGATCGACACCTCCGGTGAGCTAACCGGGGTGGGCATCCAGCTTTCCCAAGACGAAGAAACCAATGAGCTTGTGGTCGTCGCACCCATCGAAGAGACGCCCGCCTTTGACGCAGGTATCCTGGCCGGAGACATTATCACCGAGATTGACGGCCAGAGCACCGCTGGTATGGATATTAATGAGGCTGTGTCCCTCATTCGCGGACCGGTCAACTCCGAGGTGACGCTTACCGTTCGCCGCAATGAGCGGGAAATGTCTTTCCAAATCGTCCGCGCCCGCATCGAAATTCACCCAGTTCGCTACGACGTGCGAATCGAAGAACCCATTGGTACGGTGGGGTACATTCGTCTGACCCAGTTTAGCGCTAACGCCGCCGACGAAATGCGTGACGCCATCCGCGACCTAGAGCAGCAAGACGTAGACGCCTACGTGCTCGATCTGCGCTCCAACCCCGGCGGCCTGCTCTACTCCAGCATCGATATCGCTCGGATGTGGCTAGACGAAGGCACGATTGTCTCTACGGTGAATCGTCAGGGCGTTTCCGATCGCCAAACCGCCAACGGTCAGTCGCTGACAGACAGGCCCATGGTAATTCTGGTGGATGGCGGCTCGGCCAGCGCTAGTGAAATCCTCTCTGGGGCCTTGCAGGACAACGATCGAGCAGTTCTAGTCGGCACCCCAACCTTCGGTAAAGGGCTGGTACAGTCGGTCCGTCCTCTCGGCGATGGCTCTGGCTTAGCTGTGACCGTTGCTAAGTATCTGACGCCCAGCGGTCGAGACATCAACCAGGCAGGCATTCAGCCCGACATCGTCGTGGAACTGTCAGAAGAGCAGCGTGAAGAGCTGTTGAGCGATCGCACCCGCATCGGCACTGTCGAAGATCCCCAGTATGCTGAAGCTCTCGAGCAGCTCACAAATACGTTCAACGCCGAGGAACTGGAAGAGCCAGTAGCGGGGGGCGTTTCCCAATAGCACCCGCATTGGTTAACCGTGCCGCTATTCTATGGGATGAACCCGCATTCGGTATCCTCCCATGCCCCCAGTTGACACCGTCCTAACCAACGCCCGTCTCCCGGGCTTTCCCGGCCTTCATCAGCTCCACTTCACGGTAGATGGTGTCCTCCGGGCCATTTATCCCGTTTCAGCAAACGTTCCTGCTCAGGCCAAAGTCCTGGACATGGCGGGCGACTGGCTCTCTCCCGGCGGCACTGACCTGCAAATCAACGGTGCCCTGGGTCTTGCCTTCCCCAACCTGGAGCACCCCCACCTCCCCACTCTAGACAAAATCTGCGAATTCCTCTGGCAGCAGGGGATCGATGCTTTTCTGCCTACCGTGGTGACCACCTCAGTCGAGCAAATCCATCGGGCGCTAGGGGCGATCGCCCAACAAATGGCAATATCTGGAGGGTGGGCCTCACCCACCACCCTCCACGCCGACGCTTTGACAAATCGGGTTCTGCCTACCCTGGCCACAAAGGGCAAATGGCCATTTGCCCCTCCAGCCCCCACCGTCAGCCCCTCCCCCAAACCAAAATCCAAAATCCAAAATCCAAAATCCAAGATCCTCGGCGTTCACCTCGAAGGCCCTTGCCTTAATCCCGCCAAACGCGGCGCTCACCCCGCCGAACACCTCCAGCCCCTCACCCTCGACGTCGTTCAACAGGTCCTGGGCGACTATGTCCACCTGGTGAAAGTCATCACCCTCGCCCCCGAATTAGACCCGACGGGGGAGGTGATTCCCTACTTGCGATCGCGCAACCTTACTATCAGCCTCGGTCACTCCCAGGCCACTGCTCAGCAGGCCCAGTCTGCCTTCGCCCAGGGCGCGACGATGGTTACCCACGCCTTCAACGCCATGCCCCCCCTGCACCACCGCGAGCCAGGACTGTTGGGGGCAGCGCTAGTCAACCCCCAGATCCACTGCGGCATCATCGCTGACGGGGTCCACGTCTGCCCCACCATGCTAGACCTGCTGCTGCGCACCCGCCGGGGCAGCTTTCCACAGAGCCCATTGGGCGAATCTGCCGAAGAATTTACTCCACCCCTCCCCGGCCTCTTTCTGGTGAGCGATGCCCTCGCCCCCCTGGGCCTACCCGATGGCACCTACCCCTGGGACACCCGCCAAATTCACGTCAAAAACGGCACCGCCCGCCTGGAGGATGGGACGCTGTCCGGCACTACCCTGCCCCTGCTGGCAGGGGTGAAGAATCTGGTGAAGTGGGGGCTGTGCGGCGTGGGAGAGGCGATTGCCCTAGCCACTACTGCCCCCCGGCAGGCGTTGGGCCTTGCTCCGTTCCCCAGGGGCGAGCAGTGTAATCCTTTACGCTGGCATGAGGCAGCGAGTACCCTTTCGGTGCAGCGGGTGTTTCGCTAGGCATTCCGCGTCAGCAGCACCACCGCATAGGCGGCGATACCCTCCTCACGGCCTGTAGGACCAAGCTTTTCGTTGGTGGTGGCTTTGATCCCCACCTGGTCAGGCGCGAGGGTGAGGGCTTGGGCCAGGCGATCGCGCATTGCTTTGATATGAGGCTTGAGCTTGGGCCGTTCGGCTACGATCACCGAGTCAATATTGCCGATGCCCCAGCCCTGGGCGAGAATGAGCTGGTTCACCTGCTGCAGCAATAGGATGCTGTCGGCCCCGGCCCACTGCGGGTCGCTGGGAGGGAAGTAGTGGCCAATATCCCCCAGGCTGAGCGCCCCCAGCAGGGCATCCATAATGGCGTGGGTGAGCACGTCAGCATCGCTGTGCCCGTCGAGCCCCAGGGTATGAGGAATGGTGACGCCGCCCAGGATGAGCGATCGCCCTTCTACTAGCCGGTGAATGTCGTAGCCGTTGCCAATACGCAGGTTCATAGGTACGGGGTGGTTTGTGAATAGCGGACCCCCACACGGTTATTCTATGGGCAATCGGGGGTGTCGGGATTGGGGTTTTGGCACCACGCTTCGTATAAATCGGGACGGCGATCGCGGGTGCGCTGAATCTGCTGCTGCCGTCGCCAGCGCTCGATTTCTGCGTGGTTGCCCGAGCGCAGCACCGCCGGTACCTGCCAGCCGCGAAAGTCGGCGGGGCGGGTGTACTGGGGGTAGTCAAGCAGCCCGGCCTCGAAGCTTTCGGCCTTGAGTGACTCCTCTTTCCCCACCGTGCCCGGCAGCAGGCGAATGACCCCATTCAGCAGGGTCAGGGCTGGAATTTCGCCGCAGGTGAGCACAAAATCTCCCAAAGACACCTCGCGGGTCACCAGATGGTGGCGCACCCGTTCGTCCACCCCCTCATAGTGGCCACACACCAGCACGAGCTGATCATAGCCGCTAGCCAGGGACTGAAATAAGGGCTGGGTTATGGTTTCTCCCTGGGGGGTGAGGAGAATTACCTCGCGCCGGGGGAGCTGCGGTAAGGACTCCACCGCCGCAAACAGGGGTTCGGGCTTCATCAGCATGCCCACGCCGCCGCCGTAGGGTTCGTCATCGACTCGGTGGTGCTTGTCGGTGGTAAAGTCGCGGGGGTTGGTGAGATGGACAGTGGCGATCGCGTTGGCCAGGGCTTTGCCAATCAGCCCCGATGCCAGGGGCGAGGTAAAAAAGTCGGGAAAGAGCGTGACAATATCAAATCGCATGGTCAAATTGCACAGGGCCGATGGGGGGGCAAGGTGCCAGGATACCTAAAATCTGGCATACTGAATAAACTCAAAACCACTAGCCTGAAATCCTCCGGCAAGAGATTGTGTCAATCTCAATCTACTCCGGCCTATCTGCTTTATCGGCAAGCGTTGGCGCTTTCGATTCACGAATTGACAACGCCGCCGCTGCTTTTGTTAAGCTTCTTGTTAAGCTTCTATCCCGTTTTGGGAGAATTCCCGTACGATTTCACAGTAGCTCGGTGATCGAGTGATTTGACTGGTTGGACCCCACTGGTTGACGATCACCCCCGACCATCACACTAGAATGTAGATTGGCTTTCACAAACCTCTATCGCTCTGTGAATGACCCCGTGAAGACGCAAGTCGGCTGGCAAAGTCTTAATGTTGGTAGGCTGCTGGAGCGCCTGATTCAGGCTAAGCCCAGGAAAGATGCCATGCTGCAATTAGAACAATCCATCCAGCAGGGGATGCCTAAGCTTCAGAAAACCGCCGTATTAGTGATTGGTGGGGCCGAAGATAAGGTCCACGGACGCCAGATCTTGAGTACCTTCTTCCGCTGTTCGGGGGCGGAGGATGCCTTGATTGCCATTATCCCCTGTGCGTCTCGCGAACCCAGCATCATCGGCAGTCGCTACCGCACCATCTTTGAAGATATGGGAGCGAAGGAGATCGAGGTATTCGACATCCGCGATCGCCAGGAGTCTGAAGCTCCCCAGTGGCATGAGTTCCTGCAGCGATGCACCGGGGTATTCATGACCGGCGGCGACCAGCTGCGGCTCTGCGGGCTGATGGCCGATACGCCCATCATGGACCAGATTCGCATGCGCGCCCAGCTAGGCGAAATTGCCCTGGCGGGTACCAGCGCCGGGGCTGCGGTGATGGGAGAGCACATGATCGCAGGCGGCGGCAGCGGCGAAACGCCCAACCGCTCCCTGGTAGACCTGACCGATGGCCTCAGCATTATTCCCGAAATCGTTGTCGATCAGCATTTCCACAACCGCAATCGGATGGCGCGGCTCATGAGCGCGATCGCCGCCTATCCTGACAAAATCGGCATCGGCATCGATGAAGACACCAGTGCCCTATTCGAGGGCGGCGATACCTTCCAGGTAATTGGCAAGGGGGCGGTGACGGTGGTCGATCCCGGCGAGATGACCCACACCAATCACCCCGACGTGGGCACCACCGAGCCGCTGAGCATTCACAACCTGCGGGTGCATGTGCTGCGGCATGGCGATCGCTTCAATCTCAACCAGCGGGTGGCCATGCCCATCCATCCCTAGTGCAGCATCACGATAATGGTTAGGGAAAATCCCGCTGGGGCTCCGCCGCAAATGTCACCAAAGCCTGACATTAATCGGGGCCACTGGGGGCTCTTTAACCTACTCTTAATCTTTATCGTCCCGCCCCGTCACGCCTTGCAGCCCTTGTAGCGCTACGCTTGTGCGTTTGGACGCTCAAGAGGTATGGAACCCCCGCAGCATGGGAGTCCCACACTCAAACCTCAGCCCATAGGGCCATCCAGTTCGGCCTCATGCACGGTATCGATCGGCAAAGAAAAAGTCTAAGCTGATTCAGGGGCTTTGCTCTAAGATAGACCTTGAACTTCCTTGAAGCGTTCATCGGCTCAACACCCGCCCAGATTGCTCCCCTCGGCTCAGGTGCCCTCAGCTCTCCTGTCCGGCATGGCCTGGAGCAGCAGCGCTTGCCGTGGCTTAGCATGATGTTTTGACCTGACCCGTTTCCCGACCATCCCTGCCGTTCCTCAGACGCCGAATAGCCAGATACGCCATGAGAATCCTTAAAACCCAAACTCTTCGCGGCCCCAACTACTGGAGCATCCGTCACCAAAAGCTGATTTTGCTTCGCCTCGATCTGGAAGACCTGCGCGATCGCCCCTCGAACGAGATTCCTGGCTTTTATGAAGGGATGGTGGAAGCCCTGCCCAGCCTGATTGAGCACTTCTGCTCACCAGGGCAGCGGGGAGGGTTTCTGAGCCGGGTCCAGGAAGGCACCATGATGGGCCACATTATGGAGCACGTAGCGCTAGAGCTGCAAACCCTGGCAGGCATGCCGGTCGGCTTTGGGCGCACCCGCGAGACGGCCACACCAGGCATCTACCAGGTCGTTTTCCAGTACCAGTATGAGCAGGCGGGGCGCTATGCGGCTCGGGCTGCCTTCCGTCTCTGTCAAAGCATCATCGAAACGGGCTCTTACCCCGCAGCAGAGCTGGAACAAGACCTGCGCGATCTCCACGAAATTCGCGAGCAGGCCGCCTTGGGACCCAGCACGGAGGCGCTGATTAAAGAGGCGGAAGCCCAAAATATTCCCTGGCTAGAGCTGGAAGCCCGCGCCATGATTCAGCTCGGCTACGGTATTCACCAGAAGCGGGTGCAGGCCACCCTCACCCAGAGAACCAACATTCTCGGTGTCGAGCTGGCCTGCGATAAGCAAAACACCAAGCGAATTTTGAAGGATTCGGGGGTGCCCGTGCCCCGGGGCGAAGTCATCTACTACATCGACGACCTTAACCGGGCGATCGAGGATGTAGGGGGCTTTCCCATTGTGATTAAGCCCCTAGACGGCAATCATGGGCGCGGCATCACCATCAATATTCGAAACCACCGAGAGGCGGAGGCAGCCTACGATGCGGCGCGGGAAGTCTCTCGGGGGGTGATTGTTGAGCGCTTTTACCAGGGGCGCGACCACCGGGTGCTGGTGGTTGACCATAAAGTTGTTGCCGTGGCCGAGCGGGTACCGGCCCATGTCACGGGGGATGGACGCTCTACCATTGAAGAACTGATTGAGGCGACCAACCGCGATCCGCGTCGGGGCGATGGACACGATAACGTGCTAACGCGGATCCAGGTCGATCGCACCTCCTGGGAACTGCTGGAGCGGCAGGGCTATCACCTCGATCAGGTGCTGGCGGAGGGAGAGGTGTGCTACCTGCGAGCGACCGCGAATCTCAGCACAGGAGGGATCGCCATCGATCGCACCGATGAAATCCACCCCAAAAACCTTTGGCTAGCGGAGCGGGTTTCTCGCATCATTGGCCTAGACATTGCCGGCATTGACATCGTCACCTCCGACATTTCTCGCCCCCTCGGCGAAGTAGACGGGGTGATTGTGGAGGTCAACGCCGCACCGGGGCTGCGGATGCACCTCTCCCCCAGCGAGGGCATCCCCCGCAACGTAGCCGAGCCGATTCTAAACATGCTGTTTCCCCCCGGTAGCCCGGCTCGCATTCCCATCGTGGCGATTACCGGCACCAACGGCAAGACCACGACCACGCGCCTCACGGCCCATATTTTCCGCCAGGCCCAAAAGACGGTAGGCTATACCACCACCGACGGCATTTACATCAACGACTATGTGGTTGAGCAGGGCGATACGACCGGCCCGCAGAGCGCTCGCGTCATTCTCCAAGATCCGACAGTGGAGGTGGCGGTGCTGGAGACGGCCCGCGGCGGCATTTTACGGTCCGGTCTGGGATTTCGCCAGTGCGATGTGGGCGTGGTGCTCAACGTCGCGGCAGACCATCTGGGCATTGGCGACATCGAAACCGTAGACGACCTGGCCCACCTCAAGAGCGTAGTGGCGGAAGCGGCACGCCCCAGCGGCTATGCCGTGTTCAACGCCGACGATCCTCGGGTGGCGGCGATGGCATCTCGGGTGAAGGCGCAGGTGGCCTACTTTTCCATGAACCCGGATAATGAGCTGGTGCGATCGCACACTCAGCAAGGCGGGCTGGCGGCGGTTTACGAAAACGGGCATCTGTCCATCCTCAAGGGCGACTGGGTGCTGCGCATTGAAAAGGCCGAGGCCGTGCCCTTAACTATGGGCGGCAAAGCCCCCTTCATGATTGCCAACGCGCTGGCGGCTAGCCTGGCGGCATTTGTCCAGGGGATCAAGATTGAGCATATCCAGGCGGCCCTGCGCAGCTTCAAAGCTTCGACCCAGCAAACGCCGGGCCGGATGAACTTGTTTAACCTGGGGCGCTACCATGCCCTGGTGGACTATGCCCACAACCCCGCCAGCTACGAAGCGGTAGGCAGCTTTGTGCGCAACTGGGACGGCGAGCGCATTGGCGTGGTGGGGGGACCGGGCGATCGCCGCGATGAAGACTTTGTGGCCCTGGGTCGCCTAGCCGCCCAAATCTTCGACCGCATCATCGTTAAGGAGGACGACGACACCCGAGGCCGTCCCCGTGGTGACGCTGCTGAGCTGATTGTCGATGGCATTCGCCAGATCAATCCCGATGCCCCCTACGAGACGATCCTGGACGAAACCGAGGCGATCAACGTGGCCCTCAACGATGCCCGCGAGAAGGGGCTGGTGGTGATCCTGCCGGAAAGCGTCAGCCGCGCCATTCAGCTCATCGAAGCGCGCCATCCCCTGCCTGAGGCGTCGCCCACATCGCCCCACGACCACCCCTACGCCAACGGCAACACCCCCACGGAACCGTCTGGCCAGGAAGCCTACGCTCAGTCAGGACGGCCACAGCTCTAGACCTTAGGAGGCGGCAGCGATGACTCCAGACCCAACGGCCCCAGACCCAACGGCTCCCGAATCGGCAGGCTGGTATGTCGTGCGTCGAACCGCTGGCAACTGTGATATCGTCGCAGCTCAGGAGCTAGCCGCTCAGGAGTCAACCACGACCGATGATGAAAACCGCTGGGGACCGTTCGCTTCCCAGGGCGAGGCGATCGCCCGGCGCGTGGGTCTCATCCGTGCAGGCAAGTGCCGCCCGGTCTAGGCGATCGCCCGCAAGCATCAGTTCTCCAGCGGGAACTGCTCTAGGTAAGACTTAAAGACCTGGGTGAATTTTTTGCTAGCGGCAGTGTGTTCTTTGATCGCCCGGATATGGGCCTCGGTCGCCTGCTCCATCGCCTGGGACGACTGTTCAGGCTCATCGGCGTTTTGAGCGGTCGTAGCCCAGTGGAGAGATTCGCGGGCGCACTGCTCGATGCGGCTACCGTGGTCAATAATTTCTTGCCCCAGGTCTGAGTCAATTCGGTCCTCATCCAGGAGCTGTTGCCCCACCTGCTGGATGCGCTGCCCCTGCTGAATAGCCTTCCGGGAGTGCCGCAGCGCGGTTTCGATATGTTCGTCAGACGGCTGATGACGGGAGATGGATGCTCGATTCATGTGAAGCTGAGTCGTTAAGCGAAATGGTTTTCTTGGGGATGCGCCCCCGGTGGGGAGCAAAGCCCCAACAAGATGTAATTAATTGTGCTGAAGCACTTGAAGTAAATGAAGTTGAAGAAATTAGATTCAAGGTTTGTGGGCCACTGATGTTACCGTAAACGAGAAGTGGGTGGAAATAACATCTATCAATAGACAGCATTAGGGGCTAATAGAGGACACGACTGGATGACATGACGTTACGCTTTCGCGTTAGGACACTCAGAGGTGTGAAACTCCCGCGGCGCAGGGCTTCCATACGCAAACCTTAGCCCGTAGGGCTACAGCACTGGAGTAAAATGGTGGCATGGATTCGGGCGATCGCCCCCGTCGCCACAGTCCGGTGCAGCAATTCACCCGTCAGCCAATCATTAGCCCAATTGTCTGCGCTACTCTATTTAACATTCGTAGCCTTTCTCAATTCATAGCATTTATTACTTCATGGAAGCGACCTGTTCGCTTGTTGCCCCCTTTGCTCGACCAACAACACCGAAATGGCAAGAACGACCCTAAAGCTGGAGACTCTGACCGACCAGACTCGCCAGCCGCAGCGTGGGTGATTGCGATCGCCGCCTCTGCAGGGGGGCTGAATGCTATTGTCAAGGTGCTTAAGGCATTGCCAGCAGATTTTCAGGCTGCCGTGGTGCTGCTGCTGCACCTGTCCCCCAACTATCGCTCTATGCTGGCCGAAATTTTTGCCCGCGAGACGCCCCTGCCGGTGAAGCAGGCCGAGGCGAAGGAGCGGCTGGCAGTGGGCACCCTCTACGTGGCCCCGCCGGGGCATCACCTCCTAGTAGGCCAGGGAGGAGAACTGAGCCTCAACCAAGACAGCAGAGTAAACTTTGTGCGCCCCTCGGCTGATTTGCTGTTTCGGTCGCTGGCCGAGAGCTATGGCGATCGCGCCATTGCCGTCATTCTCACCGGAACCGGATCAGACGGGGCCGAAGGCATGCGGGCTATCAAAAACAACGGCGGCATCACCATCGCTCAAGACCAGGCCAGCTCAGAGCACTACGGGATGCCCGAAGCGGCTGCCCACACCGGCATCATTGACCACATTTTGCCGCTAGAGGCGATCGCCGACAAGCTATGTCAAATCATTGGCAGTTGATAGTATAGGCGAAGAATCTGGCCTAGACATATGATTCCGTGAGAGCAAATGACCATTTGCCCTCACATCGGGCGGTTAAATTTTGCCGGTTATCGAATATTGAAGGGTTCGGGAACCGGATAAAACCTCTGGCTTTAGACATGGGGATACAGATGGTTCCTGCGCTGGGCGAAGTCCAGCAGTCTGCCCAGTGCAGTACAACAGAACTGGTTTGAACCCCCAGGGTGGGTGGAAGCATCCAAATAAGTCTCCTCGAACCCGAAAGCAGAGTCCAGTCTGCAACCAGAGGCGCGAAAACCCTCTCTAAAAACGTATGGACTCGACAGAGTACCGAACCACCAGC
>JBHJGR010000016.1:0-15479 GCA_050331615.1 Elainellaceae cyanobacterium
AAATGGGACAAAAGAACTACAAAGTGAAGACCAGAAATGGGTTGCAGATAACAAATGGCTCGCTGATACGCTCGGCTGTCTATGTAAAGGGTGGTCGTTCCTCCCCATGTCTGAAGCCAGCGGCTCCCCGACCACCCCTTACAAACCCCGATTTTCGGTGGGATAGTTTATGAAACGTCCCTGGAATTCACTCAGGCTAGATTCTTTCCAGAACTCCGGCTCGCCTCAAATCCCCAGGCATCCGGCTGCCAGTGCAGAACAGTACCGTTGTCAGCTCGGCAATGAGCGTGTCCGCCAGTTCATAAACGGCAGCCTCTGAGTCAGCAGCAGCCCGCAGGAAGGGAAACGCCATCCCCGCCAGGTCAGCTCCCAGGGCGATCGCCGTGGCTGCATCCAGTCCATTGCGCAGTCCGCCAGAGGCAATCAAGGGCACCTGGGGCGCGACTCGGCGAATCTGGGTGATGCAGTCTGCAGTGGGAATGCCCCAGTTGCCAAAGGTTTTGCCCAGCCGTCGCTGCTTAGCATCCCCGGCCCGCTCACTTTCCACCCTGGCCCAGGAAGTTCCGCCCGCCCCGGCGACATCAATGGCGCTGACGCCTGCTTCCAGCAGCCGGGAGGCTACGGCAGCGGAAATGCCATTGCCCACCTCTTTGGCAATCACCGGCACCTCCAGCCGCCGACAGAGCTGGTCAATTTTGGCCAGCAGGCCGCGAAAGTTGGTGTCGCCATTGCTCTGGACACACTCCTGGAGGGGATTGATGTGGAGCACGAGCGCATCGGCCTGGAGCCAGTGAACCACCCGCAGGCACTCGTCAATGCCGTAGTCATAGTTCAGTTGGACGGCTCCCAGGTTGGCGAAAAGCAGGATGTCGGGAGCGAGCGATCGCACCGAAAATGTGGACACTACCTCTGGATTTTCAATCGCCACCCGCTGAGAACCGACGCCCATGGCGATGCGGTAGTGCTGGGCCACTTCCGCCAGCCGCTGGTTGATTTGCTTGGCCTGCTCCGTGCCGCCGGTCATCGAGGAAATGAGCAGGGGGGAGCCGAGGGACTTTCCCAAAAAATAGGTTGAGAGATCGATCTCCTGCCAGTCGAGTTCGGGCAGGCAGCAGTGGGTGAACCGATATCGCTCCAGCCCGGTGGTTTGGTGGAACTGCACGTCCTCATCCAGACAGATGCGGATGTGATCGGCTTTACGGGTTTGGGTGAGGGCCGCCTCTTCGCGGGTAGCTTTGCGATCGGCGGCATTCGAGTCATCAAGCAGGAAATCTGAAGGCGCAATCACGGCGTTTATCCTAAATTTGTTTGGCTAATACTGCGGTCGATACTTCGGTCAATGGGGTCAGTTCGCTGAAGACAATCGGCTCCAACACAGAAGAGGACGGGAGCGTGGTAGCCCCGCGATTTGAATCCGGGGCGGAAACGTGACTCGTGCGGCTTTAGCCGCCGCCAGGGATAGAAGAAATCATCCAGCTATAGTATATTTGTTTCATGACTAAGAATTATGCCGCTCAAATCAATCGGATTCCTGAGAACGCAGAGCTGAGTGCTGCTCTGGCATATCTTTGTGAAGAGTCCAACAAGCTCTATAACTGCACGCTCTATCTAGCTCGGCAGCTTTATTTTAAGGCCAACAAGTTCTCTAAGTAGAACTGCGTTGAAAAACGAAGGTTAGAAAACCGGGGGCGCTCCCCCGGTTTTCTAACATGAATTTAATTGTGCCGACCTACTTAATGGCAAATGGCTATCCAGCCAGATGAAGCGCAATCCCCACATGAAAGCGCTCTACGCCAGTGCGGCCCAGCAGACCTGCATTAGCGTCGGGGAAGCGTTCAGCAGCTTCATGGGGCTGCTGAAACTCTGGAAGAAGGGTGAGCTGCCAGATAAGCCGAGGCCACCCAAGTACCGCAAATCAGGCGGGCTCTATCAAATCACCTACCCTAAGCGATGGCTCAAGCTGGAGAATGGTCAGGTGCGGATTCCTATGGGGAGGGCTTGCGAGGGTTGGTTTGGGCTAGCAGAGATTTTCATCCCGTTCCCGACTAATCTAGATTGGGAGAAGGTTCGAGAGCTTCAAATCGTGCCCCGTGCAGGCTACTTTGATGCGCTCTGGGTGTGCGAAGGCAAGCCGATTCAGTCTGTTCTGCTTGTTCCTGAAAAGGCACTGTCGATTGATCCTGGACTGGACAATTGGCTGACGTGTGTTGACACCGAAGGCAGCAGCTTTATCATCGACGGCAGGCATCTAAAATCCCTGAACCAGGGGTATAACAAGCGGGTTGCCACTATCAAAGAGGGCAAAGACCAGGGGTTCTGGTGCAACCTGCTCGACAACATCACGGGCAAGCGCAATCGGCAGATGCGTGATGCCGTGAATAAAGCCGCACGGACCCTCATCAATCATTGCCTAGAGCATGGCATTGGCACGGTCGTATTGGGCTGGAATAAGCGACAGAAGCAACGTTCTGACATGGGGCGCAAGACCAATCAAAAATTTGTGCAGGTGCCCACAGCCAAGCTCAAAGAGCGAATTCGGCAGCTTTGTGAGCAGTATGGCCTGAAGTATATCGAACAGGAGGAGAGTTATACGTCTCAAGCTTCAGCGCTAGACCTCGATGAGATTCCCGTTTACGGTGAAAAACCCGAAGGATGGAAGTCATCAGGCAAGCGCGTGAAGCGCGGAACATACCGTTGTGGTGATGGCAAGACCGAAGTGAACGCAGACTGCAATGCAGCCTGGAATATCGGCAGGAAAGCAAACGTAACTGGGATGCAAGGCACCCCAGCAAGGGGGCAATTGACTAGCCCCAGGCGTCTGAGAATCTGGAAGCAACCTGCCTCCAGGCTATCAGAAGTGCTGAAACCTGTGAAAACTATCAGGGAATCCCCCGTGCTTCAGCCGGGGGAGTAGTCAACCATACCAAATCTGGTAACCCAAGTCACGATGCCTCATCTGCCCGCATCGGCTCTGACGACCGGGGCCGAGTGATCAGCTCCACGCCATCGCGCCCATCCACGTCGTACAGGTAGACTTTGACCTGCTCTTCCTTAGCGGTGGGTAACTGCTTGCCCGTGAAGTCGGGGTGGATGGGCAACTCCCGGTGCCCCCGATCGACCAGCACCGCCAGGCGAATGGTTTCTGGGCGGCCATAGTCGTTGATGGCATTAAGGGCAGCCCGCACCGTGCGCCCCTTGAAAATGACATCGTCCACCAGCACCAGATATTTGCCGGACAGCTTGAAGGGGATCTTCGTTTTGGCTGGAGTGCGCAGCTTGATTTTGTTCAGGTCGTCTCGGTAAAAGGTAATGTCCAGCGCCCCAACGGGGACGCGAATCTGTTCTAGGGCCTCGATTTGTCCCGCTAAAATCTGGGCCAGCGGCACCCCTCGCGTGTGGATACCCAGCAGCGCCAGCTTGGACAGATCTCCCGCTTGCTCCACAATTTCGGAGGCAAGGCGGGTGAGGGTGCGGCGCAGTTCGTCGGGGGAAAGGATTTCGATGGTTTCGGAGGACATGGAGGGGGAAGGAAAGAAGACAGGAGTCAGGAGTCAGGAGTCAGAAGGGGAGAGGAGTCCAGGTTTTGAGGACCTGACCGCGCAGGGATTGGCCCAGCCAGGGAGTGTTTGTGGCGGGGGATTTGAGGTCGGCGGGGGTGACGGTCCAGGTGGCCTGGGGATCAAAGAGGGTGAGTTCGGCAGACTGATGGGGAATGGGAGTAGGAGGCACTTGTCCCAGAATTTGAGCGGGATGGGTGCTGAGGCGGCGGCATAGGTCCAGGGCGGTGAGGTGGCGGGGAGTGACCAGCGCGTCCCAGAGCAGGGGGAGGGCGAGCTGCAGACCGATGGCACCCGGCGGAGCGGCGGCAAAGGCGACGGTCTTTTCTTCGTAGGTGTAGGGGCGGTGGTCAATGGCGATCGCATCAATCACGCCTGTCTGTACTCCTTCAACTAGGGCAGTCTGGTCTGCTGGATTGCCCAAAGGCGGGTCGAGGCGCAGGTTGGGGTCGTAGGACTGGAGGTGAGCCGTGTTGAGCAGCAGGTGCATCCAGCAGACGCTAGCCGTGACGGGCAGTCCCCGCGCTTTGGCCTCGCGAATCAGCGCCACGCTCCGGGCCGTGGACACCCGCATAATGTGAACCGGAGTGCCGATTTCGGCGACGCACTCCAGCATAGCTGCCAGGGCAGCGGTTTCTGCCATTGCCGGAATTCCCGGTAGCCCCAGCCGCATGGCCCAGATGTCGTCCCGAGCAACGCCGTCCCCGCTGAGGGTGCGATCGCCCACCGGCAAAGCAATCGGCTGATCCAGCCCCTGCCCATATTCCAGCAGCCGCCGCACCAGGCTCCAGTTCTGCAGGGGGATGCCGTCGGTAAAGCCTGCGACGCCTGCCGTCGCCAGGTCCGCCAGCTCCGTCAGTTGCTCACCGACAGTCCTCTGAGTGACCGCGCCCCAGTAGTTCACCATCGGCGCGTTTGGCAGGGTACGGATGCGCGATCGCAACTGCTCAATGCCTCCTGGATGATCCAACGGTGGGGCCGTGTCAGGGAGTAGGGTGAGGCGGGTGAATCCTCCGGCGATCGCCGACTGCAGCAGAGATGGCAGAGGTTCTCGCGCCTCAAAGCCCGGATCGCTGGCGTGGCTATACAGGTCTACCAAACCCGGCAGCAGCACCAGGCCCATTTGGTCGTACACCTGGATAGCGTCTGGGGAGATGTCGGCGGGAAGAGATTCAAGGGAGGGGGCGATCGCCTCGATGCGACCGTCCCGAATCAGCATGTCTATCACCTGGTCCGCATCCGTGAGGGGGTCGAGCATCCGAACGCGCCGCAGCAAATCGATTGACATGGCTCAGCCTTCCCACCTCGCTCCCACCGATTGACCCGCTCTACAGCGCTCCCGCTGCGGTTTTATCCAGCACTCCTGCGCCGAGGAACGAGGTAATGTTCACAGCGTGGAGGATGGGCCGCCCGGTCGGTCCCTGGGGGTAGTCAATCACGCTGACCGAGCCATTGCCCTGTTTGAAGGTCCAAAACTGCTCAGGTCCCAGGCCGGCTAGGTAGCACAGCAGGGCTTTATTGACGGCATCGTGGGCGACGACCAGGATAGTTTCGGGCTGACCCGACTGCTCAGCGCGAAGCCGAGCTGCCTCCAGCAGAGTTGTCCAGGCAGCGATCGCCCGCTCCCACACCTGCTGAAGGTTCTCCCCCTCCGGCATCTGTACGGTGGCGGGGGCCTGCTTCCACTGCAGGAGCATACCGGGGTAGGACTGTTCGATCTCGGCCTCCAGCTTGCCCTCCCACAGGCCGTGGCTGATTTCCCGCAGGTTGTCGTCCAGCGCTAGATCAACCCCAAGGTGCTGCTTGAGGATAATTTCCGCCGTTTCTTTGGGGCGCAGCATGGGGCTACTCACGGCCCAGTCGATGGAAACGGCCTTCAGGAAGTTGGCGCAGGCCGCCGCCTGCACTCGCCCGGTGTCATTCATAGGCACGTCAATTTGTCCCTGGAAGCGCTTGTCCCGGTTCCAGTCGGTTTCGCCGTGGCGCACCAGCAGAATTCGGGGTCCCTGATGTTGGGGCCGCAGCTTGGGGAGAGGTTCCCCCACGTGCTCCGTGAGGTTGAGGGATTCTAGCTGCACCGGGCCGCCCAGCTCTCCCGCAAGGTTGAGGACGCTGATGCCGCAGTTGGAAATATGAAAAGTGGAAAAATCCTTGGGTTCCAGCCCCATCGCCGTTTGCATGAGCGCCCGGTTGATGCCGCTGTGGGCCACCACCAGCAGGGTCTGGCCGCGATGCTGGGGCAGCACCTCCCGCCAGAACTGGCGCGCCTGGTCATAAAGAGAGCGGATGGGGAAAAACTCCACCGCGCCTTCGGGGGTCGGAAATTTCATACAGAGCGCTTCGGGGCGATCGCGCCAGAGCCGATAGGCTTCCGGGAACTGCTCCTCCACCGCCTGGAAGGTCATGCCTTCCCAAAGGGCCAGGTTCACCTCTAGCAGCTTTTCGGTGGTGGTAATGGGCGGCAGTTCGCCATCCCCAACCAGAGTTTCCCGAATCAGGTCGGCGGTGGCCTTGGCGCGGCGCAGTGGACTGCTATAAATGGCATTTAGCTTCAGTCCCTGCAGGGCTGCCCCCACCTGGCGGGCACCGATGCGCCCGGCTTCGGTGAGGGTGGATTCGTCGCAGTGCCCCTGTACCCGGCGCTGCACATTGTAGGTGCTTTCACCATGACGGACGAGAATAACGCGAGTATTCAGGGTTCTATCCTCCAGCAAGAGTCTGGTCAAGAAGTTGGAACTTTCAGGGGTGAAGACACCGATGGAGCCAGCTCCCTCGTCCGTTCTGCCTACCGGCATTGCCCATTTGAGGGGGCACCACCCAGGAGAATTCTATCGCTTTGTGGCCTGGACAAACCCCTTTGGCTCAGGTTTCAATCCGAGGAACAGTGCGATAATGCCGTAGAAGCGCTGCTTCAGTTATCCGCGTACACCCCAGCAGCAGAATTGGATTTGGCATGACATTGAGGCGAATTACTCTCGCAGTCCTGACACTAATCGTCGTGGTTTTATCAATCGGGCCGGCCCTGATTGGTAGCCTCCAAGAACCCCAAATTGCCAACCGCCTGGAGCTATACCAGGCCGACTTGCTGCTGCGGGCCAGCCAGATTCAGCCCGATGGGGACGACCAGCTCGCCCAGGTGCGGCAGGCCCTGCTGGAGAATTCCCCGGTGGAGTCGGCGATCGCCCAGTATCAGTCTGTGCGTGAAGACGCCCAGCGCAACCTGGCCCAGCTTCAGGACCGGTTAAAGGCGGTGGCCGACCAACCCGTGCCCGTGACGACGGACACAGGATCGGCAGGTTCACCGGCAACGCCAAACCCAGAGAATGTTGCCGATTTGCAGGCCCAGGTGGCCGCCCAGCAAGCTTTTCTCAACCAGGTCAACCTGCGGCTGGGGATTTTGTACGCCCAGCAGGACCAGGTTTCCCAAGCTCAAGCTCGCTGGTCTGAGCTGGTGCCGCCCGCGCTGGGAGCATCGGGCTCAAATGGAGCTGCAAATACGGAGATAGCGGGCGATCGCCCCCCTGTTGAAGCGGCTCAGGTGCTCAGCGGTCTCTGGAACGACCCGCCCCGTATTTTGCCCGATGCCGAGCCACAAATTCAGCGCCAGCTTCAAGGATGGTTTCGCAACCGAGCTTTGGAACGGCTCTATCAGCTGCAGCAGCGATCCGAGGCGATCGCCGCCCTTGAGGAAACCGAAACCGAGACGGCTCAGCGCACCCTGTTGAAGCTGGCGATCCTGGGGGCGGGGCCAGCGGTGGGGAGCGTACTGGGCATCGGGCTAATCGTCTTTCTGGTGGCTCAGCGGCTGCTGCAGGGCAAGCAGTCGGTGCTGGCGAGCGCTGCCCCCCTAGCCTGGACGGTGCCCTGGCCCTGGGAGATCACCTGGCAGGTGCTAATTGTCGGCTTTTTCTTCATTGGTCAGCTGGTGCTGCCCGTTGGGGTGAGCGTGGTGCGTCTCCTCCTCGCTAACTCGATGGGCGTTAGCGGCGCGGCTCAATCAGCCCTCAGCGGACGGGCAACCGCGATCACCACCCTAGTAGTCTACGTGCTGATGGCAGCGGCCTCCCTGACGGTGCTGGCCTGGTCCATTCGCGACTATCGCCCCCTGCCGGAGGGCTGGTTTCGGCTGGCGGCCCGCAAGAACTGGCTGCTCTGGGGGCTGGGGGGATATCTAGTAGCGGTGCCGATGGTGATTGGCGTATCCATCATTAACCAGCAGATCTGGCAAGGGCAGGGAGGCAGTAATCCCCTGCTGCGGATTGTGCTGGAAGAGGGCGACCCCCTGTCCCTAGGGATCTTTTTCTTCACCGCAGCGATCGCCGCCCCCATATTCGAAGAATTCCTGTTTCGTGGCTTTCTGCTGCCCTCCCTAACTCGCTATGTGCCGGTTTGGGGAGCCGTTGTGCTCAGCAGCCTGATTTTTGCCCTGGCCCACCTCAGCCTCTCGGAGGTGCTGCCCCTGACGGTGCTGGGCATGGTGCTGGGGTTTGTCTATGTGCGATCGCGCAGTCTGCTGTCCTCTATGCTGCTCCACAGCCTGTGGAATAGCGCCACCATGGTGGGCCTGCTGGTTCTGGGGAGCGGCGTGCGGTAGTAGTCAATGAGCCGCAAACATCCCAAATGGTCGCGCATCTACCAAGCGTGAGATTTCGCTATGGTAAAAGGGAACAATCCATCTGGCTCCTGAGTTTCCCGATCATCCCATGCGCGACTTTCTCAAATCTGTCCTCGCCAGCGTTGTTGGCCTGATCCTGTTCACGACCTTTGGCATTGGGGCCATCACCCTGATGCTGCTATCGGTGGCGATCGCCTCCCGAGACACCGACCCGGCGGTGGAGGACCAGTCCATCCTGGTGCTTGACCTGAGCACCGAAATCACCGACTCCCAGCCCTCGGCCACTGCCAGTGACGTGATTGGCGAGGCGCTGCTGGGGGCTACCTCCCCCGATACCATTGCTCTACGGACGGTGCTAGACGCGATCGAAACTGCCAGCACGGACCGCCGTATCGTGGGCCTCTACCTCACTGGCAATATCAATGCGGCAGGCTTTGGCTCCGGCTTCGCTACTCTGCGGGAGGTGCGTCAGGCAATTGCAGACTTTAAGGAGTCGGGGAAGCCTGTCATTGCCTATGACCTGGCCTTCAACGAGCGAGATTACTACCTCACCTCGGTGGCAGATACCGTGGTCATGAACCCGACGGGGCTGCTGGAGTTCAACGGGTTTAGCGCCGAGTCCCTCTTCTTTGGAGAAGCCTTGGACAAAGTCGGCATTGGGGTATCCGCCGTTCGGGCCGGGACCTACAAGTCTGCGGTGGAGCCATTTACTCGCAACGAGCGCAGCCCAGAGGAGCGGGAGCAAACCCTCCAGTTGCTCAACACGCTTTGGCAGGACTTTCTCACCACCGTCGCCAGTACCCGCGACCTGGCCCCCGACCAGCTCCAGACCCTGGCCGATACCACGGCCCTAGTCCTGCCGGAGAACGCTAAGGCCAATGGCCTGATCGACCAGGTGAGCTACTTTGACGAGGTGCTGCCTCAGCTACGGGCCTTGACGGAGGAATCCGCGGACGAGAATCGCGAGTCGTTTCGCCAGATTGATCTGCAGGCTTACAGCCGGGCGGTGCTGGAGGACGATGCCAGCGGCTTTGATGAAGACACCCAAATTGCTGTGGTCTACGCCGAGGGCAATATCGTCAGCGGCAGGGGCGGGCTGGGTCAGATTGGGGGCGATCGCTTTGCCGAGATTTTCCGCGAGCTGCGGCTCAACGACGACGTGAAGGCGGTGGTGCTGCGCATCAACAGTCCGGGGGGCAGCGACGCGGCCTCTAAAATCATGGCCCGAGAAATCAAGCTTACTCAGGAGCAAAAGCCTGTGATTGTTTCCATGGGCAGCGTAGCGGCGTCGGGGGGTTATCTCATCGCAACTCATGGCGATCGCATCTTTGCCCAGCCCACCACCATCACCGGGTCAATTGGCGTGTTCGGCCTGTTCCCCAACTTCCAGGAATTGGCCAACCGCAACGGCGTCACCTGGGATATCGTCAAAACCGGCCAGTATGCCGACATTGGCACCGTCTCTCGCCCGCCCACACCAGAGGAGGAGGCGATCGTGCAGCGATTCGTGGACGACATCTATGACGATTTCCTCACCCGCGTAGCCGAAGCCCGCCCCCTTTCTCGGCAGGAGGTGGCCGAGATCGCCGAGGGACGCGTCTGGGCGGGCAGCACTGCCCAGGAGATCGGCCTGGTAGACGAAATTGGTGGCCTGGAAATGGCCATTGAGGCGGCAGCCGCGGCGGCGGAGCTAGGGGATGACTGGAGCCTGCAGGAATATCCGCGATCGCGCCGCTTCGAGGAAGAGCTGCTGCGGGATCTGTTTGGTACCCAGCTCGTTCGCGCCATTGTGCCCATCGACCCCGTAGCTACCGAGATTTACCGGGTGCGGCGGGAGCTAGAAACCGTGCGATCGCTCAACGACCCCAGGGGCATCTACAGCCGCCTACCGTTTGATTTATGGATTGATTAACTGACGCATCCAGCGAGCGTCCAGCGGGTAAAGCCCTCAACGTTAAGTTGTGTACCACCTGGAATGGACTGCTGATCCATCGCCCTAATCTAGTCCTAACCTGGTAAGTACGTGGCCATAAGTAAAGCCGTCGGGGGGCGCACCCCGACAATAGCTTTGTTTAATTATGCCCATCTGCTTAATAGACGGGCAAAAAGACAGATAAAAACGCTTTCACAGCAGTGTAGACTGATACTGCTTTGGGGAAAGTTTTTTGGAGCGACGCAAGGCAGGGCAACAATGACGTTTTGGTTCATCTGGCTGGGGCTGGTGCTGATGGGTGCCTATCTGCTGGGTTCCATCCCAACTGGATACGTCGTCGGACGGCTTTTGAAAGGAATCGACATCCGCCAGTTTGGCTCGGGCTCTACAGGAGCAACCAATGTCCTGCGGACGCTGGGCAAAGGTCCTGGCCTGCTTGTTCTGGTGGTGGACATCTCCAAGGGAATTCTGGCGATCGCCCTGACGCGTCTGGTGTATGCCTATTTGCCCGCTGCCGCCGCCTCTATCCCGATCTCCATTTCTCCAGCCCTTTGGACGGCTGGGGCGACTACGCTGGCCGGGTTAATGGTGCTTCTGGGCCACAGTCGCTCGATCTGGATTAACTTTACCGGCGGTAAGTCGGTCGCCTCCGGGCTGGGAGTGATTCTGGCGCTCAACTGGCAGGTTGGTTTAGTGGCGATCGCCGTCTTTGCCACTGTCCTAGCCATTTCCCGCATCGTCTCGCTCTCCTCTATCACCACTGCCGCCGCCGTTCCAGTGGCGATGCTCATCTTAAACCAACCCCTGCCCTATGTTCTGTTTGGCATAGCGGCAGCGGCTTACGTCATCAATCGTCACCGCACCAATATCCAGCGGCTGCTGGCAGGAACGGAACCACGCATTGGGCAAAAGTCCATGGGATGAACTACTCCGCCCTAAGAGGACGGAGTTTCGCTCCGCCGCTTAGGGCATTGTTTCGGACGCTTCAACGCCCCAACTTGCCTGACACTTGCGTGTTTAGTAGAGGTTGGTGACTCTGCGTCTAACGAGAACAGTTCCTGCCCCCGTGGGCACTTAGCCCAAAAGGTGATTTAAATCTAGCTGACTTGCTGACTTAACGAGGCTCTTTTATAGTTCTGGGCGATCGCCCGTACCTAGAGAGAACTAGAGTCGAGGCTCTGGGCCTCTTCAGGAGTTTGGGGTAGGTGAATGCCGCACTCCTGCTTGAGGCCGTGGAAACGGGTGTCGCGATCGCTACTATCCGTGGCCGTTAGGGGACGGCTGGAGTGCCAATCTCCCACGGTGACGTAGCCTTCATCAAAGAGGGGATGGTAAGGCAGGTCGTGCTCCTGAAGGTAGTAATAAACGTCCCGCGACGACCAGTGGAGAATGGGCAGGATTTTGTATAGCCCCATCTGAGTGCCGACCCGATCAAGGGTCTGGCGGTGGCTGGTCTGATCGGCCCGCAGCCCCGTGAGCCAGGCGGTTGCCCGCAAATCTCGCATGGCCCGCTGCATCGGCTCTACTTTGCGAATCTGGTCGTAGCGGTTGAGGGAGTCTAGATCGGGCTGTGCCCACAGCCGCCCATACAGGGCTTCCATGCGGGCTGGACTCAGGTGGGACTGGTAGACCTGGATATTGAGTTCGAGCCGCTGAATCAGGTCTTCCGCAAACAGGTAGGTTTTAGCGGGGAGATAGCCTGTATCGACCCAAATAATGGGGATATCGGGCTTAATGCGCGTGACTAGGTGGAGCATCACGGCAGACTGGATGCCAAAGCTGGTGGTCATGACCAGCCCATCCCCAAAGGCGGTGACGGCCCACTTTACTAACTCTTTTGCTTCGGCATCGCTCAACTGCTGGTTTACCAGGTTGAGGTCAAGGTTGGGTTTCTCTACCGTCACACCAGTCATAGGCACCATTCGTTCAGCAATTCATCTCCAGGCCGGTCGCGCTTCAATCAGGGGTCAATGAATCTCAAAGCGGACACTATCTTCCATTACACCAAAAAAAGTCTGTTCCGTTTGTTAAGTAGGTGGTCATAAGGAAACGTAGCTATGGTGGGGTGCGCCCCCCACTGGCTTTTACTGATGACCATGTATAGCCTTACGGGCTTGGGTTTTTGAGCGAATCCCCCGTGCAGCGGGGGATTCGCTCATAATAATGTCCTAACGCCAATGCGTAGCGCCATACTTAATAGACTGACGGTATCTTAAGTTGGGGCATCAGGCAATCTTCGCGGAAGCCAATTCAAGCTGCTTCCTAGTTCTCGAAAGGGGGATATGGCACCTATTAAACTGCGCGACCAGCCACCGTCTCGCTGGAAAATTAGCCTCATTCTGGCGGTGGGCATTCTCAGCATTTCCACCTCGGCTATTTTCATCCGGCTGGCGTTGGGAGCTGTGGCAGCTCCTGGCGTCGGGTTTAGCCTGCTGCTGGCGGCCTCGCGATTGTTGCTGGCGGCGATCGCCCTCATTCCTGTCTGGCGCAATATTCAACAGGTGGAGTTACGCCGGGAGGCGATCGCCTATTCCATCGGCGCAGGTATCCTGCTGGCGGCCCACTTTGCTAGCTGGATACTGTCCCTCTCCTTTACCTCCATCGCCGCTTCGACTACCCTAGTGACAACTAACCCAGTCTGGGTGGCCCTGCTCTCCTGGCTCTGGTTTCGGGAAACCCTGTCGCGCCTGACGCTGGTGGGCATCGGCGTAACGGTGCTGGGGGGTGCCCTAATTGGCTTCGGCGACGGGGGCGGGACTGCTGCCGCCAGCCAGCCGCTCTTGGGTAATGCTCTGGCTCTGATGGGGTCTTGGGCGGTGAGCCTCTACTTCCTGGTGGGGAGGGAAGCCCAGCGGCGGGGCATGACCATCCAGCTACACCTGGCGATCGCCTACAGCGTGGCAACCCTGCTGCTGCTGCCGCTGCCGCCCCTGTTCAACGCCAGCTATAGCGGTCAGCCTCCCCTGGTTTATGGCTGCATCTTGCTGATGGCCATCTTCCCCCAGCTCATCGGCCACTCCAGCCTCAACTGGGCCGTATTCTGGCTGTCTCCGACTCTGGTAACGCTGACGATTCTAATGGAGCCGATCGGGGCCAGCCTGTTGGGATTTCTGATCTTTGGCGAGATTCCCGGTCCGTGGGCGCTAACAGGAGCAGGAATTGTTTTAACGGGGGTGGCGATCGCTGCAATAGGGACGCGATCGCCCTAACCCTAGTAAACCCTGTAGGGTGGGCATCGCCCACGAACTCAAGTCACCCCTGGATTAATCTGCCGCATCCGCCAGGTGACGTAGGTGCCCACCGGACTCCAGAGCAGGTAGGGCACCAGCAGCACCGTCGCCCACGGAGAAATGGGAAACACCAGGATGGCAAGGATGACGGCCAGCACAAATCCCAAACCACCGATGAAGGTACCCACCTTGAGGCTGCGCGTCCAGAACATAACGGGCGTGTAGGCAACCGTGACCAGCTCCAGCACGATATAGAAGGCCATCAGCCCCCACGGCTCATTCCCCACCGCCGTCTGATTGGTCCAGACAATATAGGCCGACCACGCCCCGCCGATGAATACAATCGTCCAGATGACCGGAATCAGCCGCTCAAACGTCAGCCAGGACGGACGCCGTAGCTGCCGAAACCACTTCACGTCCTTCGGACGAATTAGATTTGCTCCCAGGGCAATGAGTAGCGTGATGCCCCCAATCACCATCCACGGTCGAATCATACGTTTACTTCGCTCCGGTCACCACTTGGGGTTTGGGTCCCTTTGGACTCCTGGAGATGTCGCTCCAGCAGGGCCAGGTTGCGCATATTTGCCTTAAAAAAAGCGTCGAAGATATCGCCGATTAGCGGCACTGCCCCCAGGACAGACTCCAGGGCGACGTTGAACACCATGCGCCGCAGCATGGAGCTGGGCAGGCCGAACCGCATCGCTAGAATTAGAATATAGGCGGAAAAGCCAGTGGTGACCAGGTCGCCCGCCCCTGGGATGAGACCAATGATTGGATCGAGCCCAATGCGGAAGCGGGTACCAGGAATCCGAATGGCTGTATCCATCAAGCGACTAAGCCGACGAATCTGTTGGAGGGTTGCCGTATCGATTGTGCGTGTCATATTGGCATCGTGCCAAGTTTAGTTGGAGAAGTCCTGTGTCTGAGGAAAGAAAAGGGGCAGTGAGAATTGCTACCTGGAACGTGAACTCAATTCGCACCCGACTGGAGCACATCACCGACTGGCTGCGGGCTAATCCAGTAGACGTCCTGTGCCTCCAGGAAACCAAGGTACAGGATGGGGACTTTCCGCGATCGCCCTTCACCGACCTGGGCTATCACGCCTATGTCTCCGGCCAAAAATCCTACAACGGCGTGGCGCTCCTGAGTCGGATGCCCCTGGAATCAGTCAGCACAGGTTTTGCGCCAATCGTAGGAGAAGCTATGCCTCCCGAACTGGACGACCAGAAGCGGGTGATCGCCGGGGTGCTGGACGGGGTACGCATCGTCAACCTCTATGTGCCCAACGGTTCCTCCGTCGGCAGCGATAAGTACGCCTACAAGCTCAACTGGCTGGGCGTTCTGCGGGGCTACCTGAAAACCCTACTGGCTGAGTCTCCCAACCTGGTGGTCTGCGGCGACTTCAATATTGCCCTGGAGGATAAGGACATCCACGATCCAAAGGGCAAGGCCACCCACATCATGGCTTCCCCGGAGGAACGGGCCGCCCTCAATGCTGTACTGGACCTGGGTTTCAAGGACGCCTTTCGTAAGTTCACCGCCGATGGCGGCCACTTTAGCTGGTGGGACTACCGGGCCGCCTCCTTCCGCCGCAACCTGGGCTGGCGCATTGACCACCATTACGTGTCGCCGCCGCTATATGAACGGGCGATCGCCTGCACCATCGACGTGACTCCCCGTAAGCGGGAAAAGCCCAGCGACCACGCCCCCGTCATTCTCGAACTGGAGCCATCCCCATGACCCACCC
Organism: Elainellaceae cyanobacterium; assembly: GCA_050331615.1. Lineage (GTDB taxonomy): Bacteria > Cyanobacteriota > Cyanobacteriia > CAKZMO01 > CAKZMO01 > JAYKGU01. The sequence continues at coordinate 15,083 of JBHJGR010000016.1, forward strand.
CTCGACCCCTACCTCCCCAGCGCCCAAAAATGGCTGGTATGCCCGCCTGTTTGCCTGGCTGATGGCCCACGCCGCTGCCCAGTATGAGGCCAGTATGGGCGATCGCAAGCAGTCCCTCTTTGCCGACATCCAGGGCAATGTGCTGGAAATTGGTCCCGGCGCAGGCCCCAACCTCAGCTACTACCCCAAAGATATTCACTGGACGGGGGTGGAGCCCAACCCTTACATGCACACCTACCTGCACCAGGAGGCCAAACGCCTGGGCCTCACCGTCCACCTGCAAACGGGCACGGCGGAGCGGTTAGACGCCGAAGACAACAGCCTGGATGCGGTGGTCAGTACCCTAGTCCTCTGCTCTGTGGACAATCTGGAGGGCACCCTCCAGGAGGTGCGCCGG
>JBHJGR010000017.1:0-2411 GCA_050331615.1 Elainellaceae cyanobacterium
ATATAACCATAAAATAACTTAATAAGTTTTCTTTTTTGTTTTTGTATTTTTATCCTATAAACTCCCCCCGGCGGGGGCGCCCCCCCCCCGGGGGCGCCCCCACCCCACCATAGCTACGTTTACTTATGACCACCTACTTAACGCTGGCCGGGCAGGGCTGACTATCCAAACATCACCGCACAGGCTTGACTTTATAGGACACTCGTACCTCCATCAGTTGGGGCGGCTGGGTCTGCGCCAGATATTCCAGTCGGCGAGCCGGGGCAGCGCAGGCCAAGACGGTGCCGACCCCCATTGGCTTGGTGCCCCCAGTAAAATCCACCAGGATATCGGATTCATCGAGTCCCTTTGACTGGGCATCTAGAAAAATCGCGTTCACCAGATTCAGAATCGTATCGGGGTCATCGGCGTCGCGATCGCTCATTGTCAGGGTCAGTCCCGGCTGGCTGGGGTCGTTGAGCTTGTAGCTGCCGTAATAGAGATGCAGTTGGTTCTCGTCGATACCGTCCGCCAGCAGGCGTTGCTTCATCTTTTTGGCATAGTCCTCTGAAGACTTGGTGCAAATCACCCAACAATGCTGGAGGTGAGGGGGCTGGCCCCGGTTCCAGTGGTGGCGAATGGCGAATTCGGCTGGAGAATCGTCTCTGGTGCTCATCAGCACAATGAGTCCGGGGCTGGTGCGCTTTAAGGGCACGACGGAGGCGCGATCGGGAATTTCAGTGCCGAAGATGCGCCATTTCATCAGCAGGGTACGCAGACGCTGAGCCAGGTTAGTGCTGTAAATGAGAAACAGCACCAGAATGACCAGCACTAGCAGAATGTATCCCTGGAGCTGGTTCTTGCTGGCGATGCCCAACTGGGTCTGGAGCCAGTCGCTGAAGTTGCCCCAGAACAGAACGGACACCCCATCGGCAATCAAACTGAACAGGAGCGTGCTGATCAGGAACGTCGCCAGGAAGTTCTTTGTGGGGTCGGAGATGGCTTCGAGAATCGAATTACGCTTGCTGGTCATGGCAGGATTGGAGAGTGGGAAGCAGCGGGACGGGTGCTAGGGTTAATGGGATCAGCGGCAAAGGCCAAGGGACCGATTGCCGAACGTTGGTTCCAGTTTAATGGAGCCTGGAAGGTGCCTCTTCCAAGTAGCGCTCTTCTGGCTCCCTTGGGTCGAAAGTCGCAATAATGAGGGTGCTATCAAAAATGTTCCCGATTGGTACCCTGATCTCACCCGTCTTCTGATGTTGGTTAACGGTTCAGGCCAAATTGGGCCGAATCTGGAGTTGCCCGACTATGACCACCTTCCCGCCCCACATTGAGCAGACTGACCCGCCCCGTCCAGCAGCAGAAACGCTGCCCACTATGTATGACCTCCCTAGCGAAGACTCGGAGGAACCTGGCTTGCCGGACGAGTTTCACTATCTGCAACCCCAACTCCTCAGCGCCACCTTTCGCCTAGCCAGCTATGCCCAGGACAACGTGTTTACCGCAGGCGACCTCAATCTTTACTATGATGTGCGCCATCCTCTTTGGTATAAGCGCCCTGACTGGTTTGCGGTTGTGGGAGTGTCGCGGCTCTACCGGCAGCGAGAGATGCGGCTCAGCTATGTTCTCTGGCAGGAGGGGGTGAGTCCGTCGGTGATTGTGGAGCTGCTGTCCCCCGGCACGGAGGGTGAAGATTTGGGACGGATTCAAGGACAGCCGCAGCAGCCCCCCACCAAGTGGCAGGTCTATGAGCAAATCCTGCGAGTTCCTTACTATGTAGTATTCGATCGCTACACGGATGAGCTGCGGGCATTCACGCTGGTGTCGGGCAGCTATCAGCCAGTGGAGATTGTGGGCGATCGCCTCTGGATGCCATCTTTGAACATTGGGCTGGGTCTCTGGCAGGGAACGTATGAGGGCATTACCCGCCAGTGGCTCCGCTGGTATGACGAGGAGGGCAACTGGATTTTGACAGCGGCGGAACGGGTGCAACAGGAACTGGTTCAGGAACGGGCGGCTAGGGAAGCGGCGGAACAACGAGCGGCGGAGCTGGCTGAGCGATTGCGAGAGTTAGAGGGAAGATAAAGGCAGAAGGCAGAACGAAAGGCAGAAGGCAGAAGGCAGAAGGCAGAAGGCAGAAGGCAGAAACTCGCTACCAGTTATAGCAAAAGAGGGCGATCGCTCTAATCCGTGACACTCACCCTTTTCATCCTTCTGCCTTCATCCTTCTGCCTTGGTTACTGTTTCAATCCCCTTGCGGGGAATTAGGTCGTTGTGACTGCACCCCACCGCGCTGCACCAGATAAAAACTATCGTTTCAATCCCCTTGCGGGGAATTAGGTCGTTGTGACGCTGGTCGAATAGGTTGGTTAATGGGGCATTAACATGTTTCAATCCCCTTGCGGGGAATTAGGTCGTTGTGACAATATCAT
>JBHJGR010000018.1:0-8246 GCA_050331615.1 Elainellaceae cyanobacterium
GGGCGCATCGTGGACATTAAGCAAACAGCCTGTGGAGGCGTTCTGACCGGGGGTATTCGGGCTTGCTCGTTTATCTAGGCGTGAGCCAGTGAAGCAGGAATCTCCGACCATACCCGACAGGGTTGGGGGGAGAGCGTCAAACAACCATGACGGGATCGAGTCCGGCCAATTCAGGCTAGAATAGTTGCCTGATATGCTGTAGTGCCTAACACTATACCGATACCTTATCGGCGTGACTTCACTGGCTCGATGATATTTTGTATCGATAGCGGCACAACAGCGTCACATAGCACATAGACAGATACCCAACCAAGATACCCAACCAGGGTTGGCCGAGCGGATGAGGCAGCGAACTCATAATTCGCCTTAGGCAGGTTCGATTCCTGCACCCTGGACTTCAAACATTCACGTCGAGGTTAGGTGAGCGATCGCCCTAGCCGATTTTGGTGGAGCCTGGGCTACCAGAGTGCCGGAACTGGAGTCGTGGGCTGCGGTGGCGCAACGGGCTGCGGTGGTGGGGCAGGAGCCGGGATTGGCTGCTGGAGTGGAGTTTGATCAAATTCCTGAACAACGATATCCAGATCGGGTGAGAGCAGCACTGAGGTTTGGTAGGGGTTGGGCAGGTCGGGGGTGCGAATGATCGGCGTAGACGAAACCTGCTGCTCCCGAAGGTCTTGATAGAGGATATCCACCGCTCGTCCATCTTGGTTGATCTCGTTCTCCGGAAATCCAAAGCCCAAGAACCAGCTCAGCTGCCGACCAATGCTCCGATTGTTAAAAAACTCTCTGTCATTGGAGAAAAACGCCTCATTTAGCGCCTCGGGGATTGATTGGGTCTCTAAATCGAAATCAACCTCCTGGGCGTGAGCGATCGCACCATAGGAGACTCCAGTCGTGGCGATAGGAATCGCAACCAGTAGCCTTACCAACGCAGTTTTCATACTTAGGCTCCTTTGCAGTCGTTCTTGCGGTAGATATTTATAGCGAACACTTGCTCAAAACCTATCCCACGCTCTGTTAAGGGGGCTGGCCGCTTAAAAACTCCGGTGAAGTTGCGGACAGGCATTTGCGAAAGCATTCAAATTAGTAATACCCCATCATAGAGCGTATGGTAAGTGCCTGAACATAAATAAACGCAAGTGGGGTTCGCCCCGCCATAGCGTCGTTTCCTCCGCGCCGCGGGGGAGTTGCTCGTGATAGTGTCCTAACGCCAGTGCGTAATGCTATATATGGCCATAAATAAAGCTAGTACGGGGCGTACCCCGTCGGACTGCGCCCCCTACCATAGCGTCGTTTTATGGCTGCCTACTTAATCATGCCTAATGCCAATTCGCTCCGTCGCCAGTTGCTCGACCTCTTTTGTCAAGTTGCCTATCAGGAGGGGGACTTCGTGCTGTCATCAGGACAGCGCAGTTCCTACTACATCAACGGCAAGCAGGTCACGCTCCATCCGCAGGGGGGAAAGCTGGTGGGACAGGTGCTGCTACCGCTGATCCCGGCAACGGTGGTGGGGGTGGCAGGGCTGACGCTGGGGGCCGATCCCATTGTGACGGCTGTGAGCGTGGTGGCGGCTTATGAGGGGCGATCGCTCACCGCCCTGATTGTACGCAAGGAGGCAAAAGGCCACGGCACCCGTGCCTATGTGGAGGGGCCGGAACTTCCCAGCGGCAGTCCAGTCGTGGTCTTAGAGGATGTGGTCACCACAGGGCAGTCGGCCCTAGCGGCAGTCCACCGGCTCCAGGATATGGGCTACCGCGTGGAGGGCGTACTCGCCCTGGTAGACCGCCAGCAGGGCGGCGCAGCCTGCTATCAGCAAGAAGGACTGGCGTTCCATGCCGTCTTCACGATTCAAGACATCCAAACCCGCTGGCGGGAGCTTTACCCCTGAGCGAGTGGTCTATAGCCCTACGGACTAAGGTTTGAGTGTGGAACCCCCGCGTCGCTGGGGTTCCACACCGCTTGAACGTCCTAACGCGAAAGCGTAACGCCATATCCCCAATTTGGAGCTGTGACAGTTCAAAAATCTGCGGTTAGGCTCAGGGAAGAGCCGAGCCAACACGGGTAAGATCTCAATTAAGTTCTGAAGCGCAATTAATTACAGCCTATGGGTTGTGCGTCCCCGCCGAGGGCGCGCAACCCCAAGAGGATAATTTTGTTTAACTACTTAAAACGAGGTTATGAGTAAAGCAGGTCTAACCGTGGTCAATGATGGCTCTGAGCCGATTCGAATTGTCCGTTCGTCTCGCGAGATGCCAGGCTGGCTGCTTTTCCTGGCAACGATGCTGATAGCTGGCTGGGCTCACCCCGCCCCGGCCCAAATTCAGGCGACTGAATCGAGCGATCGCCAGCAGGCAGTCCGTACGCCCCAAGGACAATCTGGCGTCCTCACCGCTCCCCGCGTCACCAATCCTGCCGTTGCTCCGGCCCTGCGTCTCCGACAACCCGTTTACCCGACCGCTGCCGTTCTCGACCTGCCGTTTCCAACCCCCGTTTTCCCGGAGGTAACCCCCACGCTGCGGCTGGTCATCCGTCTGGGAGAGCGGCGGGTCTACGTCTACCGAGACGACGTCGTAGAAGTCAGCTATCCCATCGCCATCGGTAAGCCAGGCTGGGAAACCCCGGTGGGACAGCACGAAATCATCAACATGGTGGAATCCCCAGAGTGGCGCAACCCCTTCACGGGTCAGGTAATTGGAGCCGGTCCCCAAAATCCCCTGGGCGATCGCTGGATTGGTTTCTGGACAGACGGCAACAACTATATCGGTTTCCACGGCACTCCCAACGAAGCCTCTGTCGGGCGGGCCGCTTCTCACGGCTGTGTGCGAATGTTCAATAACGATGTCAGGGCCTTATTCGAGATTGTGGCTGTAGGGACCCCCGTCATCGTGGAGCCCTGAGCCTGCCAAGTTAAGGGGTTGAGACTGATGGGAAAGCCCTTGCCGCAATCGTCCAGACGACTGCCGGATTGGAGTTAGGTTGGGGCATGCTAGGAGAGAGGGCAGGATTTCCGTAGCACGGGCGATCGCTGCGCTAGAGTTGAGTAGTTTTGCACCGCTGCCAATCCACCGCAAGTTTATGAACTTTGATTTAACGCCTAAAACAATGCGCCGGAGAATCCCAACCTCAGCGGTTGGGGGGCATTTCAGTTCCAGCCGCGCTGACAGTCACACGGCTCTATGGCGGCTTTCAGGCCGCAGTCTGGACATGTGCCTGCTGGCGATTTGCTCCTGCGTCTTGAGTCTGGTGGTCCATCAGAGCACGGGAATGCTTAACCTGCCTACCCTCAGCGCTAGCTCAGCCACACCGACAACCTCTACGACTCCAGCACAAATTGATTTTCTCATCAAGGCTGGGCTGCGGATATCGTCCCAGCCTATCCGACTGGAGGAAGAGGGCGACGAGGGCCTCAGTCGCGTTTAATTTAGCTCCAAGCCGGCAGGATTAGCGGGATGAGCCGTGGGTAGGGCAGGGAGGTGCCGAAACGGAGCGATCGAGCCAACCCGCGGCCTGCTGTAGGCGAGGCAGAGCTTCCTCCGGCTGGTTCTTCAGTAGATAAGCCAGGGCGATCGCCGCCTGTTCCTGCGCCCGAGCGGAGCGATTGCCCTTAAGGCGGTGCCAGTCGTTAGGGGCGATCGCCAGCCGTTCGGCCAGGGCTTGAGCTAGATCCAGGGTATCAACTGCAGCCAGGGCTTGGCTGGTAGCTGAGGTGAGAGGCTGGGGAGGCAGGGGGGTGGCGGAATTAGATGTCATAGCTGACTCTGCAAAGCAACTGGGGAAATTTTATAGAATGGGGAGCCTGAATCTTCCCTATCTACCTCTACTTTACAGGTTCCCTATGACGCCGCCCCAAAATTCACCGTCTCCCAGCGATCTACCCCCCCCCGAGCCGGAAGCGCACGAGCCGGAGCTAGACGAGTTTGGGCGATCGCTCCAGGAAGTGGAAGCCTCCCTGCGGGCACTCCAGGAACGCCACGCCCAGGTGATCGCTGCCCAGGCCCGCCAGCATGAGCTGCGGACGCGCCTCAGCCGCACCCAGAGCGAACTGCGCCAGCACCGGACCAAACAGCTCCAGGCCGAGCTGAAGCAGATGCAGGCCCGGCTGGAAGAGCTGGACGTGATTTTGGAAAGTCAGCTCTTCACCTGGAGCAGCCTCAAGGAGCCCTTCTGGCAGGCGGTGCGATTTGGCGGCATTGGGATTATCATCGGCTGGGTTTTGCGGGCGATCGCCTCTTGAGCCCTGTCCCGTCAACAGCGTCTGATACATCCGCAGATGACGCAGATGGACGCAGATTGAGAATCGGCAGGAACGCTATTCATCTGCGAAATCTGCGAAATCTGCGAAATCTGCGGAACTCGTGCCATACTGCCCTGACAAACGGTAAAACTTTTTCTAAAAAGTGGCTAGTAAACGTAAATGCCGCCGCCCCAGTCGATGTTGAAGGTGGAGTAGCCGGGCAGGTCGTTATCGATCTGCAGAATCTCCACATTCACGACATTGTTCGCCGCCGTGATGTCATAGCTGAGGTTAACGCGGGTGGTCATCGGGTTGATCAGCATGTAGGCCGGTGCTGATACCTGACTGATGGAGGTGGTTGCGCCACTGGCGAGCTGGCGGGGAGCGGCGTTATTGTCCGTCAGCCCATACTCCACGGGTACGCCTGCCCGATTCACCAGGCGAATCTGTACGGGGCGATCGGGGTCGATGCGGGCTACGGGTTCCCAGTCGCTGGCCTGGGCGAGGATTATGCGGGTCGGCTTAGCGATTTGGGCAGCGCTTTCGCTGGGGTGAAATGCTCCTACGAGAAAACCAGCGGAGAGGGGGAGGGCGATCGCCGCGAGAAAACTCCATTTCATAGCCGTTCATCCTTTGGTTGGGTAGGTTATTGGGATCACTGATACACCCAAAATCTATCTAGAAATGTTTTCTGTGTGTCTAGTGGGACTGATGTAAAATCAGGCGGTTCTCAGCGGGATCGTAGGCGTAGAGTTCGCGACCGTGGGAGGCAGTGACGATCGCTCCCTCCGGTGGATACCCAATGGCAGCGAGGTGGGCGATCGCCTCTTCCAGGTCCGGTACCTCCAAACATAGGCTAAATCCTGACCGTTCAGGCTGGGAAAACTCCGGCTCGTGGTCGGCTTTGGGTTTGAAGATGGCCAGCCGCAGACCAGGAAGCTGGAATTCGGCGTAAACATTGGGGATGTGGGGAATGGGCGATCGCCCCAGCAGTGCCTGATAAAACTCGACAACGGGGGTGAATTCAGCGGCTGCTAGCGTTAGAAACGCATCAGAGCAGGAAAAGGGTGGAGTGCTTTCACCAGTCTTCATAACAAAGTTAAACAAAGTTAAACAAAGTTATTTTCTTGACAGTGTGCGCCCCGCCGGGGGTGCACACCCCCATAAGTTGTAATTAATTGTGCTTAAGCACTTAAAATTGTCAACTTTTGCCGAAAATCTTTCCCTAGATCCATGAACGGTAATTCGCCACTGAAATAGGGTGGTGTGTGACGTGAATCATCCCATGTCTGTGAGCAACCATGCCAGCATACGGGATGGCCGATTCTGCTGAATTTCGAGGAAACTGCCGTGGTTATTGCGACGCCCTCCGCGCCTCAATCGATTGAATCCTATCTGGGCGACGAAGCCGACAGCCTGCTCAACTACCAAGCCAAGCTGCCGAAGGAGACCCTACACCTGCCCGGACCCGACTGGGTGGACCGCATCTTTACTCAGAGCGATCGCAGCCCCCAAGTGCTGCGTAGCCTGCAGCAGCTTTATTCTAATGGACGGTTGGCCAACACCGGCTACCTGTCTATCCTGCCGGTGGATCAGGGGATCGAGCACTCGGCTGCAGCCTCCTTTGCCCCCAATCCCATCTATTTTGACAGCGAGAACATTCTGCGGCTGGCAATGGAAGCGGGCTGTAACGCCGTCGCCACCACTTTGGGCGTGTTGGGCAGCGTGTCCCGCAAATACGCCCACCGCATCCCCTTCATCGTCAAGCTCAACCACAGCGAACTGCTGAGCTACCCCAACGAGTACGACCAGATCATGTACGGCCAGGTGGAGCAGGCTTGGAACTTGGGTGCTGTGGCGGTCGGGGCCACCATCTACTTCGGCTCCCCCGAATCCAACCGCCAGATTCAGGAAGTAAGCGAAGCCTTTGCTGAGGCTCACAAACTGGGCATGGCCACCATCCTCTGGTGCTACCTGCGCAACAGCGTTTTTAAGCAAGAGGAAGACTACCATCTGGCTGCTGACCTAACGGGGCAGGCCATCCACATTGGGGCCACCATTGAAGCGGACATCGTCAAACAAAAGCTGCCCGCCACCAACCGGGGCTATCAGGCAGTGGAGCGAGCCACGGGCAAGAGCTACGGCAAAACCCACGATCGCGTCTATTCCGAACTGACGACAGACCACCCCATCGACCTCACCCGCTATCAGGTGCTCAACGGCTATGCCGGACGCATCGGCCTGATCAATTCTGGTGGGTCCTCGGGAAAGAACGACTTTGCCGAAGCGGTGCGCACTGCCGTCATCAACAAGCGGGCTGGGGGCTGTGGCCTAATTTCGGGCCGTAAGACCTTCCAGCGCCCGGTAGAGGAAGGAGTCAAGCTGTTCCACGCCATTCAAGACGTGTACCTCTCCCCGGATGTGACGATCGCCTGACATCGCGTTGTGGCTCTACCCAGAGTAGCGATATTCTGGGTAGAACAAACTTCATTATTTTGCAGCACAGCTGAGCAGCGCCTGAGGATTGTTCCGGCTGCGGCCAGCCGTGCTGCCTGTCGTATTGGAGAAATCATCGATATGAATCTGGCTGCTCGCGTTGAACACGTCCAACCCTCCCTCACCCTTGCCATCACGGCCAAAGCGAACGCCCTGCGGGCTGAGGGGATGGATGTCTGTAGCTTTAGTGCGGGCGAGCCCGATTTCGATACTCCGGCCCACATTCGGGAGGCGGCGAAGGCGGCCCTAGATGCGGGCAAGACCCGCTATGGTCCTGCGGCGGGAGAAATGGGTTTAAGGGAAGCGATCGCCCGCAAGCTGCAGCGGGACAACGGCCTCACCTACGCTCCCGAAAATATTGCCGTCACCAATGGCGGCAAGCAGTCCCTGTTTAACCTCATCCTGGCGCTGATTCAGCCGGGAGACGAGGTGATTATCCCCGCGCCCTACTGGGTCAGCTATCCAGAGATGACTAAGCTGGCTGAGGGCACTCCAGTCATCGTAGAAACCGCCGCTGAGAACGGCTTTCGCCTCACCCCCGACCAGCTCCGGCAGGCCATCACCCCCAAGACTAAGCTATTTGTATTCAACTCTCCCTCCAACCCTACGGGCATGGTGTATGCGCCCGACGACATCCGCGCCCTAGCTGAGGTGATCGTGGAGCATGACCTGTGGGTGGTTTCGGACGAGATTTACGAAAAGATTCTCTATGACGGGGCGACACATCTCAGCATGGCTGCCGCCAGTCCCCAAGTGTTTGAGCGCACGATTACCAGCAATGGGTTCGCCAAAGCCTATGCCATGACGGGGTGGCGCGTGGGCTATCTAGCGGCTCCCTCGCCCATCATTAAAGCTACTGTGGCGATTCAGGGGCACAGCACCTCCAACGTCTGTACCTTTGCTCAGTATGGGGCGATCGCTGCCTTGGAAGAATCCCAGGACTGCGTCAGCGAGATGGTGGCTGCCTTTGCTAAGCGCCGGCAGGCAATGCTGGATGGCCTCAACGCTATCCCCGGCATTTCCTGCCCCAAGCCAGACGGAGCCTTCTACATGTTTGCCGACATCAGCAAAACGGGCATGGCCTCCCTGGAGTTCTGCAAAGCGCTGCTGGAGGCGCATCAGGTCGCGACTATTCCCGGCATTGCCTTCGGTGCAGATAGCTATATCCGCCTGTCCTACGCCACTGACCTACCCACAATCGAGAAGGGACTGGAGCGGCTAGCCGCCTTTGTCCAATCCCAGCTCTAGGGCGAAAGTGTCCTATCTCCAAGTCCCAAGGCTTTGATTTTATGTAAGATTAGCCTGAATCTAGCAGGCGCATCCACCTGTTGGGTTAATTTTTCACTCATTTTTCAGAAAATACTGAATAAGTGCTCAAGCACAATTAATTACAACTTGTATGGGTGTGGGGCCCCCCCCCGGGGGGCCGCCCCCACCAAAATTTTTGGGTTTATTACATTTGTGGACAAAAATTGTGGGGGGGGGGGGGGGGGGTTGGGGATCCGTTGGTGGGGGG
>JBHJGR010000019.1:0-4499 GCA_050331615.1 Elainellaceae cyanobacterium
TGAACTCATGTACTATCATATTCTTACGCTATCACATTCAGCATAAGACTGCCAGATTTCATCTGGCGCGGGAACCGTCTGTATCCCCATGTCTGAAGCCAGGGGTTTTATCCGGTTCCCGAACCCTTCAATATTCGATAAATTAGATTTTTGTCCCTACACCGTTTCATGGTCAGCCGCATTTCTAGCTCCAGAAACCCCAGCGGGTTTCCCCAACCCCTTGATCGCACCGCCCTGGCTCTGATGGCAGTATTGGCTATCGTGATTGCAGGCTTACTGCTGGGGGGCGATCGCACGCTTCCCCAGGTGCGGGATTTTAGCTGGCAGGGCAAGCAAATTGGAGCGGAGGATATCGCCTTCACCCTCGCCTTCAACCGCCCTATGGATAAACGGAGCGTCGAGGAGAATCTGCAGGTGGAGGTGCTGATTCCTGATCAAGAGCGCCAGCCGGTTCCGGGAAAAATGAGCTGGGCGGGGCGACGCATGGCCTATACCCTGACGGAACCCGCCCCCTACGGCTACACCTTTGAGGTAAACCTGGACAGGGCTCGGGATCGCTTCACCGAGGCTGGCCCCGATGCTCCCACCATTGAACCGTTCACGGGTTCCTTCCGGACGCGGGACAGCGCCTTTCTTTACCTGGGCGTGAGCGGTGAGGAGGCCGGTCGTCTGGTGCTCCACAACTTCACTCGCAAGGAAAAGCGCCTGCTCACCCCAGAAACTCTGGTGGTGATGGACTATGAACCCTATCCAGAGGGCGATCGCGTCCTTTTCTCTGCCACTGACCGCGCCTCCCAGGAGCAGGGCCTGCTGAACCAGCAGCTCTATGCCGTCTCCACGGGCATTCAGGTCGATTCCCCCGACCTGCTCCCCGGCAATCCCTCCCTCAACAAGGTATCGCCGTCTCCTGTAAAGGAGCTGCCGCCTGAGGGGGAGGTACAGCTCATCCTCGATAGCGAAGATTACCAGAACCTGAAGTTTGACCTCTCCCCCGATGGTCAAACCATAGTTGCCTACCGGGTGAACCGCCAAAACCCGGCGGACTTTGGCCTCTGGGTGGTGCGGGCGGATGAACCGCCTCAGCCCCTGGAGACCGAACCCGGCGGTGATTTTTTGATCACGCCCGACAGCCAGGCGATCGCCTACCTCCAGGGTCAAGGGCTTTCGCTACTCTCCCTCGGCGAGGATGAGGCCAGTGCTGACCCCCTCGATTTTCTGCCCCAGTACGGCATGGTGCTGGGCTTCTCCAGAGACGGGGCCGCAGCCGCCATGGTGCAGTTCAACCCCGACCCGGCAACGCCCACCCAGTCGCTCTTCCTGGTCACCAATCAGGGAACTGAGCAGGAACTGCTAGAGGTGCAGGGTTCTATCCTCGATGCCCAGTTTGATCCGATGGGGGAGGTCCTCTACTGTCTGGTTACGGAGGTCGTGCCGGGAGACTTTTACATTGAGCAGCCCTATCTGGTGGCCGTTGATCTGGAAACTGGCGATCGCACCGATCTGCTCATCCTGCCGATCCAGCCTAATATCCACATGAGCCTGGCCCCCGATGGCCTAGGCATTCTGTTTGACCAGGTAGTAGCCAACGTCGAGGAAGCCTCAGAACCGGGCCTGCTGCGGGGTGACGATGGCCAGCCCATCGCCAACAGCAAGCTCTGGTTTCTGCCCATCCTACAGGATGAGGACGGGCAGCTGGTGCAGTCTGATCCAGATGAGCTGCCGATGGCGGGTCTCCAGCCCCAGTGGCTTCCCTGAGGGGGATTACATTGGCCCGCCGCGGCTGACAATGCCAGTCCACTGCACTCGCTTGGCGGGCTGGCGGCGATAGGAAAAGAAATGATCTGAGTCCCGATAGGTGCAGTGGGGGGCGATCGCCACCTGCTCTGCTGTCACTCCCATCTGCTCAAGCTGGAGGGCATTCACCCGGCGGATATCAAGACGGATGCGCCCCGGTTGCTCATCCTCAAGCAGAGGTGAGTTCGGCAGGTGATTGAGTTGGGTGAGGGTTTCTTCGATCGCCGCCGCAGTGGGTGGATGGGTGGATGGGTGAACCGGCGGATGAGTTTGGATGAGAGCGGGGGCGGGCAGGACGGTAGAGCCGACCTGGGCGGCGACGGTGGTAGAGACCTGGTAAGCAGAGCCGGCGATCGCCGGTCCCAAAGCAACCCGCAGATCCTCAATGTGGCTACCCTGGGCTTGGAGTCGTTCCACTGCTTTGGGGACGATGCGCTGCGCCGTGCCCCGCCAGCCAGCATGAACGGCGGCAGCCTGCCCCCGCCGCTGATCGGCGATGATTACCGGAACACAGTCTGCCGTTGCCACCCACACCGATTGGTTCGGCGCTTCGGTTACCAGGCCATCCGCTTCCCGGAAGTCGCTGCTTTCAGTCTCTGTGTCCAGCTCTGAGGGCGCGAGTACGGTGTTGCCATGCACTTGCTTGACCCGAAAAACGGCGGCATCAGATGCCAGGACAGGAGCCAGCTCTGCCGGACTGCGGCCCTGCCAGTGGCGAGTAAAGAAGCCGTGGGGCCAGGGGTGGAGCAGGCTACAGGTGAGATAGGAGAGGTCGTTGCAGGTTTGCCAGTGCCAGGTGTGCATAGAGTTTAACGTTTTGAAGCCTCTGCCAAAGAATAGCAGCAGGTAGCTGGAAGTGCGATCGCCCCTGGTTAAGTTCGCCCCTCTTGATTCTGTGCTCCACTGTGGTTAGCGATGATCTGCAAGGGAATGGGCGATAATGATATCAATTCTCGACCACTGTTCAGCCATCCCATCCGGTATCACTGATGACTGCCCTCGACACGCCCGTCCTTTCGTCCACCTTTTTCCTGACGCTACTGATGCTGATTGGGCTGTTTTTCTTCATCCGAGCCTCGACCAAAGACCGGATCGAGGTTGCCCGCCTCGTCGCCCAGCAGCCCCAGGAACCCGTCCTGGAGAAACTGGAATCCTACTTCACCCAGCGAGCCTATCGGCTAGCGGCGGTGAATGCTGATGAGAATCTCGTCACCTTTGAGGGGTTTGTGCGCCCCAGCGTGTTCCTTGCCGTTTTCCTATCGAGTCTGGCCGCCGTGGGGCTACTCTGCCTGTCGCTGGTGCTGTCCCTGCTGTTCCCTAGCATCGGGCAGCTCTTCCTAGGGCTGGTGGGTCTCGCGCCAGCGGCGGGGTGGTTTTACTGGCAGCGGTCGGGGCGGGTTGAGCAGGTGTCCCTGCAGGTGAGTGCCCTGGATGGCCAGCCGCAGACCCAGACGGCGGTGGTGGTCACCGGCCATCGCGATGAATTGGCCGAGCTGCGGCAGGCCCTGGGCTTCCAGCCCCTGGAGACAGAGCCAGGCGATCGCCCCCACCAGAGCTAGAGCAATGGGTAAGCAAGCGGAGCCTGCGGTGCCGACCCAGATGCTGAACCGGATGCTGAATCTGGTGCTGGGCCGAGCGATGCCTCTATCCGCTCCATCGTCTGACTATCAGACCTGGCGGCGGGAGTTCATGAACCGACGCCTGGAGCTGGAACTGCGGCTGGCGGTGATCGCCTACCTCACCTTCATTGCGCTGCGGCTGGTTTATGCGGTGCGCCATTCTCCCCAGTGGGACCCAAGCTGGCTGGTAATGGCCATTGTTGCCGAGGCAGGGCTGATCATCCACCTGTTCCTGCAGCGATCGCCCCGAGGTCAGCAGCATCCCGAATGGATCTTCCTCGGCGCATCCTGGACGGTGACCCTGGTAGAGCAAATCTGGGCCAGCACGCAGGGGGTCGCCTTCCCTGGGCTTTACTCCTGGACCCTGGTGTTTCTCACCCAGGCTACCCTGGTGCCGGTGCGCTGGCGCTATCACCTGCTCTCCCAGGCGGGGGTGCTGACCTACTACTATGGCGTCAATGCTTTGCTGGGCTTTGTCCCCATCGATCAGCCCCTATGGGATACCCGGCAGGCGCTTTACCTATTTTGGTTCTGCGGCATCTGCAACCTGTCCGTATATCTCTACGAGAAGCTTCAGTCGGCAGAGTTTCAGGCCCGGCAGGCACTGGAGGCCGAGCAGGCGCGATCGGAGCGGCTGCTGCTCAACATTCTGCCCGAGCCTGTAGCCGAAAAGCTGAAGCGCCAGGAGGGGGCGATCGCCGATAGCTTTGCCGAGGCAACGGTGCTGTTTGCCGACATAGTTGGATTTACCCAGATTGCCTCCACCATCCCGCCCGACAAAGTGGTTGCCATCCTAAACACTATCTTTTCCCAGTTTGATCAGCTTGCCGACCGGCACGGTTTGGAAAAAATTAAAACCATCGGGGACGCCTACATGGCAGTCGGAGGGCTTCCGGTAGAGCGCCCTGATCACATGGAGGCGATCGCCGATATGGCCCTGGACATGCAGCAGGTGATGGCTGACTTCAGTATTCAGCAAAATCAGCTCTTCCAGATTCGCATTGGCATCAATACTGGCCCGGTCGTCGCTGGGGTAATTGGCCGCAAGAAGTTTATCTATGACCTGTGGGGAGACGCGGTGAACAT